>NZ_CP167894.1:1620479-1944575 GCF_041504345.1 Vibrio sp. BS-M-Sm-2
CCGCGACTGTAAACACAACGATGACCCTGGTTGTATCCTGCGCGAAGCAGTAGAAAACGGCAAGATCAGTCGATTACGTTTCGACAACTACCACCGCATCATTGAAAGCATGGCGAGTAACAAAGATAACCGTCAGTATTCACGCAACAAAAAAGCCGATCTCTAATCGCGTTTTTGTGAACAAATGTGTGCATTTACTGACAATTGGCGCGAATTTAAGTAACATCTCGCGCCCTAAACCGTCATCAACAGATTTAATTGAAAAACAATTAGCATTGGAAAATTAATACAATGGATAAGATTAAAGTTGGATTGCAGTACTGGATTCCACAACATGGACTGACTCGCCTAGTCGGCAAACTTGCGTCTGCTAAAGCGGGCGGCTTAACGACAGCGATCATCAACTGGTTCATCAAGCAATACAAAGTGAACATGGATGAAGCTCTGCATAGCGATCCAAAACACTTTAAAACATTCAATGAATTCTTCGTGCGTGAATTGAAAGATGGCATGCGCCCTATCGCTGAAGGTGAGTCAGTTATTGTTCACCCTGCCGATGCACGTGTAAGCCAATTTGGCCCAATTACTGACGGTCAACTGATTCAAGCTAAAGGCCATGACTACTCAGCTCGCGAGCTATTGGGTGGTGATGCAGCGCTAGCGGATGAGTTTAAAGACGGCGAATTCGCAACGCTTTACCTGTCTCCAAGTGATTACCACCGCGTGCATATGCCATGCGACGGCACACTACGCCAGATGATCTACGTTCCCGGTGATCTTTTCTCAGTTAACCCGTTAACGGCAGAGAACGTTCCAAACCTATTCGCACGTAATGAACGTGTCGTTTGTATCTTCGATACGGAATTTGGCCCAATGGCACAGGTGTTGGTTGGCGCAACGATCGTAGGCAGCATTGAGCAAGTATGGGCTGGCACCATCACGCCACCTCGCGGTAACTCGGTTTACAAATGGGATTACCCAGCACAAGGCAATAACGCAATCATCTTGAAGAAAGGCGAAGAGATGGGCCGCTTTAAGCTTGGTTCAACCGTTATCAACCTGTTCGGTAAAGGTGCGATCAAATTTGACGACACGATGCAAAATGGTGAGAAAACCGTTCTTGGTACCCCTTTCGCGCATATTGCTGGTAAAGAAGTTGAGACTGAAGCTGTTGATTCAACAGAGAACACTGACCAAGCTTAACGGTTTGAGTTAACTCATTTAGTTTTAAAGGCGCGTTACTTTTTCTATTTCTATATCAGAGAAGAACGCGCCTTTTTCTTAACTCTACCAATTCGTCTCCTACTCAAGCCCTAACAACCCAAGCTTTCAATCCTCAACCCCTGCCCAGCCAGCTGTTGCTTCTCACTCTTGCCTCTAATTGCTCAGATAAAAGATTGACCAAAAACAAAACAACTGTCGAAACCTTAAACAACTTTTCGATTTTACAATCCGTCTCCAAGTACCAAAAATCCAGATAACTTACTCTATTTGAAGATATTTTATTCATAGGGTCTTTGTACATGCCTAAACTCAATGTTGGCGTTCTGGTCAAGCTGTTGATTTGTTTTGCGATTCCCTTAGGCGTGTTATTCATGCCGATAGATTCAATACCAATCGATGATCTCACGCTGATTCAACACCGCTTGTTGGCGATATTCTTGTTGGCAGCTCTACTGTGGGTACTTGAACCTGTTCCGGTATTCGCCACTTCCATTTTGATCATTGCACTTGAGCTAGTAATGATTTCTGATAAAGGCTTACACCTGTTTAGAAATCCACCCGCAGGACACGATCTAGGTGAGTTAATCAAATATACCGACATATTCGGTGCATTTTCGTCACCGATCATCATCCTATTCATGGGTGGTTTTGCTCTTGCGATATCCGCATCCAAGTACGAACTCGATAACAACTTAGCTCGAGTGCTACTCAAGCCATTTGGCACAGAGCCGCGCTTCATCATGCTGGGTTTAATGCTGATCACCGCCGTGTTCTCGATGTTCATGTCAAATACCGCAACCACGGTAATGATGCTGGCGCTACTCGGTCCTATCGTGGCGTCGGCACCAAGAGGCGACATGGGGATCAAAGCGCTCGTGTTGTGTATTCCCATTGCTGCCAACACCGGTGGTATCGCGACACCAATCGGCACGCCTCCCAATGCCATCGCATTACAATACCTAACGGGTGAAAACACCATCGACTTCCTCAGCTGGATGATGATGGGCTTGCCCTTTGTGATCATCCAACTCACCATTGCTTGGTTCCTTCTTCAGAAAATTTTTCCTTCCAAGCAGAAGAACATGGTGCTCAAACTCGATGGACAATTCAGAAAGAGCTGGCGAGCGATTGTGGTTTACATCACCTTCGCTGCGACGATCTTATTGTGGATGACCACCAAACTGCATGGCATGAACACTTATGTAGTGTCTATCATTCCACTGGCTGTCTTTACTCTCACTGGCATCATGGGCAAAGAAGAGCTCAAGCTGATTAACTGGGATGTATTGTGGCTGGTTGCGGGTGGTATTGCGATTGGGATTGGCTTGGATAAAACAGGCTTAGCCGCTGCACTCGCACACGCGATTGACTATGAATCACTCTCGCCTGCTGCTGTGGTACTGACGTTATCTATCGTGTGTTGGTTAATGGCGAACTTCATGTCGAACACCGCGACTGCCAACTTACTGATGCCAATAGCCGCTGCGATTGGTGCATCGATGGAAAGCCTAGTTGCGATTGGTGGCCTACAGGGCTTGCTGGTTGTGGTCGCCTTCTCAGCATCACTTGGTATGATTTTACCAGTATCGACACCACCAAACTCACTGGCTTACTCAACCGGGCTTATCGAAAGCAAAGACATGGCGAAGATGGGCATCATCTTAGGGATTGTCGGCTTGTCAATGGTCTACCTCGCGCTGTTTATCATCACCTAGCACGTTAGCTTATTATCATCTAGCACGTTAAATTCTCACTACAACCCTCCAGATAGCAATCATGATTTCGCTATCTGGAGGGTTTATTCGATTTTGATCGATAGATAATTGTGATTCTACTTCACGGATTATTAAAAATAACGATGATTTATTTTAAATTTTTGATTTTAAACACATTTAACAACATCAAGACAGCGGCAATATACACGCATCAAAGACACGTCAATTCACCATCAAGTACGTCGTTGTAGTTAGGTTATTGTCTAATCAGAGAGGAATGGACCTTGAGACATACTATTAAATTTAAAATTCAGATCGCCATTGCGGTCATTATTGCCGTCGTGAGTGGGGCTCAAGCATGGATCTCGGTTAATCAGCTGACTCAAGAGACTGAAGTCGCGATCAACCAAGAAATGAAAAATGTCAGTGTCGGCACTACCAATTATATTGCCGATTGGCTCTCTACTCGCAGCGATATGATGCTTGCTAATGAGCCGACCATTTCAAGCAGTAGTAACTCTGACCGCGAGTTGCTAATCACCAAACAAGCTGGGCAATTCTTGTCTGTTTATGCGGGATTCAGCGATGGCACTATCGCGTATGGCGATAAAGGTGAAGATTGGCCAGCAGGCTATGACCCACGCACCCGCCCTTGGTATAAAGATGCTAACGCAACATCAGACCTCGTCATTACTGAACCTTATCAAGACTTTGACGGCAGCATCGTCATCAGTTTTGCCAAAGCATTCAGTGGCGATAGACAAGGTGTTCTCGCGGCAGACTTAACCGTCACCAGCATTATTGATACGGTTCTCAATGTAAAACTGGATAACGATGGCTTTGCGTTTTTAGTGGATGGTAACAACAACATCGTTGCCTACACTGATGAAGAGCTAAGTCAGAAACCACTGACCAGTTTGAACCCAGGACTCACTGCAAACAAAGTGTCGCAATTGATCCAAGATCAAATGATCACCACGCTAACTTGGCCAGGCCAAGGGGATAAACTGGTCTACATTGCCAATGTCCCGAATACTGATTGGTCGTTAGGTATTGTTATCGATAAGAAAATGGCGTTCTCTGCGGTCTCTGACGCGATTCAATTCATCTCCCTAACCTCTTTGGTTTTGTACATCGTCATTTCGATTGCGAGCACAATGGTGATCAACCGCCTGCTTTCACCATTACAAACCTTATCAGAAGCACTGACTCAGCTTGCTCAAGGTAGAGGTGATCTCACTCAACGTATTGATATCACGCGTATGGATGAGATAGGCAAACTGGCCGAGCTTGTAAACCAGTTCTTAAGCCAGATGCAAAGCATGTTGAAAGGCGTCATAGAACACAGCCACGATCTCAACAATCATGCCGAAAAGGCCAACCAACTGGCGACCCAATCCTCCATTCGAGTTGAAAATCAGCAAAACGATATCAATCAAATAGCGACCGCGATTCATGAGATGTCCGCCACCGCAGCTGAAGTAGCCAGCCATGCTGAACTCACTGCATCCGCTTCTCAAGCTTCAGCCACTGCTTGTAATGAAGGTCAGGAGGTTATTCAACAAAACCGCGATGCGATTACTGGCCTCGCGACTCAAGTTGAAGACGCGGCCAATGTGATTCGTGAATTAGAGAGTAATGCTCAAAGCATCAACAAGATCCTATCCACCATTCAAGGTATTGCTGAACAAACCAACCTGTTGGCCTTGAATGCGGCAATTGAAGCCGCTCGAGCGGGTGAGCAAGGTCGCGGATTTGCTGTTGTCGCAGACGAGGTTCGAGTACTAAGCCAAAGAACGCATGGCTCAACGGAAGAAATCCGCGTGATGATTGATACGTTACAGAAGAATACTGAACATGCTGTCGAAAGCATGACCACCAGCACTCAACTGGCAGAGAACAGTGTTGGCTTCGCAGAACAAGCTCATGGCAGCCTATCTAAAATCACGCAAGCCATCACCGAAATCAACGATATGGCGTTGCAAATAGCGAGTGCTGCGGAAGAACAACGTGCCGTGAGCGAAGACATCAGTCGTAATACACAAGGGATTAAAGATGCCTCTGATGATCTTGCACAACAAGCGGAAAGCAGCCGCAACAGCTCAAATGAGATGAGCAGCGCTGCCGAGTCGATGCGCCGAGATGTGGAGCGCTTTAAGGTATAAAGCTTCGCTAGTCAGACAAGCGAAACGGATAACCGGAACAAAACAGTAACTGAAGAGCAAGGCGGTAATTGAGCAGCAAAGTGGTGCTTTTGCTAAGAATCACTTTGTTCTCAGTTCGGTTTGATGCATATTGATGAGCTAATTTATCCCAGACACAAGGATGTTATTCAGATGGGATTCGAATGGTTAGCTCTCGCCGCTGCCTTTCTTTGGGCCATTGCGAGCCTAATGTCAGTAAAGCCTGCTCAGCACTTGGGTTCTTTCGCCTATAGCCGCTGGCGAATGGGTTGTACCGCAATCATCTTATCGAGTATGGCTTGGTTTACCGGAGGTTGGTCAACTGTCGAAGCCAATCTAGTCACGCCGATGATGCTGTCTGGCCTGATTGGTATCTTCATTGGTGATACCGCCCTATTTGCCTGCTTAAACCGAATGGGACCGCGCCAAGCGGGTTTGCTGTTCTCTTGTCACGCCGTGTTCTCAGCCATTCTTGGTTACTTCCTATTTAGCGAAAGCATGACTTCTGTTGAGCTGATTGGCTCGGCTTTGGTGTTCAGTGGCGTCTTAACCGCGATATTCTTTGGTCGTCGAGGACAGACTAACAATCAACTTGAAACCATTAAAGGCACCGTGTGGATTGGTGTTGCACTGGGAATTACAGCTGCGATTTGTCAAGCACTGGGTGGCATCATCGCCAAACCCGTGATGCAAACCAATATCGACCCGGTTGCCGCTTCTGCGATTCGGATGATCACCGCCTTTGTCGCCCACTCCGCATTTCGTTTAACGGGTGCCAAGCTATCACGCGCAATCAACCCGATGAATGGTCAGATATTTGCGATTACGGCAGTTAACGGCTTTTTAGCGATGGCGGTGGGAATGACGCTGATCTTGTATGCACTACAGGAAGGCAATGTCGGCATGGTCGCTCTGTTATCTTCAACCACACCTATCATGTTGTTACCAATACTTTGGCTGTACACCAAACAGAGACCAAATGCCTACGCTTGGATCGGTGCCATTGTTGCCGTAGTGGGTACTGGTATTCTGGTCAGCTAGTGGGTACAGGTATTTTGGTCAGATAGAGCACCGGTATTCTGGTCAGCGAGTAAAGCTGATTAGAAGCTGAGAATTAATAGTTAATTAACTCTCAGTAAAAACAAAAGCAAAAAGCTAAGAACGTGGGAACGGGAAAGCGGTCACATCATCGATGTGGTCGTAACCCAAAGCCAGCATAATCAGCCTATCGATACCTAAAGCAACACCCGCACAATCTGGTAAACCCGCTTTTAATGCCTCAATCAAGTGATGGTCAATCGGTTGAGGTGATAAGCCCATCTCAATACGTTTGGCATTGTCGTCTTCAAAACGCTTGAGTTGCTCTTGTGGTTTATCCAACTCATGGAAACCGTTAGCTAATTCGATGCCTTTGAAATACACCTCAAAGCGATCCGCCACTCGTGAATCCTCGGGGTTAATCTTAGCTAATGCCGCTTGTGAGGCTGGGAAGTCATAAACAAAGGCTGGCACCTGTTGGCCAATCTTTGCTTCAACCCCGATGCTAAACAGCAACTGCAGCAAGGTATCGCGATCTTCTTCAGGGTCAGCTATGTCGCTGAGCCCAAGTTTTGCTGCGGCTTGTTTTAACGTATCCATCGAATCTTCAAGCGGACACACACCTAACACGTCGATAAAGGCTTGTTGGTAAGTCATTCGCTCTGCTGAGCTCGATTTAAGTACCTGCTGTAACAGCAAATCCATTTCATCCATTAAGTCATGGTGATCAAACCCGACGCGATACCACTCCAACATGGTGAACTCAGGGTTGTGGTAACGGCCATTTTCTTCATTCCGGAAAGACTTACAAATTTGATAAATACAGCCACTGCCCGCCGCTAATAGACGTTTCATATGAAACTCAGGGCTAGTCATAAAGAACAAGGGCTGACCGTGCGCATAACCCGGCCCTACGAATTCAGTTTTGAAAGTATGCAAATGCACGTCCGTCACCGTGGCGTGGCTCATCGCAGGCGTATCCACTTCCATCACGTTTCGCTCAGCAAAGAACTGACGGATTTGATTAAGGATATCAGCACGTTGCTTTAACTGCTTAATGGTTGCGGCTGGTTGCCATGTTGAGTGCATTATTAAGTTCCATATTACTGAATTCTAGGCGACGGAAATTACCACCTTTCGCCTCTTTTGTAAGCTTCTATCTTTCTATAGATGAAAGCAAAATGTTGCTTTAATGAAGCCAGAAAATTACGTTCTACAATACAATTATCAATACAGCTTTCACATCCACATTGATAACAAAAATCATACTCAACAAGCCGTTAACACAAGCCCTGTGGGCTAATCGTTATCAACAATTCATTGCCGTGATTGCAGTCACATAACCTATAAATTCTATGCCTCCATATGCACTACCGACCTAAAAACCCAAATGCATCAACTTTTCGAATACCTTCCTCTCTTACACTGAACCTACCACTTAAGGCTTAGGGGTGATGAACGGTTGATGCCGTTTACTGCTCTCTAAATAAGCTTTTTATAATAACAAGCGGAATACTCCGCATCACACTGGAGAATAACTGTGAAGACAATTACCACAGATATCGCAGTCATCGGCGCAGGCGGCGCTGGTCTTCGTACAGCAATTGCAGCAGCTGAAGCTAATCCTGAATTGGAAGTAGCACTGATTTCTAAAGTTTACCCAATGCGTTCGCACACGGTAGCAGCAGAAGGCGGTTCAGCAGCGGTAATTAAAGACGAAGATAGCCTAGATAACCACTTCAACGATACTGTTGGCGGTGGCGACTGGCTATGTGAACAGGATGTTGTTGAATACTTTGTTGAAAACTCGACTCGCGAAATGATCCAAATGGAACAATGGGGCTGCCCATGGAGTCGTAAAGAAAACGGTGAAGTAAACGTACGCCGATTCGGCGGTATGAAGGTAGAGAGAACGTGGTTCGCAGCGGATAAAACCGGCTTCCACATGCTTCATACTCTGTTCCAGACTTCGATGAAGTACGACACAATCAAACGATTTGATGAGTACTTTGTGGTGGATTTGATCGTTGAAGATGGCGAAGTACAAGGCCTAATCGCGATTCATATGTCTGAAGGTGAGCTTGTTACGATTAAAGCGAAATCTGTTGTATTAGCAACCGGTGGCGCAGGTCGTGTTTACCACTGCAATACCAACGGCGGCATCGTAACGGGCGACGGTATGGCAATGGCTTATCGCCACGGTGTACCACTGCGTGATATGGAGTTCGTTCAATACCACCCAACAGGCCTACCGGGCACTGGCATCTTGATGACCGAAGGTTGTCGTGGTGAAGGCGGTATCATCGTCAACAAGAACGGCTACCGTTACCTACAAGATTACGGCATGGGCCCTGAAACTCCAGTGGGCGAGCCGAAGAACAAATACATGGAACTGGGTCCTCGTGACAAAGTTTCTCAAGCATTCTGGCACGAGCAGCAGAAAGGTAACACCATCAAGCACCCACTTGGTGATGTCGTACACCTTGACCTTCGCCACCTTGGTGAAGAGTACCTGCAAGAGCGTCTACCGTTCATCTGTGAACTGGCAAAAGCGTACGTAAACGTCGATCCAGCAAAAGAGCCAATTCCAATTCGTCCGACCGTTCACTACACCATGGGTGGCATTGAAACTAACGGTACCTGTGAAACTCGCATTAAAGGCCTATTCGCCGTTGGTGAATGTGCTTCAGTTGGCCTACACGGTGCAAACCGCCTAGGTTCTAACTCGCTGGCTGAGTTTGTAGTATTTGGTCGCGTAGCCGGTGAACAAGCAGTGAAACGTGCAGCTGAATTCAAAGGCTGGAATGAAGAATCTATCGCTAAGCAAGTTAAAGCGGTTGAAGATCGCATCGCAGGTCTACTAAACCAAGAAGGTGATGAGAACTGGGCTGACATCCGCACTGAAATGGGTCACACCATGGAAGCGGGTTGTGGTATCTACCGTCAAGAAGACTTGATGCAAAAGACCATCGACAAAATCACTGAACTGAAAGCTCGCTACAAGAAGATCAGCATTAAAGACAAAGGCAAAGTGTTCAACACTGACCTACTTTACGCTATCGAAGTGGGTTACGGCCTTGAAGTTGCAGAAGCGATGGTTCACTCAGCGATCCTTCGTAAAGAGTCTCGCGGTGCACACCAACGTCTAGACGACAACTGCACAGAACGTGATGACGTGAACTTCCTGAAACACTCTCTATCTTTCTACAACGAAGATGCAGCACCAACCATCGACTACAGCGGCGTTAAGATCACCAAATCTCAACCTAAAGCTCGTCTGTACGGTGAAGCTGCAGAGAAAGCCGCTGCCGCTGAAAAAGCAGCAGAAGAGAATGCTAAGAAGAGCGAAGAGGAGCAAGCATAATGTCAGCGAATCGAATCCAAAAAATTGAAATCCTGCGTTATGACCCTGAGCACGATGCAGAACCTCACTTTCAAACCTTTGAAGTGCCATTTGATGAAACCATGTCAGTACTTGATGCGATCGGTTACATCAAAGACAACCTAGATAAAGACCTGTCTTACCGTTGGTCTTGTCGTATGGCGATTTGTGGTTCTTGCGGCATCATGGTTGATGGCGTGCCAAAACTGGCATGTAAAAGCTTCTTACGTGACTACCCGAATGGCTTCAAGATTGAGCCTTTGGCTAACTTCCCAATCGAAAAAGATTTGATTGTCGACATGACGCCGTTCATCGAGCGCCTTGAAGCAATCAAGCCTTACATCATTGGTAACGACCGTAAGCCAGAAGACGGCACTAACATCCAAACTCCAGAGCAAATGGCGAAGTACAAACAGTTCGCTGGCTGCATCAACTGTGGTTTGTGTTACGCAGCGTGTCCTCAGTTTGGTCTAAACCCTGAGTTCATCGGCCCTGCGGCACTTGCTCTTGCTCACCGCTACAACCTAGATAGCCGTGACAATGGTAAAGCTGAACGCATGAAACTTATCAATGGCGACAACGGCGCTTGGGGCTGTACGTTTGTAGGTTACTGTTCTGACGTATGTCCGAAGAAAGTAGACCCAGCAGCGGCAGTAAACCAAGGCAAAGTTGAGTCTTCAATGGACTTCGTTATTTCGATGTTCAAGCCTGATGGATCGCAAGTAAAAACAGCAGAGGAGGCATAATATGAGCAATCGTAAGCCTTATGTTCGTGAGATGAAGAGAACATGGTGGAGCAACCATCCGTTCTACCGCTTCTACATGCTACGTGAAGCAACTGTACTGCCTTTGATTCTGTTCACTGTGTTCCTAACCTTTGGTTTGGGTGCGCTAGTGAAAGGTCCTGAAGCGTGGGAAGGTTGGTTGAGCTTTATGGCTAACCCTATCATTGTTGGTATCAACATCGTGGCACTGCTTGGCAGCTTACTGCACGCTCAGACCTTCTTCAGCATGATGCCTCAAGTAATGCCAATCCGCCTTAAAGGCAAATTGGTTGATAAAAGAATCATCGTACTGACCCAGTGGGCAGCGGTGGCTTTTATTTCTTTAATCGTTCTTGTTGTGGTGTAAGGAGCTTTCGTTATGAACACAAATTACAAAGTAAAACCTGTTAACCACAACCCACAACGCTCTGATGAGCCAATCTGGTGGGGCCTATTCGGCGCTGGCGGTACTTGGTTCGCGATGATCACACCAATCACGATTTTAGTGCTAGGTATCTTAGTGCCAATGGGCATCATCGATGCGGACGCAATGAACTACGAACGTGTGTCTGAATTTGCCACCAGCATTATCGGTGCACTGTTCATCATCGGTACGCTAGCACTGCCAATGTGGCACGCAATGCACCGTCTTCACCACGGCATGCACGACCTTAAGTTCCATGTCGGCGTTGCGGGTAAAGTGGGCTGCTACTTCGTTGCAGGCCTAATCAGCGCATTGTCTGTTATTTTCATCTTTATGATCTAACAGTTAAGAGCAGATGCGGGATTCGAGTAATCGAGATGCGAAGAGCTTAAAAGCAGATTCGGGATTCGAGTAATCGAGTAATCGAGTAATCGAGTATCGAAGAGCTTAAGAGCAGATTCGGGTAAACGAGTATCGAAGTGCTTAAGAGCGAAAAGACTAAAAGCAGAGCAGGGTTATCTTGTTCTGCTTTTTTGTTGCTTGTCGAATATCACACATCTAGCTCGCTCTTGCTTTTCCTGCTTTTCGTATCCCGTATCTCGCTTACTCTAATCTGCCCTTACCGCTCTTCGTATCCCGCATCTCGTTTACTCGAACCTGCCCTTCCAGCTCTTCGTACCCCGCATCCCGTTTACTCGCATCTGCCCTTCCAGCTCTTCGTATCCCGCATCCCGTTTACTCGCATCTGCCCTTCCACCTCTTCGTATCCCGCATCTCGTTTACTCGAATCTGCCCTTCCAGCTCTTCGTATCCCGCATCCCGTTTACTCGCATCTGATCTTGAGGTACAAAAAAGGTCGCTCATGAGCGACCTTTTCTATTTCACTGAACCATCCCAAAATAGGATGGGCACAATCAAATTACTTCACACGACCAACGTATTCGCCAGTACGAGTATCAACTTTCACAACTTCACCGATTGCGATGAATAGAGGTACGCGAACTACCGCGCCTGTTGCTAGAGTTGCAGGCTTACCGCCAGTACCTTGTGTGTCGCCTTTAAGGCCAGGATCGGTTTCAGTTACTTCGATCTCAACAAAGTTTGGTGGAGTTACTGTGATAGGGTTATCATTCCACAACGTTAGAGTACAAACGTCATTTTCAACTAACCATTTTGCAGAGTCAGCAACTGCTTTTACGTCTGCTGCGATTTGCTCAAATGTTTCGTTGTTCATGAAGTGGTAGAATTCGCCATCGTTGTATAGGTAGCCTAATTCAACGTCAACAACATCTGCAAGCTCGAAGCTTTCGCCTGACTTGAATGTTTTCTCTAACACTTTGCCTGACAGCAGTTTACGAAGTTTTACACGGTTAAACGCTTGGCCTTTACCTGGCTTAACGTATTCATTGTCGATAATTGAGCAAGGCTCGTTATCTAACATGAATTTTAAACCGCCTTTGAATTCATTGGTGCTTACTGACGCCATGATTTTCTCTTCCACATCTTTGAGTTAATTTCAATGCCGCATATCATAACCCGAAAAGTCGAATCTGTTGAGCAAAACTGGCTCAAACAACTATCGAATGCGATCTCTGACCCGACAAAACTGCTTGAGGCATTGGAAATAGACCCAACACCGTGGCAAGCAGGCTTCGCTGCTCGTGAGTTATTTGCACTTCGGGTACCCCTTAGCTTTGTCGAACGAATGGAAAAAGGCAACCCACACGATCCATTGCTAAGACAGGTTTTACCGCTAAGTGAAGAGTTTGAGGTGCACCAAGGCTATTCCGCAGATCCCTTAGAAGAGCAAGACAACGCGATTCCAGGTTTACTGCACAAATACAAAAATCGCGCATTGATGATTGTGAAAGGTGGCTGTGCAATTAACTGCCGCTACTGCTTCCGTCGTCATTTTCCTTATCAAGATAACAAGGGCTCAAAGTCGGTGTGGCAAACCAGCCTCGACTATGTGGCTGCTCACTCAGAGATCAACGAGGTTATCTTATCGGGTGGCGATCCACTGATGGCAAAAGATAGCGAACTAGAATGGCTTATCAGTGCTATCGAACAAATCCCACATGTCAAAACCGTTCGAATTCATAGCCGATTACCGGTTGTGATCCCCGCTCGAGTGACGGATGAACTGTGCCAATTGTTAGCGCAAACTCACCTCAATGTGGTCATGGTGAGCCATATTAATCATGCCAACGAAATTAACTTAGAGCTCAAAAAAGTCTTTCATAAGCTGAAGCAAAGTGGTGTGACTCTGCTTAACCAAGGCGTGATACTTAAAGGGGTGAACAACAGCGCTAACTCCTTGAAAGAATTAAGCGAAAAACTATTCGATGCCGGCGTTTTACCTTACTATATGCATGTACTTGATAAAGTTCAGGGCGCTGCTCATTTTTATATTTCTGATGAAGAAGCGAAGCATCATTTTAAAGGGCTAATCTCTGAGGTTTCTGGCTACTTGGTGCCTAAGTTAACTCGTGAGATTGGTGGACGCAGCAGCAAGACGCCACTCGACCTCCACATTGAATAGAGAAGTTGTATCAATGAAACACAATACTTCAGTTGCTCCACCAGCAACCACATCCCGTCAAGCGCTTAAGTCCAACTCAAAAGGTTTCACCATCATCGAGTTGGTCGTGGTGATCGTGATTCTGGGTATTGTGTCTGTAACGGCCGCTTCGAAGTTCCTCAACCTGCAAACCGATGCTCGCATCTCGACATTAAATGGCCTTAAAGGCGGTATGGAAGGCGCAAGTGCTATGCTTTATGGTAAGACATCAGCATTAGGCTTAGATAAAGCAGCGAGTGCGTCAGTAAATGTTGAGGGCGACGATATATTGGTGGCTTACGGTTATCCTGCGGCGATGAATGATCAAGCTTGGGCACACCTTATCGAATCCACTTTCTTAGATGCGGTTTGGGATACAGGTAGAGCTGACTGGTTCTTTACCAACACAGACGCGCACGATGGCATTATTCTTTATGCACCTTCGAGCCGAAAAAAGCAGGCTGATAACTGTTACCTTGAATATCAAGAAGCGACTGAGACCACGACACCTGTCTTCACCTTAACAACAGACGGCTGTTAGACTTTACGTCATCTTTATCAATCGTTAAGACAAAAAGTTTTTGTTCGATCGTCCGGTCTATTATTAGCATACTCAGCTCTATTCTAAATTTTTAGGAGGGGTGATATGACACAATTTATAGAACAAACTCTCAACCTTGCCCCCTTTAGCTGGGCAGGCCTTGCAGTATGCATGCTGTGTGGTTCGTTAATCGGCATCGAAAGGCAAACACGCGGCAAACCGGTCGGAATCAGGACATCGATTCTGATCATCAGCGGTACCTATTTCTTCCTCACCATGGCGATTAGCCTTTCCCCTAACACGCTCGATCAAGCTCGTGTGCTTGGTCAGATCATTACTGGGGTTGGTTTCCTTGGCGCTGGAGTAATGATGACACTGGATGGAAAGATTCATGGTGTCACTTCAGCCGCGATTATCTGGGTACTCGCTGCATTAGGTATGATGATCGCACTTGGTCACCTTTCCCAATCGGTCATTATCACGCTAATGGCGCTAGTAATTCTGCTTGGTGTCGATAAGGTGGAAAACAGCTTCCAAAGCCTGCGTCGTGGTGTTCATCAGAAGTGGATGCGAAAAGGTCGCGTGAAAAAATAATCTCTAATCTTAGGTGCAATTTCTTAGAGACAATTGCTTAGACACAATTCCTTAGAGACAAAAAAGAAGCCTAGTCAAACGACTAGGCTTTGAGTTTGTACGAAAGCGCTTAATACACCTGAATACACACCTGATTCTTACCCGCGGCCTTTGCCTTATAGAGCAGCTGATCAGACGAACGAATACTCTGGTTTTTCCATAAGTGCCCGACACTATCAAACTTGTACAGAGAATAAAGCGTCGCGCCACCAGATACTGAGACACTAATCTTGTCACCCGTAGGGCATCGATAACTCTGTAGGCTAATGTCGTTTCGAATTCGCTCAAAGATCGACGAAAGCAACTCTGATGATTCCCCCGTAATCGCAACAACAAACTCTTCACCACCAAATCGAGCCACGATATCTTGCTGTCTAACGCTGTTCAGCATCAACTGAGCAACATGGCAAATCACCTCGTCCCCCACTTTATGGCCATATTGATCATTAACGACTTTGAAATCATCGATATCAAACACGCCAACACCAATAATAGGCTCTTCATCCTGAGCCAGTAATCGAGCTTCAAAACCACGTCGATTCAGCAAGCCAGTTAATGGGTCGCGCATTGCTAGGTCATTTAAACGCTGGTGTTCTTGTCTTGTATAAAAGCGCCATAACCATAAAACTGAGAGCAGATACAAAATCAAGAGTATCGAAAGTTGAATCTTCTCCATCTCCAATACATGCAGAAAGTGCTCGCTCTTATCTTCTTCAATACTCAGATACAACTGAGTGTTAATGTCACCAACATACAGAGGCTTGGAATAGGTAAAATCCATAAACCCGTATTTGTTTGCGCCTCGCGTACTCGTCACTTGATAGCCATGGGTAGGGTTCGATACGAGATTAGAGACATAACCATCCACACCCAACACCCCTTTGAATTCGCCATTAACGTAGATCCCTTTGGTTAAGGTCACTACTTTCTGACCTGTCAGGTAGTCATCGTACTGGCCGGTATACACCACCTGATCTTGCCCCTGAGCTAAGCCAAAGCGAATCGTATTAATCCAATATGGCCGGCTATTTACGACAGAGTCGAACGTATCGCCTTTCATATATTGGGCAATATCGGAGGGGGAAGAGATAATAAACTTCTCTTTTGAAATGAAGTAAATCGCAGAGATGGTATCAATGGTATTGGCAAAATAAGCCATGGTCGGTGCGATGAACAAGCGCTTACCCGCTTCGGCATAAAGGTCCGATTTCGGGTTGCACATCTCGCGAGGGCCAGAGAACATAAAGTCAAAGCGAGGGGCATGTTGCTCTTCACTGGTGAAATAGCACGTCTCATCTTCGATCTTTTTCTCATGCGAGAATACGTAGGTGTCACCATGCAGTGGGTAGAGCGCAGTGATGTTGTACTCTAGTGCATTAATGATCTGTGTGAGCTCCACTAAAGAGCGTGTCACGCCTTGGTTTTCGATTCCATACTGTTTATCTGATTCTTCCGCTGAATCAACGAGCAACAAGCTCAAAACTACTAAAAAACTGGCGGTCAGGCCTAAGAAAGCCTTTTTAAAATCGACGGTATGGGGATTAATCAAAGCATATAAATCATCGTTGGGAATTTATCGCACATTGTACTTATAAGTAAAAATACTGCAATAGCAAATATAAAACAGAATGCTTATTGGATGGTTGGAGAAGTTTATCGTAGACGTAGAATTGAATATAATAACGCCTAAACAAGGGTTTAGGCGTTATTATACTTAGTCTTTAATCGCGTATGCGCTAACTAAAAGCAATGCGCTAATTAAAAAGCTAATACGCTAAGCCAATAGTAGAACCAAAGGCTAAACGACCGCTTTATTTAGCAAAGTTTACAATCGGGAAGCACGGGAAGAAACCGTTATCAGCACAGTTAATCAGACCAACCTGCACGCCTTCGATTTTGTTGGTTTTGTTGAAAATACCAACCTGAACCGTGGACACTTCTGAAAGGTTCGCTGCACCAACATCAACCATAGTGTTACCTTCTGAGTAGTTGACGAAACTCACGTTCGCGCCTTTTACATCATTGGTAATGTTCACTGCACCAAGGTTAACACCGGTTGTTTTACCCGTGTTCCAGTTGAAGAAACCTAGAGATGCGCCGGTCATTTCTTGGTTCACTTTTGATGCACCGAAGATACCCAGGTTCACACCTGTTGTTGTTTGCGTCTCAGACATACCAACAACCGCAAGATCGACACCTTTAAGGTCGTTTACTTGTCCGTGAAGCAGAGCTAAACGTACACCGCCAACCGCATCTGAATCCGGTGCGTTGAAGCCGTTGATCGTTGAAAACATAACTGGCGATGAAGCAAATGCCGCTGGTGCCATTACCGCTGCCGACACAGCTAATACTGAAAGTAGTTTTTTCATTGGGGGAGTCTCCACTGACTTATTGTTGACTTGATTAATCCATTTTCAATCAAGCATTTATTATCCTTTATTCAACAGCTATCCATGTTAGATCAATGTCATAACTGTACTGTTGAATATAAGCCGCTAAACCATAAAGAGCAATGGTTAAGAGCAGATGCGGGATTCGAGTGAACGAGATGCGAAAGGCAAAGAGCGGATAAGGGAAGAAAAAATGAGAGATACGAGATGCGGGTAAACGAGATGCGAAGAGCAAAAAAAACGGAGACCGAAGTCTCCGCTTTAAAGCTTATATCTTTCAAAGCCTATGTATGGCTTTCTCTGTTACGAGAAAGGGGGATGATTACATCATACCGCCCATGCCACCCATACCGCCCATGCCACCCATATCAGGCATTGCAGGGCCAGAATCTTGTGGCTTATCAGTGATCATCGCTTCGGTTGTGATCATAAGACCAGCAACTGATGCTGCGAACTGAAGTGCGCTGCGAGTTACCTTAGTTGGATCTAGGATACCCATTGCAATCATGTCGCCGTATTCGCCAGTAGCCGCGTTGTAACCGTAGTTACCTTCGCCAGCACGAACGTTGTTAGCAACCACTGATTCTTCATCACCTGCGTTCTTAGTGATTTGACGGATTGGCGCTTCCATTGCACGTAGTGCAACACGGATACCTACGTTTTGCTCTTCGTTGTCGCCTTCAAGGCCAGCAACTTTAGATGCAGCGCGGATAAGTGCAACACCACCACCAGCAACCACACCTTCTTCAACTGCAGCGCGAGTTGCGTGAAGTGCATCTTCAACACGGTCTTTCTTCTCTTTCATCTCAACTTCAGTCGCTGCGCCAACTTTGATTACTGCAACACCGCCAGCTAGTTTCGCTACGCGCTCTTGAAGTTTCTCTTTGTCGTAGTCAGACGTTGCATCTTCGATTTGTTGACGGATTTGAGAAACACGACCTTGGATCATCATTTCTTCACCCGCACCATCGATGATGGTTGAGTTTTCTTTAGTAATAGTAATGCGCTTAGCTTGACCTAGATCTTCTAGTGTTACTTTCTCAAGGTCTAGACCGATCTCTTCAGAGATAACCGTACCGCCCGTTAGGATAGCGATATCTTGAAGCATTGCTTTACGACGGTCACCGAAACCAGGGGCTTTAACAGCCGCCACTTTCACGATGCCGCGCATGTTGTTCACAACTAGAGTCGCTAGCGCTTCGCCTTCTACATCTTCAGCGATGATTAGAAGTGGACGAGATGCCTTAGCAACGGCTTCTAGAGTCGGAAGAAGTTCACGGATGTTTGATACTTTCTTGTCGATAAGAAGGATGAATGGGCTTTCTAAATCAACAGAACCGGCTTCTTGGTTGTTGATGAAGTAAGGAGATAGGTAACCGCGGTCGAACTGCATACCTTCTACTACGTCTAGCTCGTCTTGCAGAGCCTGACCTTCTTCAACTGTGATAACGCCATCACGGCCTACTTTTTCCATCGCTTCAGCAATGATGTTACCGACTGTCGCGTCAGAGTTTGCAGAGATAGTACCTACTTGCGCGATAGCTTTAGTATCTGCACATGGAACAGAAAGGCCTTTTAGCTCTTCAACTGCTGCGATAACCGCTTTGTCGATGCCACGCTTAAGATCCATCGGGTTCATGCCAGCAGCAACGGCTTTTAAGCCTTCAGTGATGATTGCTTGAGCAAGAACTGTTGCTGTCGTTGTACCGTCGCCCGCAGCGTCATTCGCTTGCGAAGCCACTTCTTTAACCATTTGTGCGCCCATGTTTTGGAACTTGTCTTCAAGTTCGATTTCACGTGCAACAGAAACACCATCTTTAGTGATCGTTGGTGCGCCAAATGATTTATCTAGAACAACGTTACGGCCTTTAGGACCTAGCGTTACTTTTACCGCGTCAGCCAGAACGTTTACACCTTCTAGCATTTTAATACGTGCGTCGTTACCAAATTTAACGTCTTTAGCAGCCATCTTTATTTCCTTTAAATTCTTTATTCAGTCAGTTCAGGTTTATGGGTCGGATTACTCAACGATCGCCATGATGTCGTTTTCAGACATGATCAGAACTTCTTTGCCGTCGATTTTTTCAGACTTAGTGCCGTAGCCTTCAGCGAAGATAACAGTGTCGCCAACTTTAACGTCCAATGGTTGTACTGAACCGTTTTCTAGAATGCGGCCTTTGCCAACAGCTAGAATTACACCGCGAGTTGATTTTTCAGCGGCAGAACCAGTTAGAACGATGCCACCAGCAGATTTAGATTCAACTTCTTGGCGCTCAACGATAACTCGGTCGTGTAGAGGACGGATATTCATCGGTCAGATCTCCTGATAATTTCCATTTAATTTGATAGTTGCCACGATTGGCATGGGGTTAAAGAGTATGTTGGGGCGAAGTGAAAGATCCCAAGGGGTTAAAGGGAAAAATTGTGATCGAAAGAGCAGATAAGAGCAAGTAAGAGCAGATGCGAGTAAACGGGATGCGAGATACGGAAAGCAAAAACGCCCCTGCGAATAATCCTGTGTAACGGTCAGGCGGTTAAGCAAAAGAAGGCTGCTTTTCTTTTGTCCGCTTTTAGCTCTTCGATACTCGTTTACCCGCATCTCGTATCTGCTTTTAAGCTCTTCGCATCTCGTTTACTCGCATCTGCTCTTTCACATCCCGCATCTGCTTTTCTTCCCTTCCCGCCCGCATCTGTTTATCCTACGCTTTTAGATTCTATCGGCGTTTTGCATGCAAGATAAGCACGGGCTATTAACCGCTCCTATTGAGAGTACATTGCGTACCATGACCATACCGACGATATTCGGTATGGTGGCGATCTTGATGTTTAACCTCGTCGATACCTTCTTTATCTCATTACTGGGCACACAAGCCCTTGCAGCGGTGAGTTTCACCTTCCCTATCACCTTTGCCATCAACTGCATCACCATGGGGATTGGCATTGGCTTGTCGACATGTATAGGAAGATTACTTGGCCAAGGTTGCGCGCAAAATGCCGCTCGTTTTACTTGCCACGGTTTACTGCTTGCTGTGCTGCTTGTTGGTTTTGCATCAACACTGGGGCTTATAACGCTAGAGCCTATGTTTGCTTTATTGGGGGCAAAACCAGAGTTACTGCCACTAATATCTGAATACATGACAGTCTGGTATTTAGCCATTCCACTGCTTGTTATTCCAATGGCAGGTAATAGTGCAATACGAGCCAGTGGTGATACTAAAACACCCGCCAAGATTATGATGCTGGCCGGCCTGATTAACGGCATTCTCGATCCCCTATTAATCTTTGGTTACGGGCCTTTCCCTGAATTAGGGATTCAAGGCGCAGCCATTGCTAGCGGATTCAGTTGGTTTGGTGCATTGTGTGGCTCACTGTATGTATTAACCATACGAGAAAAGCTACTTGCTCCGCCCAAGCTAAAAAACATCATCGATGACTGGAAACAAATCTTAACCATTGGCACACCCGCAGCCCTTTCCAATGCCCTCAATCCACTTGCTGGCGCCATTATAATGATGATGCTTGCCAAACAAGGGACAGAAGCTGTTGCTGCTTACGGAGCTGCCCAGCGTATTGAATCGATTCTTATCATTGTATTGATGTCTCTGACCTCTGCCCTTACGCCTTTCATGGCGCAGAACTTTGGCGCAAACAACCCACAACGAAGCTTTAAGGCACTGTTTCTGAGTATGCGTTTTGCTGTGATGTTCCAAGGTTTGATTTTCTTAATGATGGTGCCACTAAGCATTCCTTTGGCCGCCCTGTTCTCTCAAGAAGAATCCGTGCGAGGCATCTTGTGGCATTACTTGTTAGTCGTCCCATTTAGCTACGGATTCCAAGGCATTGTGATGATGCTGATCAGCGCGATGAATGCGATGCATCAACCACTCAAAGCCTTTCAGTGGAGCTTCATGCGCCTGTTTGTATTTACTCTTCCATTCGCTTGGATAGGTAGCCAGATTGATGGTGTTGAAGGACTGTTTATTGGTTTAGCCTTGGGGAACATCATGGGCGGTATTTCAGGGTATTGCTTTGCGCTTCAAGTAGAGAAAGATTCGAGATGCGAGTGACGGGATGCGAAAAGATTTAAGAGCTTAAGAGCAGATACGGGATTCGAGTATCGAGATTCGAAGAGCTTGAGAGCAGAAAGAGACTAGAAGAAGGAAGGTGACATGGAAGACAGTACTTACAAAATGTTCTATGACGCACCGATTGGCAAGATGATCATTGTGAGTAATGGTGTGTCGCTTATTGAAATTGACCATGTAAATCACGAAGAGCTAATGACTAGCAATCCAGATGAGCTTTGCCAACGGGCGACGAAACAGTTAGATGAATACTTCGCAGGAAAACGTACAAGCTTTGATTTGCCACTGCAGCCAAAAGGGACTGACTTTCAAAAAGCAGCTTGGCAGGCTTTAACAACCATTCCTTATGGCGAAACCATCAGCTACGGCGAACAAGCAAAGAGAATGGACAACCCAAAAGCAGTAAGAGCAGTAGGTGGTGCGAACGGCAAGAATCCGTTTAGTATTGTTGTACCCTGCCATCGAGTGATTGGCGCAAACGGTACATTAACCGGCTACACCGGCGGCATTAACCGCAAAGAGTGGTTGTTGGATTTTGAGCGTTCAGTCTTAAATAAAAAGAAACAAACCTTATCTCACTAGATCAATAATATAAAGTTTCACCATCAAGAAGCGTCGTTGTCATCAGACTAAATATAGTCTACATTTAAACCTCTACATTAAGAGGCGATGATAATGTCCACTGAAACGATAAGTTACTTAAAAAAGCACGCGGCGAACCTCGATTTATCGGAGCCTATGACCATTACTCAAAATGGTAAACCCGCTTATACGATTGAATCTTATGAAGATCGAAAGCGTAGAGATGAAGCGATAGCATTAATGAAACTATTGTCGTTTTCTATTGATGATGAAAAACATGGCCGAGTAAACTCCGGCTCTCAGATTCGAGATAAACTGGCAAAGCGTAAGCAGTCGGTTCAATAATATGACAACCATCGAGTACACAGACACCTTTGAGCAACTACTTGATGCTTTAATTAATTACTTAAGTGATTATTCTAGTGAAGTGGCTGTTATTGAACGCATAGAAGCTCTTCTCAACAGATTTGAAGCCTTGGTCTCTGATAACCCTCATGCTGCAAACATTGCCCCTTCTTTACTAGAGCTTGGAGTGAAAAACTTTCGCGAATTTCACCTCGATCGTTTTCGTATTATCTACCGAACGTTACCGTCAGCTCATCCGAAAGAAACGAGAGTAATTGTAGATGTGATCGCATTGCAAAAACAAAACTTAGAACAACTGCTCATTCAACACTGCATACTCTACAAATAACGTTTAGCTCTGCGAATCTCGATTACCCACATCCCGCATCCGCCCTTTATCATTACACTTTTGACAACGTCATTCCCTACAGTGAGGGACGAGCGTGATAGGGAATCTCTCTTTATGCAGAACACCGAATATGACAAGTAATACATGGCATGAGATTCCAGACATTTCGTTCCTCAATTCTGGAATGACAGTCTAGAGCAGATGAGAGTAACGAGATTCGAGATGCGAAAATATATAACAGCTCTCATTCTGTTAGTGACCCGCTTACTCGCATCATGCACCAGCCCTTAAGCTCTTCGATACTCGCTTACCCGAATCCCGCATCTGCTTTTAAGCTCTTAGTTCTTCGAATCCCGTTTACTCGCATCCCAAATCTGCCCTTAAAGCTCTTCGAATCTCGTTTACTCGTATCCCGAATCTATAAAAAAGCCCGCACTTTGAAGTGCGGGCTTTCAGAATCGTTAAAGCTCAACGTGAACCGCTGAGCCAAACAACTATTTAACGACTAGCTATTTAACGATCACATCACCTGACATCTCAGCCGGGATTGCGATACCAGATAGAGAAAGCATCGTTGGTGCAAGGTCAGACAGCTTACCACCTTCTTTGAACTCAACGTCTTTGTTGCCTACGTAGATAAGTGGCACTGGTAGGTTAGTGTGCGCCGTGTGGATGCCGCCCGTTTCTGGGTTAACCATCATTTCCGCGTTACCGTGGTCAGCTGTGATAAGCAGTTGGCCATCGGCTTCTTTGATTGCTTCAACCACTTTGCCAAGACATTCGTCTAGCGACTCGACCGCTTTAACCGCTGCATCGTAAACGCCAGTGTGGCCAACCATGTCACAGTTAGGGAAGTTACAAACGATAGCGTCGTATTTGCCGCCTTTGATTGCTGCAACAAGCTTTTCAGTCAGCTCTGGTGCGCTCATTTCTGGCTGTAGGTCGTACGTTGCTACTTTTGGAGAAGCAACAAGCTGACGCTCTTCGCCTTCAAACTCGTCTTCTTTACCGCCGTTGAAGAAGAACGTCACGTGCGCGTATTTCTCTGTTTCAGAGATACGTAGCTGCGTTTTGCCTTCTTTCGATAGCCATTCACCGTAAGTGTTCTCTAGAGAAGCCGGTGGGAATGCACATAGCAGTGGGATGTCTGCTGCGTATTGAGTCAGCATCACGAAATCGATCGCTGGGAATACGTTACGAGCAAAACCGTCGAAATCAGGCACGAACGCACGTGTAATTTCACGAGCACGGTCAGCACGGTAGTTCATGAAGATAACCGCATCGCCATCAACGATAGCTGCAGACTCTTCACCTTCCGCTTTGATTTCAGTCGCTTTAACGAACTCATCGTTTTCGTCACGAGCGTAAGCCGCTTCTAGGCCAGCAACAGCTGTGTCGAATGTGAACTCAGCTTTTGCTTGAGTCAGCAAGTCGTAAGATTCTTGAACGCGATCCCAGTTGTTATCACGGTCCATAGCGTAGTAACGACCAATAAGAGAAGCCACACGGCCTTTGCCTAGCTTAGCGAATAGCGCTTGGAAACGAGCTAGTGTGTTTTCTGCGCTACGTGGCGGCGTATCACGGCCGTCTAGGAATGCGTGTAGGTAGATTTTTTCTGCGCCACGCTCAGCTGCCATTTCAACCGCTGCGTAGATGTGATCTTCATGAGAGTGAACGCCACCTGGAGACATAAGACCCATGATGTGAACCGCTTTCTCAGCTTTCACCGCTTTATCGATAGCGTTAACTAGCGTTTCAGTTTGACCGAACTCGCCGTCTGAAATTGACTTAGTAATACGAGTAAGATCTTGGTATACCACGCGACCCGCGCCGATGTTGGTGTGACCCACTTCAGAGTTACCCATTTGGCCATCAGGTAGGCCTACATCTAAGCCAGAAGCCGAGATTAGCGTGTTAGGTTGGTTAGCAATAAGACCGTCTAATACAGGTGTATTAGCGTTCGCGATAGCGTTGTCTTGGTTGTCTTCACGGTAACCGTAACCGTCAAGGATCACTAGAGCCATTGGCTTCTTAGCTGACATAGGACTGACCTCGTTCAATTCAAAATAAATCGGTATAGAAACAAATTAGCGTAATTTTACTACAGTTTACAGTCAAAACTGTAGCGGAAGATCAAGAAAGGGCGCAGGTAGGATGATCGAATGTGAAAAAAAGCGTCATTTTGTGTTTAAGGCACCTACAAAGCCTAAGCAATAATACTGACTAAAGCAGCGTAGCCACCATTCTTAGTTAACATTAAATTACATACTAAAACCCAATGTCACACTAAAAAAACAACGAACAAAACATACTCAACCAAGTGTACATAGTGATAGTTTTAACGTAAGATACACGCAAATAAAATTCATACAAAATACTGGCTAGAGTTCATCATGTTATTAGAGCTATCATTTGTTGGTTTCTTCTCCTTTTCCTCACTCTTTTTAATGCGAAAAGTAGCAAAAGTCATCGGCTTAGTAGATAAACCCAATGAAAGAAAGCTGCACAAGGGTGCGATCCCACTTGTAGGCGGTATCGCTATCAGTTTAGCGATAGGCCAGTTTATCGTCACGCACCCCGATGTGATCCCCCATAGCCAGCTCTTTTTAGCCTCTATCGCCGCGCTGATTTTTATCGGCGCTCTTGATGACAAATTCGATATCAGTTTCAAGATTCGCCTTGTGGTTCAAGCGATCCTCTCCATTTGCATGATGTATTTCGCCGATATCCGACTAGAGCACATTGGTAACCTCTTTGGAACCGGAGAACTGCACTTAGGGTTTCTTAGCCCTGTAGTTACAGTACTTGCTGTGATTGGCGCGATTAACGCGTTCAATATGGTCGATGGCATTGATGGTTTGCTAGGTGGACTCGCGATTGTAACCTTTGGCGGTATCGCGATTTTACTCAAAGTCGACAGTCAACACGGCTTAGCTTACTTGTGTGCTGTATTCATTGCCGCGACTATTCCCTATATCTTAATGAATCTCGGTATTCTTGGACGAGAACGTAGAGTTTTCATGGGGGATGCTGGCAGCATGATGATTGGCTTTACTGTGATTTGGTTACTGCTGGGCGCAAGCCAAGATCCATCAGAAGCCATGATGCGACCAATTACTGCACTGTGGTTAATTGCTGTGCCGCTGATGGATATGGCCGCTATCATGTTCAGACGCGTACGACGCGGTGACTCCCCTTTCAAGCCCGACAGAGAACACCTACACCACATTTTCCAACGCCTTGGTTTTACGTCGCGCCAAACACTCGCCATCATTTGTGCTATCGCAAGTAGCTTCGCTGGCTTCGGTATCTACGGTGAATTTTTAAACATTGCAGAATCGACCATGTTCATCCTGTTTATGATTTGCTTTACTTCTTACACCGTAGCCATGAGCTATGTTTGGCGAATCACAAGCTGGATTAGAAGTTGGCGTAACCTCCCTGAGAAAGTGTATTAATTCTCACTAGAAAGCTAATTTTCGATGTGAAATTTCGTTAGCGTAACAAAAGATTTATCGTGAACAGCAGAAACAAAAATGGCCAAATTCAGAATATGAACTTGGCCATTTTTTATGTCTAAAGTATCAATGTTGTAAATCCAACAACTACACCTTTTCAGTTGCAGTTTGATCTATTTCAGCTTTGTTGCCTTTCAAGTAAACATTCTTATAACAGTAGTTTGTCGCTTCGATATAACCATCGACGCTTCCACAGTCAAAACGCTTACCTTTAAACTTATACGCAATCACACAACCCTTTTGAGCTTGTTCTAACAGCGCATCCGTAATTTGGATTTCGCCACCTTTACCCGGCTGTGTTTCTTCCAAAATATCGAAAATGTCCGGGGTTAAGATGTAGCGCCCAATGATAGCGAGGTTACTTGGTGCTGTGCCTTGCTCTGGCTTCTCGACCATATCGGTAATACGAATCAAGTCGTCACTTAAGTGCTCGCCGGCAATCACGCCGTACTTATGCGTTTCAGATTCTGGTACTTCTTCTACCGCGACAATAGAACAGCGGAACTGGCGATAAAGTGCGGCCATTTGTGCTAACACGCCTTTATCATCATTAATGCAAAGGTCGTCAGCTAGAACCACGGCAAACGGGTTGTCACCGACAAGTTCTTTGCCTGTTAAAATGGCGTGCCCTAGCCCTTTCATTTCACGCTGGCGAATAAAAGAGAACTGCGCCGAATCAATCAGAGAGCGTATATCATCGAGCAAATGTTCTTTATTAGTGCCTTGAATTTGGTGCTCAAGCTCGTAGTTTTTATCGAAGTGATCCATTAATGAGCTTTTACCACGGCCAGTAACAACGGCCATGCTGGTCATGCCTGCTTGAATCGCCTCGTCAACGCCATATTCAATTAGCGGCTTGTTAACGATAGGCATCATTTCTTTTGGCATGGATTTGGTTGCAGGTAAAAAGCGCGTGCCATAACCCGCTGCAGGGAATAAGCAGTGTTTGATCATTATTTAAATTCTTATGTGTTATTAACTGACGTATATATAAAAATATTGCGGATGAGATTGAGGTGTCCATCCAAAGAAAAATGCCTCAAACCAGTATGGAATGAGGCAATTTAGGCATCAGAGGGTATAACTTAATAAACCGAGTCGTATTCTATATGGGGACTTTAAAACACCCTATTGGAACTCTACTTATTGTAAAACTCGCGGTACCACTGAATAAATTCAGCAACACCTTCTTTAACCGTTACTTTCGGCGTGTAACCCGTTGCGGCAAACAAGTCTTGTGTGTCAGCATAAGTTTGATAAACATCACCAGGCTGCATCTCGCGGAAGTTTTTCTTCGCTTCAATGCCCAGCTCGTCTTCAATCGCCTTTACAAAATCCATCAAGTTGATTGGCGAACCATGACCAATGTTGTATACCGCATAAGGCGCAGAGCTGCTTGCTGGAGAACCCGTTTCTACTGTCCAATCGTTATCGCGTGTTGGCACCACATCCGCGATGCGCACCACACCTTCAACAATATCGTTTACGTGAGTAAAATCACGCCACATATCGCCGTTATTGTTGATATCAATGGTGTCGCCATCAAGAATCTTCTTAGTGAAGATAAACGGTGCCATATCTGGACGGCCCCACGAACCATACACAGTAAAGAAGCGTAAGCCTGTGGTTGGAATGTCGTATAAGTGAGAGTAGCTGTGCGCCATTAGCTCATTCGACTTTTTGGTCGCTGCGTACAATGAAACCGGGTGGTCGACTGAATCTGAGGTTGCAAACGGTGTTTTAGCATTCAACCCATAAACAGAACTTGAAGAGGCATAAACCAAATGCTTCACTTTATTGTGACGACATCCTTCAAGAATGTTTAAGTGCCCGACTAAGTTTGAATCGGCATAGGCATGTGGGTTTTCAATGGAATAGCGAACACCCGCTTGTGCAGCCAAGTGAATCACTTGGTCAAATTGCTCCGCTTCAAACAAGCTAGCTACACCATCGCGATCGGCAATGTCTAACTGAACCAATTTAAAATTAGCATGCTGAATACGCGCTAGACGCGCTTCTTTCAAAGCGACATCGTAGTAATCATTTAGGTTATCAACACCAACAACCTGATGCCCTTTTGCCGTTAGCTTCTCTACCACAGCACTGCCGATAAAACCCGCTGCGCCTGTTACCAAATACTTCATTACTTATTCCTTAATCTGAACCGAATAGATCGCGCGTATACACTTTGTCTTTTACATCCGCTAGCTCTTGGGCCATGCGATTTGAGACAATTACATCACAGCTAGACTTAAACTGCTCGAAATCCGTTAGCACTAATGAACGGAAGAACTCTTTTTCTTTAAGCTCTGGTTCAAACACCACCACTTCAATACCTTTTGCTTTCAAGCGTTTCATAATGCCTTGAATACTGGACGCGCGAAAATTATCTGAACCGGACTTCATGACTAAGCGATAAATACCCACACGTTGCGGGTTGCGTTTAATAATAGAGTCAGCAATAAAATCCTTACGCGTGGTATTTGAGTCAACAATGGCACCAATAATATTATTTGGTACATCAGAGTAGTTCGCACGCAGTTGTTTGGTATCTTTTGGTAAGCAGTAGCCACCGTAACCAAATGAAGGGTTGTTGTAGTGCGAACCAATACGAGGATCTAAACTAACCCCATCGATAATTTGACGCGTATCTAGCCCGTGCGATTCAGCATAAGTATCTAGCTCATTAAAGTAAGCAACACGAAGCGCCAAGTAAGTGTTAGAGAACAGCTTTACGGCTTCGGCTTCTGTTGAATCGGTGTACAGGATTTCGACGTCTTTTTTAACCGCGCCTTCTAACAACAAGTTCGCGAATACTATCGCGCGCTCAGAGCGCTCGCCCACGACAATGCGTGATGGGTGCAGGTTATCGTATAACGCTTTACCTTCACGTAAGAACTCAGGTGAAAACATCAGGTTTTCACACTCTAACTCTTGTTTAATACGCGTGGTATAACCTACAGGCACGGTAGACTTAATCACCATCACTGCATTGGGGTTAATCGCCATCACATCTTTAATTACCGCTTCAACTGAAGAGGTATTGAAGTAGTTCGTTTCAACGTCGTAATCGGTCGGTGTTGCGATGATGACATACTCAGCATTGGAGTAAGCTAATTCTTTATCGAGCGTTGCAGTGAAGTTTAATGGCTTATTCGCCAAGAAATCTTCAATTTCAGCATCAACGATTGGAGATAATTTATCGTTAAGTAGTTTTACTTTCTCTTCGATAATATCAACCGCGACAACCTCATGATGCTGTGATAACAACATCGCATTTGATAAGCCTACATAGCCTGTTCCGGCAATTGCAATTTTCATTTTAACCAACTTGTTGTTTTTTTATACCCAAGGTGACACCTTGGTACATAATCATTATCAGAAATTAATTCAGTGCAGACTTAACTGCTTCTAGATATTTATTGATGACAATTTTTTCATCAAATTCCTTCTCGACTTTAGTTCGACTCTCTAAGCCCATTTGTAGACGTTGCTCGTGAGATTGGCGAATCATCAATTCAAGTTTTTCAACTAAGCTTGCAGTGCTGCGAGGTTCACACAAGTAACCATTGATGCCATCATCGACCGTCTCTCTGCAACCTACGTTATCGGTAGTCACAATAGGCTTGCCCATCGCGCATGCTTCTAGCAGAGATTTAGGCACCCCCTCTCGATAAAACGAAGGCAACACCATACAATCGACTTGCTCAATTTCTTTCTCTACCGAATCGGATGTCCCTAAATAGTTGACTATCCCTTCATCTACCCAAGATTGCATATCTTGCTTAGAGACCGCAGATGGATTGTTCACATCAAGAAATCCCAAGAGTCGAAACTCAACAGCAACACCGTACTTTGCTTTTAGTTCACGAGCCGCTTCGACATAATGACCGATACCTTTATCGTAAAGCATTCGTGCTATGAGTAAAAAGCGCACAGTGCCATCGTCATTACTTGGTGAAACAGCAAAACGGGATAAATCAGCACCGGAGCCTGGTACACGATCGGTAATCTCTAGAGGTGCCAGTTTATGTTTTGCGAACAGAGCTCGGTCATCTTCGTTTTGGAAAAAGATAGTGTGCGCTTTGTGTTGGCTAATTTTATAAATGTCAAATATATGGGTGTCCTGTATATTTGTAACTGAGCTTAAGAAATTACAATGCACAGGTGGGTGAAACTTACGCGATGATAAAAGCGTTGAACAAGCTTATTGGGTTAGGTATGCCTGAAACTTGTCGTATTGACTAAGAAACACACGAAACGAGGTAGCTCTATCTATAAGTTTAATTACGCAACAAAGCCCAACACCGTTACTAATTAGATTAATAAACCCAATAAAAAATGACACGTTAAACACCTATAACAACAACTCGATATGCATCACTAACACTAACACAGGTATATCAACATCCCACCAACGTTCGACTGTCTATAGACAAGTATTGTGAAACATACTTTTCAATTATAAAATCAACCAACTTAACCACTAATATTGTTCCAAAGATACTAGCTACTACCGTAATTATGTAAATTGAAACACCGCTACCAAACTTTACGACAAACAGACGTGAGATATTAATGAAATAAGCATGAAGAAAAAACATACCAAAACTATATTTTGCTAAAGTGTTTAAAAGTTGAAATTTAAAATTATTTTTTTCAAGAATAAGCAAAGAAGACAAAAACATGAAAGACATGAAAGACATGCAGAATCTCACGACATGAGAACCATTTATTGCCATTTCTTTCAGATCATTCTCATAATATAAGGAAACAAAACTGAATACTACTGAAGTGAAAAACACAACATACTTATTACCTTCTAGAAACTTATAATATTTACAAATATATCCACCCAGTAAAAAAACGCCAAACCAATGATAGAAATTATCTAAAGGGGAAATTTGATCTGGTCTAAATGTGGTAAATGTAAACGTTAAAGATAGAAGCAAAATGATGGTAAACCATTTGGAGTTCATTATTTTAATAACAAAGGGAGAAGTTATAAATAAACACATAATCATGGGTACAAACCACCAAGGGCTCAACATTGCTCCACCAGTTGTAATTAAATACCCAATAAGATAAATAACGTTCCCATAATCTTCAGGTATGAGGTGTGCGTGCGACCAATTAATATTGTTTACTGTTAGATAAACCGACAATATAATCATTGGTAGCAATATAAACAGATATGGTATAAATACATATTTGATTTTTTCTCCATAAATAAATCATATCTGAACTTATCTTTAAATAAAGAAAGAAACCTGACATTAATAAAAAGTAAAATGTTCCGTTGCTAAAAAGGCGATCAATCCCTTCACCTTTACCGAAAAATGAAGTATGTCAATATGACCTAATACGAAAAAAATAATAGCAATACCGCGAAACCAATTAATTGATTTATAATATATAGCGTTAAAATCTTCCTAACTTTTTATTTGAGAAAACAAAAATTACAGTTAAATATAAAGGGATGAAAGGTACTTTCTTTCTAGACATATCATCATTAAGCAACGAACCTGTTGAAACATAATTACTATCATTCAAAAGTCGATTTTGGCTGACACCAGTAAGAACTGATCCAGAAAAAATAAATATATAGGAGATTAGCAGAAAACTTTTGTAATTCTTATTTAAGTAAGAAGAAAGAACTGTAATAAAAAACAATATCGTTATAAGCAATGCTTCTAATGTTGTGAACGGGAAATTAACCCAATTAGTCACTCGAAAAAAATTTGGAGATGCAAGTGATGCTAATGAACCAAAAACTATACTAACAATTCCTGATCTAAGAAATAAAATTGCAAAAATAATATATGCTATGGATACAAATACCACAAACCTAAAAGTTTTTTTTCTGTACTCAAAAAATAGTATAACATATGGAATTAGTAAAAGAATAAAATAGACTCGTAGCATTGTGCACACAACGAACACGCTTAACAACAAGAAATAATATAACTTAGTTTCCTTTGTTTTTTCCATTAGATATAGTGATAAAGCAATCCCAAAGAAAACATAAATATCCTTTAATAATTCGAGTCCAACACTAGTTACTGAAGGTGACATAGACAATAATAAAAATAATATACTAGAATGGATTTTTGATATATTAAACTTATACCTAACAAGATTAGAAAATAACACTGAACTTTCAACAAGTAAAAGTATATTGAAACAAATAATTACTTTAAGATTCTCAGTTGACATCAATCTACTAATAGTCTTTATGATCATACCACCCACTTCAACAATAGGTATATGCCCTTCAAGTATATCGGAAAAACCTAGTGTTCTATAGTAGCCACCTTTAAATGCCTCTACATAATATTTATAGGAGTCTGGTGTTGAAAGCGGTGTAATGGAATCAATAAACAAAGCAAAAAATATAAACCAGTAAAGATATACCAGTGAAATAAATATATTTCTTTGTAATGAAAAAATGCATAACGTTGCAAATATTATTAATGTAACACCTTCAGTAATATCCAAACCCGCAGAGTAAAATATTTTCATAGTCAAAAATAATGATATGAAAATAATTATAGATACAAGTTCTATTAGCTTGTGATTTTTACCTATCATTACTAATCGCTAACCACTGTTCACTATCAATATCAAAGTATTTAATCGGTCGAGCAGGATTTCCAGCAACTATTGTATTTTCATTAACACTTTTTGTAACTACACTATTAGCTCCAATAACTGAATTTCGACCAATCTTAACTCCGGGTAAAATAACCGCACCTTCACCAATCCATACATTATCCTCAATGATAACTGGTTTTGAATGTAAACGTCTCTCTAAAGCAAGTTCGAATGCACTAGACTGCTCTTGGTTGCTATAACTTCCATGCTGGTGATCTGTAATGAACACACGACTTGCAATTAAAACATTGTTCCCTAGCGTTATACTTTTAGCACCTGCTATATGTACTGAATCATTAATCTGACAGTTTTCACCAAATACAAGAACAGATTCTCTCGAGTTTGTAGTGGAAAACGTGTCGAGTCTACAATATCTTCCAGTTGTCAAACTCAAACCAAAGTCTATATTATTTTTACCTCTAACCGAGACAGGTAGGCGAATAAGTCGGGCTTTTGGATAAAAGACTTTTGTAATAATAATTGACAATGATAAATTAAATATCCCTAGAAGATCATAACCTCTAACATTAAACATTTAAACCTCTGTAAAATTCAATTCTTTTACTATGCAATTTATCGACAGTATATTCAGATATTTTCTTATTATTAATTTCAACCGTCCGCATAATATTATGTTCACAATTTAAAACAGATTCAATTAACAAAGATAGAGAGTTTGAGTCTCCCGAATCGAATAGGCAGATTTCTTCAAGTACTTCCCGAAATCCAGGTAACCTAGTTGCCAAAATAGGTATATTATATGACATAGCTTCTAAAGTAGCCCTTGGAATTCCTTCTGCAAAACTAGGTTGCACATATAAATTAGCACTTTCAAAGTAATGTCTTAACTCACTTGCAGAGAGAATCCCTCGAAAAAAATTTTATCGCCCAATCCCTTAGATTTAACTATACTTTTATAGTCTAAGTCATTATGACCACCTACAATGTCTAGACTTATATTATCATAACCCTTAGAGACTAATATTTCCATAGCTTCAATTAAGGTTGACACACCTTTACGCTTATTAACTCCGCCAACAAAAAGAATTTTATATTTTTTAGAATCGTGCGTGTACTTTAAATAATTTTTAGTTTCTAATGGCTTAATACTGTTTACTATAACATTGCTTGCAACTGTTCCATTGGGATGAGGGAATTGCTCTAATAAATATTTAGATACGTAAATTCCGCCTTGAGAGCTATTGACAATACGAGGAAAAATCCATTTGAATATCCGAGTTACAATTCCCCCAAATTTCTTTTGTGAAAACTGATCAGCGTCAGCAGCAACTTCAAGCGTATAAGGGGTTTTTGAAATTAGGTTGAGGATCCAAGAGTACAAACCTATAATACTAGGGAAATTTATAACTAATAGATCTGCTCTTTTAAATTCGATTATAAGGCTACGAATAACACGCGGGCTTAGAAGATGAGCATAATTTTTTAACATCAAAGGGATCAATATTGACTTATTTTTAATTTTATTAAAACCAATATCTTGTATAAATTTTTCATTTTTAACTTTACTTCTAGAGTAGATTTTTACTTGTTCGAACCCTGATTCGAAAAACCTATCAAAATATTTTTCTGGCATTCCTACAGCAGTATAACATGTACCTTTTTTATTCTTATAGAAGCAAAAGTCATGTATATAGGCAATTTCCTTGTAATTGTTGTTCATAAATGCTCTAACTCCTATTTTTATAGATGTCATTCAAATGTCGCACGTTATGGTTAATCGAAAACTTATCGTCAATTTCAATTTTTCGTCTATCTACATAACTCGTATCAGTAATTTCAGTCATCCAATCACTGATATTGAGGTCTTTATATACTGAAAGACCTAAGTTTACTTCATCTGTAATATTGCTAGAAAGAATACAAGGTAGGCCAGACATCTGTGCTTCGACAGCACTTAAAGGCAAACCTTCCCACTTAGAAGGTAAAATAAAAACGTTTCCATACTTGTGCATTATGTAGGTAGGATCTTCGACTTGACCCAAAAATGTTACATTTTCAATATTATTTTCTTCACACAATCGTTTGAAATCATCAAGTTCACCACTAATAAATACAAAATGAAACTTATCAAGACTTTTCATTTCGATCAAAAGTTGAAGGATAAAGTCGAAATTCTTTGCTTCAGTGTATCGACCAATATGAAAAACTACAGATTTCCCATCAGATTTTATTTTTTCAAGTGATGATATTTTACAATCCTTTCTACTGACACTTACTCCGCAGTAAATTACTCGAAAATCACCAAAATATAAGCTTTCACCACTTCCTTTTGATACAGATATCCGTTCTAATTTTAAGTTTGAAATAAGTAATTTCATTATTAAAATGTACAACTTTTTAATCAATGATGTATTTCTATCTATAACACGTCGATCAGAATGGGAGTGGACAACTACTTTTTTCACTCTTAAAATTCTAGCTATTAAGGCATATAATCCTGAAGAATAACCTGCATGACAATGTACTACATCTGGCTTATATCGCCTTATAGATTTCCATAGTGTTATAATTCTAGATAATGGATTATCTCTTTTAGTAAACTCTATATTTTCTTCAGAAATATTTAAATAAGGTACAATAGAACGCTTGTGAGGATTCATCGAAACAACAAAATTATCAAATATATCATTACTATTATGAAAAATATTCGCTAGCCATTTCTCAATCCCGCCAAAATCTAATCCACCAACAACATGTAATACTCTCATAATCTAGACCTAGCTTACAAATTGCTCTTTAAATTTCAGAATATTATCTTGATTGAGCGATATATTGGTTTTAAAATCACTATTAATCATCTCGTCTAGTTCTTGAATTGCATCCCTAGCCAATACTTTGATATTAAAGTCTTTTTGTTTTTCTAAAGCTCTATTATCAATTCCAATTATAATTGTTCTCTTTTTCTTTTGCAGAGCTTTAATCCCTCCATGAAGGCGAGTACCAATATAATCACAATCATTAAAATCTAAGAAATCATTATAATCAGGTAGTCTAGGTGGTATTACTTTAACATCGTCATACATTCCTAGTTCCTTAATGTAATCGAGATCTTTCAGTCCTTGTGGCCAATAAAATATATTATTGTAGTTTAATTTTAAGCTCTCTATTAACTTTCGGTCTTGAATAAGGTCTTTGGAGTAATCAGTTAATGTGAATATTACATTGTCTGACTTTGTTGTTGGTATTTGTTTACAATGACTTTCATCAAGACGCCACATAGTTGGGCAACCTGTATTAATCACATTGTCAAATCCAATAGATTTTAGTCTTTCTACAGTGTAATCATCTCTCACAGAGTGGATATATTTGCTACTAAAATTATTTTTGTAGAAAAAACGAGCCAGTATGTCGATGTTATTTTGATAATATTGCCAGCCAGTACCCATTAAAACTAAATCCTTAGTGTAAATAAGATCTAATATATTAACTTTGAACTGTCTATATCTTAACATTCTAGGTGACAATAAATTAGAACCACCAATAATGCTTATGTCATTATTGTTTGCTCTCTTTAACATTTCAATGCTTCTAGTTGAATGTGATGAGAACTTTAACACCTGTGCCAACGGGAATATATCACGCAATTCTCTTTGAACTGATTCTGATATGATTTCATCGCCTACGTTCTTAGTTGAAATGGAAGGATCGTATAAAGAAATTGAATTAAACATATTTGCCTTTTATTATAACGGTCTTACAAACTTAAATAATGATCTTGGGATTAAGATCAATAGCCAACGGTTATTTTTAGAAAATATACAACTAACGTATCCAGCTAAACACCATGATATCATAGCCGACCAAGCAGCTCCATTTATACCATAATGAGGGACAAGGGTGAAAGATAATATTAAATTTAATGAAAAAGCCATAATATTTCTAGTCGCCACAAAATTCGTTTCAGATACAGCAACAAACCAACGCCCCGAAGCTACAAATATATAGTTAAAGATAATACCAAAAGCGTATATCTTTAATATTGGTATGCTATTGACATATTGAGCTCCAAAGATAAACAATATTATATCTTCCGAAAGAAAAATTACTATAGTCGCAATCAAAACACCAATTTTGGTCACTCCACTAAAATACCTTAATGCTGTGTTTTTACTGCCATGAGATTTTATACTTGATAATAAATAAGGGTATACAGAAGCTGTGTACGTGCTTATTAATATGGTCAACCCATCTACTATTTTTATTGGCATCGAAAAGTATGCAAGAGATTCACTACCTAAAAAATAACTAACTAATAATTGATTAGTCCTAACAAAACCAACTAGAAAGAATGATGATAATACTAGAAATTTACCTTCATTTAGTAATAACAAGCAATAACTAAAAGTATTTTTATTAAATAATAATTTATTTGGAGTTAACTTATTAATTATCCCATAACAGAAAGTAAAAACTCTTACTGCAACTTGATCAACAATCAATAGCAAACAAATTAGAAAGATATCACTTGTATTTAGAATCAATAAACACTTTATAAAACCTATTATTATATATAACAATATAGTTCTAGTTGATAACTTGTATATCAACTTATCTTTCATTAAAATAACATCAACGAATGTTGTGAATGATAGTAATAGCGGTAACCCCAAAACTAGTCTAGCACTAAATTCCACTGAACTTTCATCAATAGATACATACGTAAAATACAGCAAACTAGCAAGTATTGATGATATTATTTTTAAAAAATAAACTGCTTCAATATAATTATCGTCATCAGTCATTCTTTTTATAAAAATACTATCCATAGCTAAAAGAGTAACAATATTAAACAATATTACAAAGCTTTGCAAAAGTACAATATCTCCAAGAATTGAAGGCTCTAGGACTCTTGCTAGGATCACAGTTGTAATAAATGACATTAAAACAGTTACATATTTTTCGCCTGAATACCAAATAATATTTTTTAATTTATTATTCATAACTTCAAATACAGCTTATTATTCTTGCATTTCTTTTAGAATCACTAACGCTTGAATAATATAGATATTTTATTACACTATTTATATGCCAAATGAAATGTTTTGAAAAAACATTCCTATTTGCATGTTTTGCTAAGTGTATTGCATGTAAATTAGGAAAATACCATAATTCCTCTTCCATAGCTTTACTACGAAAACAAATATCTATATCTTCACAATACATAAAATAATTTTGATCAAACCCTCTTAAATCACAATAATGCTTAAAGGTGAAGAATAAGCAAGAACCAGCAGACCAATCTATACAACTTATAGATTCAATATTTTCTTTATTAATTATTGTCTTATTACCTAAACCAATAAAAGATGACGTAAAGTCTAGAAATTTAGGAAACCTCCTTATTGATGGATCGAATATGGTTTTATCTAGATTTTTAAATAGATTTAATGTAGCAAAATTTATACTATTTTCTTTCATTCCCGATAGCATCGATAATAAAACTTCAGTCTCAATCAACACGTCTGGATTCAAAACTAAAAATAAATCACAATCTCTAGTTTTATATTTCTCAACGCAGTATTTATATACTATATTGTTGTTTTCTCCAAAACCTTTACCATACTCATTATCGATATAATCAATTGAATTTTTTATGCAATAATCTATTAATTCTTGGTCTTTGCAGTTATTTTTCACAACAACTACGATGTTAGTCGACTCATTTATTTTCTTTAAACATCCTAGGCTATCTATTAATTTTGCGTGACCATGTGATATCACAGATACAAATATTTTCATAAAAACTCCTTTTCACTAAACTTCATGGCAAGCCTATCTTTTTCTGACAGCAAAGGAGTTAGCATATCCGGCCACTCAATATTCAATGTACTATCGCACCATAATATTGATTTTTCATGTTCCGGGTTATAGTAGTCAGTGCACTTGTAAACAAACTCTGCTTCTTCACTCGTTACATAAAATCCATGAGCGAACCCTTCTGGTACCCACAATTGACGTTTGTTCTCTGCCGACAAGTATTCCCCAACCCATTGGCCAAACGTCGGTGAGCCTTTTCGGATATCAACAGCCACATCAAACACTTCACCAGAAACAACACGCACTAACTTTCCTTGCGTGTTTTCAGTTTGATAATGAAGGCCTCTCAAAATACCTTTCTTTGATTTAGAGTGATTATCTTGTACAAAGCGGGTTGGCTTGCCTGTTACTAGTTCTTCAAATTGCTTTTGATTCCAGGTTTCCATAAAGAAACCACGCTCATCACCAAAGACACTTGGCTCTATGATTTTTACATCTGGAATACGAGTATCGATTACTTTCATTTTGTTATTCCGTATACGCTTGAATATTGTTTAACGCGGCCTTCCAATCGCTCGCTTTAACCGAGAAACCTAGCGTGATTTTTTCAGTACTTAATCGAGAATTGCTTGGCCGCTTAGCTGGTGTTGGGTATTGGTCAGTGGTGATACTCGTTAAGCTTGGCTTATTTGCAAGAACTCCTTGCTCAACAGCAACATCAAAAATGGCATCAGCAAAGTCAAACCAACTCACATGTGGCAAACCCGAGTAGTGGTAAACACCGTACTCAACCTTATTACCTTGAGTAATACGCTTCGCGATTTCGATCAATGTACTGGCAATGTCACCCGCATAAGTCGGCCCGCCAAACTGGTCTCCGACAATACTAAATACGTCTCTGTTCTCACCTAAACGCAGCATGGTTTTCACGAAATTATTGCCGCTCTCACCGAATACCCATGCTGTACGAAGGGTAATATGTTTATCACACGCCTCGGCAACGGCGATTTCACCGGCGAGCTTACTTTTACCGTAAACCCCTTGCGGGTTGGTGATATCTGTTTCTACATACTCACCTGCTTTGTTGCCTTCAAATACATAATCTGTTGATATATGTAAAATCGCCGCACCAACACTTTGTGCGGCTTCGGCTAGGTATTTAGGACCATCACGGTTTATCGCGTAAGAAAGGTCGATTTCCTCTTCTGCTTTATCTACTGCAGTATGTGCCGCCGCGTTAATAATAATGCTCGGCTTAAACTCAGCAACCGCTGTATTGACGGCACCTTGATTGGTAATATCAAGATGCTCTCTATCAAGCGCTAACACTTCAGTATTATCATGGCTAGCTAACTGCTCTGTTAAACTAGCGCCAACCTGACCATGACAACCCGTAATTAAGATACGCATTAGCTTACTGCCTTTTTCTGAGATTCAGCCACTAGGTGTGTCAAATACTGACCGTATTCGTTTTTCATCATCGGCTTAGCGAGCGTCAATACTTGCTCATCACTCAGCCAACCGTTACGCCACGCGATTTCTTCTAAACAAGCGACTTTCAAGCCTTGAACATTTTCAATCGTTTGTACAAACGAAGAGGCTTCATGAAGGCTTTCGTGAGTTCCAGTATCTAGCCACGCAAAACCACGACCGAGTAACTCTACGTTTAGCGAACCGTCATTTAAGTACATTTCATTAAGGGTGGTAATTTCTAGCTCACCACGATGGGATGGTTTCACTTGCTTGGCCATTTCTACCACGCGGTTATCGTAGAAATACAAACCTGTGACTGCATAGTTAGACTTTGGTGCTTGAGGCTTCTCTTCAATAGAGACAGCTTTCATCTCTTCATCAAATTCAACCACACCAAAACGGTCTGGGTCTTTCACTTGATAACCAAATACTGTAGATAAACCTTTTGATGTTAACTCTCGAGCTCTTGTTAACTGGCGGCTAAAGGACTGGCCGTAGAAGATGTTATCTCCCAGCACTAAACAGACATCGTCTTCACCAATGAATTCTTCACCGATAATAAACGCTTGCGCTAGGCCATCAGGGCTTGGCTGAATAGCATACTCAAGGTTAATACCGAAATCAGAGCCATCACCCAGTAGGCGTTGGAATCCTGCATTATCTTCTGGTGTGGTGATAATTAGTATATCTTTAATGCCAGCCAGCATTAATGTTGAGATTGGGTAAAACACCATTGGTTTATCGTAGATAGGCAATAGCTGCTTGGATACACCGCGTGTCAATGGGTATAGGCGAGTGCCAGAGCCACCAGCAAGAACTATCCCTTTCATTATTTACTTTCCTTAGTTTCCGTTGTTTCTACACCTAAACGCTCACGTTGATAGCTGCCATCTTGAACGTTTTGACACCATATTGAGTTGTCTAGGTACCATTGCACTGTTTTACGAAGACCCGTTTCAAACGTCTCTTCTGGCGTCCAATTTAGCTCTCGCTGCATTTTAGATGAGTCAATGGCGTAGCGTCTGTCATGACCTGGGCGGTCTTGCACATACGTAATTTGCTCTGCATACGCAGACTCTTTCGGTACTAACGTATCTAGGATTTCACAAATAGTGTTCACGACCTCGAGGTTTTTCTTCTCGTTGTGGCCACCAATGTTGTAAGTCTCGCCGACTTTACCTTCGGTCACTACTTTGTAGAGTGCGCGAGCATGATCTTCGACAAATAGCCAATCACGGATTTGGTCACCTTTACCGTAAATAGGTAACTCTTTGCCTTCAAGCGCGTTGAGGATAACCAGTGGGATCAGCTTTTCAGGGAAGTGATAAGGGCCGTAGTTATTTGAGCAGTTGGTTACTATGGTTGGAAGGCCGTAAGTACGTAACCATGCACGCACAAGGTGATCGCTCGATGCTTTTGACGCCGAGTATGGGCTCGATGGCTCATACGAGGTTGTTTCTAAAAACATTGGCAGCGCTGTGCCTTCTGGAACTTCATCTGGATGCGGAAGATCACCATACACTTCATCAGTAGAGATGTGGTGAAAACGGAACTCTGTTTTCTCTCGTTCTTCAAGCGTGTTCCAGTATTCGCGAGTTGCTTCCAGTAGCGTATATGTCCCTACGATATTGGTTTCGATAAACGCAGCAGGGCCAGTGATAGAGCGATCAACGTGTGATTCAGCCGCTAGGTGCATCACTGCGTCAGGTTGGTGAGCTTTAAACACTCTATCTAATTCTGTACGGTTACAGATATCCACTTGTTCAAAAGCATAGCGTTCATTTGAATCCACTTCGATAAGAGATTCTAAGTTCCCTGCATAAGTGAGTTTATCAACGTTGACTACGCTGTCAGATGTGTTCTTGATGATATGACGAATGACTGCAGAGCCGATAAAGCCAGCACCACCAGTGACGAGGATCTTCATAGTTTTCTCTTGTAGTATATTTTAGAACAACTCACGAACGTGAATATGTATAGAATTTTTGAGGTTTAATCCCACAAAAATGTCTCAGTCAATTTTAAGCCCCTGAGACACTTTTTATTCATTTTGAGACAGTCTATTTTCGACAATCCCTTATAAAACCTAGATTTTGCTATCTTTTTTAAAACCGCCCCAGTAGGCCGCCAAAAAACAGCCTTTCTGTGGTTTGTAGCACTTTTTACTTGTTAGCCACTCGCATTTAGTTACGCTACCGCCCTTAGGTTTGGCTCCTACAGGCAAGGTTTGACGATTTATCCGCTGTTATGCGGTTTTCATACGGTTTCTAATTTGCTGCGCATTCTAGCAAAGTAAGTGCATATTGACCAGTTTGAAATTTACCCTATTTGGACAAGCCTCTCACCATGCGTTTATCCAGCGAAAGCATTGTACGTCTTGCAGATACTGGGTTCCTATGTGGTAGCGGTTTTCTTGTGCTGTGGTGCAGTAGCGCTTTTCTATATCAATGAAAATATTGCCGTTGCGGTACAGGGAAACGAAGCTTTGGTTATTGTTTACCACTAAGAGCTCTTTAATTTCGGTGCGTGTTAGCCCTTGTGGGTAGTGGTTCACTAGCAAGGCTAAGAACTCGCCAATGCGCCCTTCTACTCGCGCTATCTCTTTCTCTAAAATGGTGACTTTTTCTGCCGTTGTCAGTTTTTTTAGGCTGGTATCGTCCATTTGCCCTCTCCCTAATTCTACTTTTTGTCTCTTGACGTTTTTTGTCTATATTCGCGCTTGGTCTACCTTCGCTTTTGGTTTTCCTGAGCTTTTGGTTTCCTCAGCTCTTGGTTTTCTATAGCTTTTGGCTGTGTCAACAAGCGCTTCGTCTGCGAATAATCGGATGTTCACTGCTTAGAATCCGTGCCGAGCGATTTGGATTGAACTAGGGCCTTGATACGCGCTTCGAACGGGTTGGTGGTGCTTTTGGCTTTGTAGTCCGCGAGGGCCTGAGAGACAGGCGTGAGTTGTTGAGATTTGCTTTCTGCTTGATTGCTTTTGATTGGCTGAGCTTGGTTTGAAGCTGTTGTGGGCGCACCTGCTTTTATTGATCCTACGGCTTTTATCGATTTAGGTTTCTTTGAGGGTTTCACCGCTTGTGTTTGCTTAAAGACTGGCGATGAGTCTCGCTTCGCCTTAGCTTGGGCGCTTCTTCTGAGCCAGCCATTCACAAAATGGCCAATGTGCTCAAAGGGTTTACGCTTATCGGGGTTGATGTACAGCCACGCTTGCATGGCGTGCAGTTCTTGCAGCACATCTAACTTGGGGTAGGTGCGCTCTAATATGGTGGTGAACTCATGGTAAATCGGCGCGCTGCCCTCTTTGGTGAACAGGTGAATCACGGCTTCACTCTTTGAGCTTCCTTGATTGGTACTTTCCGTTTGGGATGTAGCATTTTCTTTATCTTCGCAATTAAGGGGCTCTTCACAAGGAATGTCTGTTTTGTGTTCTTTATGAAAGATTATGTGTGCAGGATGATCACTCTCCGTGTTGGATCTTGAGTCACCCAGGGGAGTGTCTGAATGGTCTGTTTTCTTTGCGAGCTCTGTTTTCTGTGGATATTCCGACGAGGCTGGCGGTAAACCTGTTTGTTCTGCATTGGTGTTCTCTTGATTCGTTTGGTCTAGATCGGCCTGCTGAATGTGGCTGTCGCTGGGTAGGCGCAGCTGATATATATTGCTGCGCTGGCGTCCTGAATCATCAAACCGCTTTATCCGCTTCACAAACCCTTGTTTCTCGAGTTCGTTAACGTGTCGCTTAACGGTTCTTACCGACACTTCGCAATATTGTGCTAAGTAATTTAGGGATGGGAAACAGACGCCACGCGCGTCGGCGTTATCGGCCAATTTTAATAACACCAACTTGCTTATCGGCGAGCCGGTTTTTAATGGGATGAAAGAAAGAATTAGAGAAACACACATGCTTAACGCTCCTTGTTAATTAGTCATTCGTATAGAAATCCATTGATATACAGAGCATTAACAACACTTTTTGGCGCTTTAGGGGCGAAACGCCCATGAGATAAGTTGTAAGAAAAGATGTTTGGTTAAACGCCTCGGATAGATATGCAACACCAACCTTATTGATCTGTAATTTTTCGAAGCACTTCTCACTTTTCTGTGTCCCTCCATTTTCGCGCTATTACCGCCAACCCCAATCAAGAATGTTGAAGTACATTGCCCTCCCCATGCAGCAATAAGGTGCTTAATGAAGGCGATAGTTTCTCTTTTTATTTCAGCGTACCAACCCGGAATGACGAGCCTCGAGTGCCGCGTTAATTCCCTGAATCAATCACGCCAGCCGTTATTTTTTAGTGATGGGTCTGGCCAAGTACTGAGCTATGAAGCCGGCGGTTATAAAGAAAGCCATTTGGAAGGTTGTTATTTTAATGAGGATGAATACGGTGACGTCCCCAGCTATGAGGATATTTGTTGGATGATCAGCCGAGCACGGCGTAGGCAGCCACTGGGTTATTGCGTGATGTATTTACGTTATGTCAGTCACCACCCCAGTTATGCAAAAACCGTCGCCGCCAGTTTGCGACAACACATCGCACTGCACACTGATTTAAAAGAATCGTTATCAACGTCTTTAATCGCCTATTTACAACAACACGAGGATTTATTTTGTCAAACACTCCACCAGCAACTGATCGAGTTCCACACCAGCCGTTAAAAGCGTCTACTGATTCACAAGAACTGGCTGACTCGAAAGAGCGGGCTAGCACGGAAGAGCGAAGTCCTTCGTTAGAGCCTTGTTTTTCACTCGCGCCCTACTCCTTCAGTCTGGTTTCGGTTTTACTCCGTTTGCCTCATTGCCCGGCATTCTCATTTATTACGGTGCATTGCAGCGCCACGCCACCACTGCAAGATGTAGACGTAGCCGAGATTCGTCGATGGCATAAAAAGAAAGGCTGGCGTGATGTGGGGTATCACTTTGTTATTCGTCGTAATGGCGATGTCGAACTTGGCAGGCCGCTGTCGCAAACCGGCGCGCATGTGAAAGGCCACAACAAGGGCAATATTGGGATTTGTCTGGTCGGCGGCTGTAATGCCGAGCTGCAACCAGAAGATAACTTCACGCTTGCGCAGCGCAAGGCGTTGTTTGGTTTGATGGCAGCCTTGCAAGAGCAGTTCTTGATTTCAGATGAGAATGTTAAGGGGCATAAGGATTGGGGCGTGAATAAGGCGTGTCCGGTTGTGGCTTTAAGAGCTTGAAAGCAGATGCGGGATGCGAGTAAGCGAGATGCGAAGAGCAGGAAGAGCAGGAAGAGCAGATTAGGGTGACGGGTAAACGAGATGCGAAGAGCTAAAAGAGCGGATGCGAGTGACGGGTAGCGAGATTCGAAGAGATTAAGAGCTGAAGAGCAGATACGAGATTCGAGTAAACGAGATGCGAAAGGCTTAAGAGCGGGAGTGACGAGAAAGGCGGTATATAACCATCAATCAACCAAGGAGCAGTATGACATTGTTCGGAAGAATATTTGGGAGTCAGTCTTCAATTAGCAAAGGGTTAGATGCACTCACCAACACAGGAGATGCGATGTTTTTTACTGATGAAGAAAAAGCGAAGCACAAACTGGCACTGCTTAAAGCGTATGAACCTTTTAAGTTGGTACAGCGCTACATTGTGTTGTTGTTCACCATTCCTTATGTGGCACTGCATGTGATGGTGATTCTGGGTTGTATGCATGGTTATGATTGGAAACCATTAGGGGAAATGACCAATGAAGCGTTTGGTTACCCGGTGTTAGCGGCAATTGGATTGTATTTGACGGGTGGCGTTATAAAAAAGTAGATACGGGTAACGAGTAAACGGGATACGAAAGGCTTGAAAAGCAAATGCGGGTGACGGGTAAACGGGATGCGAAGAGCTAAAAGAGCAGATTCGAGTAGCGGGTAAGCGGGATGCGAAGAGCTAAAAGAGCAGATGCGAGTAGCGGGTAAACGGGATGCGAAGAGCTAAAAGAGCAGATGCGAGTGGTGCTTTTAGCTCCTCCCCTTTATCACGATTGTTACTTGGCAAAAAACATCAATATAAGGGGAGGCAGGGAGGGGTTGGTTAGGCATCGCTAACAACCCCCTCTAACTCCCCTTCTATTAACACCATCACTCACAATAGTCCGGTGTTTAAGGGGGAGAACCAAAAGCTAAGTCCTCGAATAATTTAAAGTGCAGATGCGAGTGGATAAATAATAGATACGAATGACGAGTAAACGAAATGCGAAGAGCTTAAAATAATAGATGCGGGTAGCGGGTAAACGAGTAACGAAGAGATGAAGAGCGGAATCGAGTGGCGCTTTTCGTATCTCGCCACTCGAATCTCGTATCTGCCTTTCTGCTCTTCGTTTACCCGGTTACTCGTATCTCGTTACTGCTCTTTATTTCTTGTCGCTAGAATATGTGTAGTTGTAGTAACCGTAGCCGTACGAGCTTGATGCTTTCTTCTCGATGGCGTTGAAGATAACACCTTTCACTTCAATACCTGATTGCTCGAAGCGGTTGCGAGCGACATCGATCTCTTTAATGGTGTTTTGGCCGTAACGCGCCACCATTAATGTGGTGCCAGCGAAGGCGCCAACAATACTTGGGTCGGTTACCGCCAGTACAGGTGGGGTATCGACAATCACCAAGTCATACTCTTTTGATGCCCATTCCATTAGCTCAGCAAAGCGTGGGTGCATCAGCAGTTCAGATGGGTTGGGTGGCACTTGGCCGCGAGTAATAATATGTAGGTTTTCTACTGGTGTGGCTTTAACAGATTGAGCGAACTCTTGCTTACTGCTTAATACATCAGAAAGGCCGTTGTCCCATTTCACACCAAAGCTTTGTTGTAGGTAGCCTTTACGCATATCCGCGTCAATCAACAGCACTTTTTGGCCTGTTTTTGCAGCTACTGCAGCAAAGTTAGTCGAGATGAATGACTTACCGATGCCTGGCGCTGGGCCAGAGATCATCAAGACGTTGTTTTTCGCTTCTAGCATCGCAAAGTGCAAGCTGGTACGAAGGCCACGCAGTGCTTCAACCGAAAGATCAGCAGGGTTCGATTCGGCAAGCAGTGCTTGCGTCCCCTTGGTTTGCTGCTTCTTCGATTTAAAGCGGTTAGTTAGCTCTATCTGTAAATCAGATTTTGGTACCGCGGCGTAAACCGGAAGGCCGATTTGTTCAATTTGATCTGGGCTTTCCACACCACGGTGGAACGCCGCTTTCACTAATACAAACGCGACACTTAGCATGCCACCTAATAGTGTTGTTAATACAACAATCAGCGGCTTCTTAGGTTTTACTGCACGAGCATAGGCTTGAGCGTCATCTAAAATACGAACGTTACCAACCGTACCGGCTTTGATGATGCTGAGTTCTTGAACCTTGTTCAATAGCTGGATGTAGATCTGTTGGTTTACTTCAACATCACGCGTCATACGCAGTACTTCACGTTGTGTTTTTGGCAGCTTTTGTACTTGCTTGTTTAGGCGCTCTTTTTCACCCAATAGCGTTTTACGCTTATCAAGCAGGGCTTTGTAGGCTGGGTGATCTTTAGTAAAGCGCTGGCTGATTTCACTCTCTTTAAACGTCAGTTCATTCAATTGCGCTTCAAGCTCTACCATTACCTTCAGGGTTGATTGTGCTTCTAAACCCAAGTCGATCGATTCGTTCTTTTGGCGGTAATTGTTTAGTACGTCTTCATAGCCAGTTAACTCTGATTTAATACCCGGAAGATGGCTCTCTAAGAACTCTAGGCTCTTCTCTGCTTCTGCTGAATTACGTTTCACGTTTTGTAAGAAGTAGATCTGGCTAATGTGATTGAGGATTTCAGAGATCTGCTGCTTGTTTTCACCTTCAAAGCTCAGCTTCAAAATACCGGTCTGCTTGCCTTGCTCAGACAGAGACAACGATTTTTTCAACCATTCGATCGCTTCTAGTCGGCTTTGTTTCGCAATAGAGAATTCAAAATCATTATACGATTCAAAACCGGCCACAAACAAACTGTAGTCATCGGCTGTCGCTAGCTCACCCACTTGGCCTTTTAAGATAATGCGCTCATCGTCACGAACCAGTTGGTAAGTGCCTTTCTCGGCATCGAGAATTTGGATCGTGTGTTCGTAACCGCTCGCATAGCTTGGCAAAGTAAAGCGGCTCACTGCGATGTGATTGATGTCACCGGTTAAGCGAGCAAAACCCTTACCGACGATGGGTGCGTAGTTCGCTGATGTCACCGTCGTTAGGTTAAACTTATCAACCGTTTCACCTAAGATCATACGAGATTTGATGATCTCCACTTCTGTCGTCGCAGAAGATTCTTGAGAGAACAACTCGCCCATGTCACCGACCATCGATGAAATACCGCCAGAGCTCTTCTCTTCAATTTGAATCAGTGCATCGGCTTTGTATATCGGCGTTGAAAGCAATGCAAACGCAATACCAAACACAGCAAAAGCGAATGTGGTCAGCATGATTAGCCATTTAGCGTCCAGCAGAATGCCAAGCAGTTTTCCTAAATCTATCTCATCAGAGTTCTCTGTATGCGATTGCTGAGAGGGTTGTGTTGTCATTTGTTTGCTACTTCCTAAATTATTGCTATTTAAGAGACTTCATATACGCTCCGCGTACTTCTCTTTTATATGATTCTGTTGGTGGCTATGCAACATAGCTTAACTGAAGATTTTCTCTATCAATTACAGCTTTTTTGCCCAAGCTTGTGCTGCTTCGTCAATCAGCTGATAAGCGTGTTCAAACGCTTCACGACTTTGACGATAAGGGTCAGGAATGTCTTTTTGGCCAATCCACTGACCAAACAACATGGTTTTACCACGTGCCTCTGGCGATATTTGAGTGAGCGCTTCTAAATGGCCCTTCTCCATCACCAAGATCAAGTCATACTGTGCACAAAGCTGTGGCGTGACTTGCTGAGACTGATGATTTTCAACATCGACACCATTTTCAGCGGCAATTAAAATCGCAGTATCGTCTGCAGGCTTACCAATTAAACGGCTTTTTTCAGCAGCTATACCGGCAGAGGCCACTTCTTTGTTTGGAAGCAAGTTTTGTAAAACTCGCTCTCCCGTCGGGGAACGACAAATGTTGCCCACGCATACGACTAAAATTTTATTAAACATAATTCACTTATAGCGTTAGTTTTTCGTAAACCCAATGCATCTGTAAACCCAATGCACCTGTGAACCGAATGCATTTATAAACTGAACGTGCTTACAAACAAGGTTTACTTCTAGATGTAAAAAATCAGGTCACACGCTAAGTGCAACCTGATTATTAATCTTCAGTTATTACCAATTACGAACGCGCAACATACCTTCGGTTAGGTCGTTGAAGCCAGAGATGGTCGGTACAAGCTGACCGATAACACGGTTCCAACGGCTGATTGGTGCAGCCGTTACGTAAACAATGTCGTAAGGTTTTAAATCAAACTCGGTACCAATCACCAATGCAGATGCATCTTCCATATTCAGTTGGTAGATGTCCGCCATGCGTTCTGATTTATCATCAGAAGTACGAATCACAAACACACCCGTTGCATCTGCCGTCAGCTGGTTAATACCACCAACGTTGCTGAGTGCTTCGGTTAGGCTCATCCCAACACGATCAATCTTGAGTAGTTGAGGATCGTTCACCTCACCCATCACGAACACTTTCTGATTATCGTTACGAGGTACGTGAACAATATCGCCCGCTTGCAGTAAGCGGTTTTGGGTTAGGTCACCACGTTGCATTAAGCCATAAAGCGAAAGATTCTCTTCCACGCCATTGCGGGTTAATGACACATTACGCCAATCAGCATCTTCAGACAAACCGCCAGAACGGTTCACGGCATCCAGTAATGTTAGTGGGATATTAGTGATTGGCTGCTGCCCAGGTTTAGACACTTCGCCAGTAATGTAGGTTTTCTTAGAACGGAAAGCCGCTACGTTCACATCGACTTGAGGGCTTTCGATGTATTTAGCCAAACGTTCCGCTATATCAGAACGAATTTCACGAACGGTTTTTCCTGCAACTTCGACTGTACCAATGTACGGGTAGAAGATGGTGCCGTCTGCATGAACCCAGTTACCCGCTTCGGTGCTACTACGGTACGAGCCCGCAGGAATCGTCAGTTCAGGATGGTCCCAGATCGTTATGTTTAGGATGTCACCCACACCGACTTTGTATTCATACTTTGCGATATCTACGTCGAGTTCAGGGTTGGCTTGTGACACCGACAATGTACCCGTTTGGTAAGTCGATACTAGCTGCGCCGTCAGCGGATACACATTCACCACTTCAGAAATATCAGACTCTTGCTGCTCCTCAGAAGGCTGAATCACATTCTTACCACCAGTAGACAGGTGAGTACCTGGAGTCGTACACCCTACAAGCAATGCAGGTATAAGCGCGAAAAGGAGACGATTTTTATTGATCTTCATGTTAACCAAGTAATAGAGGTGGAATGTATTGTGATCCCCAAAAGGACACCAAAGGAAGTTAAGCGCGTAATTTTATCAGCTATGCGGCTTTAAATAGCGCTGACGTGGAAAAATAATAAGATCCAACTCTCATTTATCATCGAAAAATCAAGATGCTACCGCCCTTTGATCGTCCGTGACACCACACTGCATAGTCAATACCAAACGCAGCAAAAACGATGCTTGCATCCGGTCATTTTAATCCGTAAACATTATCCACAAATTGTGTTTATTATCAACCTAGTTGTATGGTTTTAAGGGTTAAGAGCAGATACGGGATGCGGGAAAACGAGATGCGAAGAGCTAAAGGGCAGATGCGAGATTCTAAAGAGCAGTATCGAGATGCGGGTAAACGGGATTCGAGTGAACGAAGAGCTAAGAGCAAGAGCAAGAGCAAAAAAAGAGCCAACACATGAGGTGCTGGCTCTTAGTTTTAGATGTTACGCTGAATTATTTTACTGCTTCTAAATATTTCAGGTAAGCATTGCGTAAGCGCTGTCTGTTTTCATAGTAGTAACTCGCACCGATGCGGTTACGGTTGAAGTACTGCCTTTCAATATTGTGTTGTAAGCCAGTATCGACACCCAAGCCTGTGCCTAAATTATTATGGCTATCACCAACACGAGTTTGTAGAGCGTACACAAACTGGTCGATACCACGCAATTGAACGTAGTCAGGGCTCATATCACGCCATAGTGTCAGCGGAATCGCGATAGAAAGCGTCACAAAATCTTCGGCTTCACTGCTGCCTACTGCTTTTGTGGTCTGGTATGACGCATCAACTCTTACATCACCTAGCCAATGACTGGTGGTTACGCGTACCCCTTCATCGCCTTTCCAGAATTGACCGGCTTGCACTTTACCTTGCCAGTTCCACTCTGGTCTTGAGTAGGTATAGTGGCCAATCATAGGGGTCGCATCTAAGATAGCCTTCCCTCTTGAGTCGTACTTATCTTGAGCAGAAAAGTTGGCGTATTCAGCTCCTAGAATGTGACGACCGCTGTTGCTCGCATACTGCGTTTCATTCAAAAAGCCCAAAAAGTTTCCGTAAACTTGTCCGAATGAGAATTGAGTCGTGAGGTTGTAAGGCAATTGGAATGCTTGGTGGAAAAGAACCCTATCAACTTCATTTTCAAAGGCATTGTCACCCCAAATTTCGCCCTCTTCAAAGTCGTCACTCTCTGCCAGTGGCATTACATGTCGAACATCCAACGCGGCACCCTTCCAAAGAGGCGTATATAGGTTAGTGGCAAGCGCTAAAGAGTAGTCAAATACACCGTATTCTGTGGCGGTATTGTGATACAAAGCAGGGGAAACAATGACCTGTGTGCGACCAAAGCCAGAACGAGCCACCTCTTTATCAAAGTTTGCTTTTGCATAACTCTTTTTCACATCTGATGTGCGAACAAGAAGGGTTTTGCAAGGTTCACCCGTTTTTACAAACTCACGGTAACATGGGGCACTGGTGATCACTTCCATCATCGGCATGTCGTTCACCAAGTTAAACAAGCGAATGTTTTGTTGTTGGTAGTTTTTAACCCCGAGGTCTTGAAGCATACCTTCTCCCACGTAGGAAGAGATAATACCCAACGCAACACCCACACCATCCACTTGGTTACGATTATAACGTCGGTTTTCCAGTGCTACGTTTAAACCAATATCATCAGCCGAAATTCTGACGTTAAGAAAGCCTTCATCAACCAGTGCTTTTTTAAGTTGAACCATACCGGCAAATTTATGATGCGCTTGTTCTACTGCGATCTTGTCTTCTAGGGTTAACTCATTCACTCGGCGAGATTCAGAGAAGCCCATTAAAGGAGCGGATGCAGCCACAGACCAAATGTCTATATCGGCATTACCACTGGTGTAAAACTGGTATTGAAAAGATAACTGCGTATCCAGTGGCAGGTAGTTTTCTGGTGTGAACACCTTCAAGCCAGCGTTAAATTGGTGAGAGTCGTGCTCTGCAATCAGCTGTACAAAATCCAACGGCTGATATTCTAAGCTGGCAAAGGGCCCGTTCAGAACGCCATGGCTCACCTCTGATTTACCATAACCGGCACTAAACCTTGCAGGGACAAAGTCAGGCTCAAAATCGGCTACCGCATAGTAGGTTTCAAAGTTGCTGGCCGCGCCACCGAAATCTTGAACACCTATGGCAAAATCGAACCCTGTCCAATCTTTAACGAAAGGAAGCTGGTATTTAAACGATGCCGACAAATCACGAATACCATTACCACAATTAGGGTTGTAGTTCGGTACATTTGTGTAGAGGTGACAGTCATAAGTTTTTGTGACAATTCGACCCGCCGCTTCAAACCCATCGAATAAACCAACGCTAAATAATATGTTATCTAACTCACTGGTTTTTCCCTTGTATGGTACGCCTTGACCATAGAGGTAAGAGATGTCGCCAGTGTCCATCACTTGAGCATTAGGCACAATGATTGCGCCGGTATAACTTTGGGACGACATCAAGTTATCGACGGCATAGGCATTAGAAGCGATAGCTAATGCGCTAAGAGATGCTATGAGAGATGCATTTTTAGAATAACTGAGTATTTTCATTGGGATACAATAGGTTTTAACCGTATTTGACAGTGACTATTTTTGTTAGTGACTACGTTTAATGGTGACAGAGTTTGATAGTGACTATGCTTAATTGTGACTATGTTGATAGTAACAGCATGCAAAAAAGGCACCGTGTGGTGCCTTTTATTATTGATGCTTAGATTAGCCGCCAGTACCACCGCCGTTACCGCCACCACCAGTACCACCAGTACCACCAGTACCACCAGTACCGCCAGTTGGTGGCTTAGTGCCTTCATCTGGGTCTGGAACAGGTTCAGATGGTTTTTCTGCTGAAGGTGGGATGACTACAGGAGCAGTTGGGTCAGCGACAACATCTTTAATAAAGTCAGGATCTGCAGTTAGATCCAAGTAGATGTCACCGCCACCCGGAGCTGTAGGGTAGTCAGGGTAGGTGTTGAGAACTTCCTCTGTAATTGCAACAGCTGCCTTAGAGAGCTCAGTTGCTGACTTATCAGAACTTACTACAAGTACGTCTGATAGTACCGCTGCTGTCGCTGAAACTAGGCTAGCTTCGTCTGCTGGAAGATCTGCAATAATTTCTTGTGTACGGCGTAGGAAGTCAGCAACACTCTTAGCTCGACCATTGTTTATTAAGTCGCCCAAGCCAAGATCGTTAAGAATCTGTTCACCAATCGACTCATCATAAGATTGGCCATCTAGCTCTTTCTCAATCAAAGTTGAGATTGGAGAAGATGTCACAAGGTCGTCGTAGTTTGCTAAGCCTTTAGGGAACTTGTAGCTCACCTTGCTCATGTCTTTGCCGTTAGAAACGTCAACTGCATCCGCTGTTGCAGCGTAAGCAAACGAACAAGTTTCAGGGTAGTTAAGAACAGTAAGCTCAGTGACTTCAGAAACACCGTAGTAGTTTGTTTCTTCTAGAGAACCGGTTGTACCATCATCACAGCTGAATGTACCTTTCATACCCATTACTGCAGGGTCGAATGCCATAATATTACGGTACGCTTGTTCCGGTGGCACGCTGTTGTTGTTGTCACTGCCACAACCACCAAGGATTGCACCAACGACTGATAACGCTAAAATTTTATATTTCACAATTTATCCCTACAAATGATTAAAAGCTATGAGACAAGGCAACATTAAATGAATCGATGTTAACACCACCAATACCATCATAGAATTGATACTCTAAACCAACCTTCATTGATGGTGTAATCGAGTATTCAGAACCGAAAGCGATTGTTGGAATCACGCCAGAATCATCAGACTCCACGCCTGGGCCGTTTGCGTTCCAGTCATAAATAGCGAAGCCACCTTTAGCATATAACGCTAGACTATCGTTGATGTTACCAGAGGCTTTAAGCAGCACATCAAAGGTACTTGCATCGTAACTACCACCGGCAATATCTTTAAGGTTATATTCACCAAGATAGTTGTAGCTGCCTTCTATAGACAAGGTGTCCAATAATTGATAACCCACAAACAAACCGTAAGATGTGTCTGAGTCGTCAATAGCCGTACGGCTCTCTACTAATGGTGCAAAGTTATCGGCAGTTACACTACCTACTTTAGCGCCCACGTATAAATTTTCAGCTCCAACAGCTGTTGCTGATAGCAACAACAAAGGTGAAACCCTAGCTAACCACTGCATTTTCATATAATTATATCTTCCATATTTCAAACTGAACTGAGGCTGATTTTCCTAGCAAATCTAAGCGATAGTCTAATCAGTTTTTGTATGAAAGCCCAAAAAGCAGGCACTCATACACGCCATTCCGTACCAAAACTACTGACGCAAGTGCACAATATTGAATGCTGAAGCTAGAAGCTACAGACAGCTCAATACTGTACTTTTTGAATTTCGCCAGATTTATCAATGTTGTTTAACAAGCTCAAAGAACTTGAGAGTAGCTTGCTTAGCCCATTGCAAGCGAGCAGCTAGCGTAATCTTTTCGTATGACACTACAAAAATGGTACTCAGAAGATACCAACACAAGAAGATTGCTGCTTTACTTTCAATATCCAACCAAAACCATCTAATCAATGATAGATAGCCTAAAAAGGAATTACTCTGATTAAACAACTAATTGAACATTATGATAGGTAATTACTGCTATCAAGTAAATGTATAATTAGTAAACGCACCACAACGATTCAAAAAAACGTCAGGATTGCGTCAGGAAGGAGTGAAAGATAAGAAAGAAGGCAAATTAAACGCGGTCGCCCGAGCCTTTGCCGAGTGCCGTTTGAATGATGTATTGGAGGTAAATCCGAGTGTACGGACGACTTTTGGGCGCCAGATGCAACTACCGTGTGTTACTGAGGTATGAAGTCCAAGTAAGCTTTTCTGCTAGTCAGTATTGATAAGGCATACAAATGCCAAATAGCGAAATAACAAAATATACTCAGCAAAAAAATGGCTAGTGTATGAACACTAGCCATTGGTAATTATTAATCTTGTTTTCTAAAAGCAAATCTAATCGCGACAATCATCAATCCCAAGACCCCACCAAACAATGTTCCCAAAAGAACAATCAGCACACGGTTAGGTTTATCTCTTGTAATTGGTTGCTCCACTCGTTCTAGAAAACGAAACATTTGAAATTCAATGTTTCGGTCTATCGTAAGATTATTTAGCATGTCCAATTTGGCATTGATTTGCTGAAGGCGAGGCTCAATAACACTTAAATTTTTAATTGACTCTAAAGCTTTCATTTTCGCTTCTAGCCCTTTAGAACCTAAATCAATTCCAAATAGCTCACGATGATTGCTCGTCTGAATAGGCTTTTCGACCCCCGCTGCAATTGCTATTGCAACTGCATAATTAGTTCGCTCAGCTTCTATAAGCAACTGACTTTTAGCTTGAGTTTCGAGGATCCTTTTCTGCTGTATCAGTTCATTCCGCTTGCCATCAACAACGGCATTCAAGTTGTTAAATGCATCTTGACGAACTTTAGCTTCGGTAACGGAAAGATACGAGGTAAGTAAATCAAAACTACTTTGTTTAGAAGTTGTTTGAAAGCTTACAAAATAAGGTGAGTTACGATCTTTTTTATCTGAAATCGATGCTGTAATTCTTTCAAACCATTGCAGATACAAAGCACGAACCGTGTCATCTGTCATTTCTGAACTATCAGCAAAAAGAGTATTTTTGAACTCTTGAAACTCAACACTACTATCTAAAAAAGCACGTTTATTATTAGCTGAATTGAAAGTACTTACAAAACGTTTAAACAATAACTCGGAGTCAACTAACTTATCCAAATCATTACTTACAAGTACTGTTCCATCGTCCTGATAAATATCGAAAACGGGCTGAAATTGCTTAACCTGCTGCTGGTATGCTGTTAAGTTTTGAGGCTGGGCTTCTGTGATCTTAGCCTTAGATGACCACCACTCTTGAGTTGTCAGCGCAACAGTAATACTACCAATTGCAAACAAAACAGTAACCAATATTACAATTAACTTGCCATCCCATAGCATCTTAAAAATATCTCTAAGATCGATCTCGTCATCTTCTATGAACATCGGTGGATTGTGGGCAGAGTATGGCTTGGGTTGTGTTGACTGCTTCACTTTAAATCTCTCAAAACATCTAAATTAATAACCGGTAAATACTATCATACTGTACATTGTTAGTATTGTTCGATTCGTAAACTTTCTAACAGCGCTCTTTAAATCAACCTAGTTCAATCAGCACCTTACACTTAAACAGAATGCAAAAAAAATCACTGCAACTTTGAGAAGCGCTCTCAAAGCTGTGTTTGAACAGGCAGAGGTTCATATTAATTTTGTCGAGGACTAGTACGCTTCCAAACTAAATCACCGATCCCATCCGTTGGAGAAAACTCGGTAGGGGCATCTAATAGTAACTGCCTTATTTTTTCATGCTCAAAGTTATGGCACGCATCATCTAAATCTGCAATCAATCGTTGGTATTCATTAATTGCTAAAAACTGTTCGTTCGCGGTCATAATCCGTTCATGAGCGGTAAGAGCAACATTATCACCAATAAGCAGCTCTTCAAACAGCTTCTCACCCGGCCTAAGTCCGGTAAATTCGATAGCGATATCACCATACGGATTGTCATCATTCTTGACCTCTAACCCAGAAAGCTGGATTAGATTTTCAGCCAAGTCAGTTATCTTAACGGGTTTCCCCATATCCAAAACAAAAACATCGCCACCTTTACCCATAGCGCCAGCTTGAATAACCAATTGTGCAGCTTCAGGAATAGTCATGAAGTAACGAATAATATCTGGGTGAGTCACCGTAATCGGCCCACCTTTCGATATTTGTCGTTTAAAGAGTGGAATCACAGAGCCTGATGAGCCCAACACATTACCAAAACGAACCATACAAAAGCGGGTGCCTTTTTGCTTTTTATTTTCTTGTTCGGCTAAAGCTTGTAAGCCGAGTTCAGCGACACGCTTCGTCGTGCCCATGATATTCGTTGGGCGCACAGCCTTATCAGTTGAAATAAGAACAAATGACTCAACGTTGGCCTCAATTGCTGCTCTTGCTGCGTAGTAAGTGCCAAAAACGTTATTACGTACGCCTTCTACAACATTGTACTCTACTAACGGAACATGCTTGTAAGCTGCTGCATGATAAACAGTGTTGACATTAAAGCTTGTCATTACAGTGGATAAGCGATTTATACGCTGTACAGAGCCTAGCAATGGAATAACTTCAACACCCAATCCTTCATCTTTGTTCAACAAAGATAATTCACGATCTATTTGGTATAAACCAAACTCAGAGAGCTCAAATAGAACAATAGTTTTAGGCTTATTCCTCAAGATCTGACGACATAATTCCGAGCCTATAGAACCACCCGCTCCTGTCACCATTACAACTTTATCTTTAATGTTACCTTCCATAAGAACTTGTTGAGGTACTACGGGGTCTCGCCCCAACAAATCATCGATAGCGACGTCCTTCAATTCATCTATCTTTGATTTTCCCTCTACAATATCTTTCATGTCTGGAATAGTAAGCACCTCAGCCGAAAGGTGTACTAAAGCATCTAGGATTTCCTTACGTCTTGACCTAGAAGCGCTGGGAACCGCGAGTAAAATCTGATTTACATTGCACTTCTCAACTAGCGCTTGTGCTGAACTCGTATCATGAACTTTAAGGCCCATGATAATAGTATTTTCTAACGTAGTATCTTCGTCTATAAAGCCCATAACTCGATGGGTTTCAGAAGAACGAAGAGCAAGCGCTAGCTGCCTACCAGCCGCACCAGCACCATAAATTAGCACTTTCTTCTTATCTTTACTGCTAGCTTGAGAGACTAACACTCGAATAACTAATCTAGAACCGCCACTAAGGAGACACAAAAATGCGCCATATATAATTGGAATTGAACGAGGAATACTTGCGTCAAAGTAAAAAGCCAGAACAGCTACACATCCTGCGGAGATAGCAGTCCCAACACTAACTACAGCCAAGGCGTGAAAGGTGAGATAACGTAGAATTGCTCGATATAGACCAAGCTTAGTGAAAGCAAGAATAGTAACCAATAACGTCCCAAGCAACACGTACTGGGTAGATACATCGTCGAGAGGCTTCATATGGCCGATACGAGTCCAATAGGCGGCATAAAAAGATATAACAACAAAAAGAGCATCAATGAATATACTTATCACTCGTTTCTGAAGACGGGATAAATTCCACAAAAAGTTAAGCCTAGCCATTATATTTCTCTTAATAAATCTAACACCGTATAGTACCGACTAAAGTAGATTTTGTCTCTAATCGATACCTATAGGGCAATAACAAGTTTACTTGTAAATCACTAAAGGAAGATGATTCATACACATGACATTAGGGAGTCACAAATGTGTTGGATTGCATGAGATGTATACATCTAAAAAACAAACATCTCATCCATAACAGAGGCCATCAAAAGCATCAGGTCAAAATAAAACCAAATAAAGCCTTTTCGTACCTGCGCGTTTATTTCACTGCATCGCCAGAACCGCTACCTGTAACTGTCATAAGGATATACTTAAAATAATCTCTTAACGTCAGCATCTCGATCATCTTCTTATCTGTCTCAGCAAGCAGTTTCGGCGTTGACATGTCGATATTTTCTACTTGTGCAAGCCCTGTGATTCCAGGAAGAACATCGTAAATACCTTTCGCCTCTCGCTCTTTAATTAACTCTTCTTGATTGAATAAATTAGGACGAGGACCAACTAAGCTCATTTCACCTTTCAAAACATTAATTAGTTGTGGCAACTCATCTATTTTAGTTTTACGTAAAATAGCTCCCAACTTGGTAATAGAAGAGTTAGCCGCCAAGTGACTCGCAACGGACTTGGTCTCTACCGACATAGTGCGAAATTTAATCAGCTTGAATGGCTTTTTTCCTTTACCGACTCTGGTTTGTACAAAGATAGGGGAACCAGTGTCAAATAGCCCTAAGACAGCGACAACTAACAATATGGGCCATAGTAATGTTAAGCCAATAAGTGCCGCGAGAAAATCAATAATACGAATCATTTTTTGCCTTTATTCAGTCGTGACATAACGTCTTTCATGGTATACGAAGGAACCCAGCCTAACTTTTGTTTCAAGTTAGAGTTATCAACATGTAGGTTACCGACTAGTTGCTCCACCAATTGAGTCTTTCCAATCAGCCTTCCTAAAAATCTAAAGAGCGAGATAGGGACTGGCAATTGAATGACCTTCCGGTTCAACCCTTGTGCAATATGACTAGTAAACTCGCCAATTGAAACTGTTTCGCCATCGCTCGCCAAAAATGTCTCACCTTTAGCTGCCGGGTGCAGAGCACAACACATAAGAATATCTTTCAGGTTATCAGCGGCGATAAAATCACGCTTATTACTAACGAGACCAAAAGGTAGTATTGGTACACGAGAAACTAGCTTAGCTAGCATGCCAAAGTTTCCCGGCGCATCAGCCCCATAAACGAGTGTCGGACGAACAATAACAACTTCTAACCCTGTTTCTCGCGAGATTTTATTTAACCCGATTTCAGCCGACAATTTAGATTGAGTATATTCATTCTCAGGTATAAGTGGGCTATCTACCGTAAAAGGAGAGTCACTAGTATGTGAACCCAACACTCCGATAGAACTAACAAAAACAAACCTTTTCACACCAGCAAGCGCAGCTTTTTTCGCCAAGTGCAATGCACCATCAACATTCACCGTTTGATAGTCGTCACTGGTGAATGTTCGACTGTGTGCTAGCCCTGCTAAATGAATGATCGCGTCAATGTTCTCAAAAGCACCAGACCAACAAGTTTGTCCATCGATAGCATCGACTTGATATTGGTCACAGCTCCAATGGGAACAATTATCGCTATCGCGCACGACTACTCGCTTAATGCTATCGTCACCACAAAAGTGACTACCTACAAAACCACTTGCACCAGTTAATAATATATTCATTGCTCAATTTTTTGTTAGAAGTGAAGTAAATCGATAGTTACTCGATTATATCTGGTCAGTTTGAAGTTTATTAAATTGAAACTCAAATGCATTCATCATTCATTTCGTGCGTGAATCAAAGCTTTTCATTAATTTAGTAAACCTCACTTGAAGCCCAATAGGTAACAATGAGCGTATGAACGGGACAAAGCAAACAACGGACTTTATTAACCCTAGCTTACAGGACATACTCCCTTTGAATCCTATCATACCTTGTTGCCAAGCAAGTTTTGGGGACTGCTTTTGCAAAGTGTGCTGATCAAAGCGATATTTTATGAGTTTCTCTTGAAGGTTTCCGAATTTCAATCCGTGACTTGCCGCTCTAAACCACAACTCATAGTCTTGACGTCTTCGTAATGAGTGATCATAAGCGCCGATCCTTTCAATACTTGATTTCACGAACATTACACTAGGGTGGATCAATGGGTTACACCACAACTTATCAACAATATCAGTATGAGTTGCCGGATTCCTTCGAACTCCTGTGATTTTCCCGTCAAGATCCACGACGACTGCAGCAGTACCAACTATATCCAAACTCTGAGTGACTATATATTCTTCTTGTTTTTCAAGTCTCTCATACAAACATATATCGTCAGTGTCCATTCGGGCGATCAAATCACCGGAACAATGCTTTAGCCCTTCATTTAAAGCAATCGCAAGCCCTGAGTTTTTCTCTAAACATACCTTAATGATTGGTAAATGCTGACAATATTCATTAACTGTATCTTTCAAAGCATCATTCACAAAGCCATCAAAAACGATAACCACTTCATCAGGCTGTCTAGTTTGTTTCATCAAACTTTCCAGACACAATGCCAGAAAGTCGACCCTCTCTTGCTCATAGAGAGACATCAATACCGAAATTTTTTTCATCTTCACTCTATCAGTTCACATATTCAATCTGCTAGTAACCAGATAAATGTTGTTTAACTGATTACTCCTCGTTTAAAGAAATGCGATAAAGTTGTCTCTTACCACTGAACACTGAATCAAAAAAAACATTACGGCCATCTTCTGAAAGTCTTGGATGCAGGTCACAACGAGTTTCACCGTTATAACCAAAGCCATGGTAGAACTCTCCCAGATTCTTAACCTCTCCTGTTTTCCAGTTACAGAGCAATAAATACTGCATACGAGCTTTGTCTGGATAAGTATCGGTAATAAACCAGTCGCCAACAACGTGTGGGTGACCATCACCATAGGAATCAAGTACACCGTCAGCAAAATGCGTCATATTTCCCGTGTGAATATCGATTAACCAATATGCGTCTTTTTCGCCTGGCCCTCTCAAATACCCCAAAATGGTAGAGTCATCAGCCCAAAAGCAATGGCTAACCATGCCGAACGCAACGAGAGATTTCACTTGTTTTCCATCTGCGGACGACAGCATTAAACGATCAACGCGGCGTTGTCCAACAAAGTAGCGATGAAGAAAAATAAAGTGTTCACCACAACGAGATATACTTACATGGTTAACTTTATGTGTTGCATTATCAAAGTTTGGCTCATACTCGACCTCTTTAACGTCAGAAATAGACAGCAAAAGCTGCCCTTCTCCTGAGTCGAAATCGACCTTCCAAATACCGTCTTTATCTGTATCCTGCAGCTCATCTTTATTCATAACTGGTAGATTACGATAGCCATAGTCAGGCCTCATCGTCATCAGACGACGGTAATTCAAAGATAAGAAGTAGTCGGTTTTATATGAATCTTGCACAGCATAGCCAAATTGTTTCACTTCTTGCTTAGTCGCTATCGAATAAACTCGGCTCACGTATTTTTGGGCTTTAGTATCAAAATCATTGAAAATGAAGTTATCTTCATCAAGCCAATGTGCTCGGGAGCCTTGCTGCCAATTAAACGTGTTAGTTTTCACTGCAAATAGCTCCTCCCCAGAAGGGGCAATCACCGCAAGTGATACCGCTTTGTCACGTTGAGGCAAGCAATCCGTTTTTTCTGCAGTTTTATGTATTAGTGTGTAACCACCTTTCGATACAGGAGATTTATCAAAATAGCCAAAAAAACTCTCTGTGCTTTGATTAACATTAATGCAAGCTACATCAAAGCTAGACTTATACTCGTAATCTTTCTTAGAACGTAGATAAACAAGTTGTGAATAACACCTCTTGATAATATTTTTTATAAATGGAGCTCGTGCCAAAATACGCGCAATAGCTCTCTCTAAAGGACTGTATGAATCACTCATGGTATTTCTCAATAAATTATTTCAGAAGGCTTTGGTATAAAACCTGGTATTTATTTGACATAGCCTCGGCAGAAAGCACTGTTTGTGCAAGTTTTAAAGCAGCATCTGAGGCATTTTCATCAAAGATACGATTAACTAAAATCATCTTTTCAAGTAATTCGTCGGCACCTTTTTCGAGTGCAAATATGTTAGAACACTTAGAAGACTCTGATTCAATCTCTTCATGAGAAGGAATGTTAGAAAGCAATGCAGGAAGCCCAGAAGCAAGCCCCTCAAGAACGGTGTTAGGTAATCCCTCAGAAAGAGACGCAGACAAGAAATAGTCGGAGACCAACAGGTAGTCTCTCACATTATTAACCGATCCCAAAATGTGGATATGCTCTGATTCCACCTGTTCCTCTAAAGCTGATTGTTCAGGACCACCACCTAGTATCAGGAGACTACCTTTATGATCTTTCGAGTATCGATTAAACGCCTCAATCAATAGCTCCATATTCTTACGCGCGATCAAACTACCAACACTTATAAATACAGGAGCTTCATACCTTGGTAATTCACCACTATCAGCCATACTGATAACAGGTTCATTATGCACACCGTTCTGAATCGGAGTTGCAACTATATTATGCTTAGTAAGCACACTCGCGATAGTTTTTGAACAAGCTACTACGTTATTGCATCTTCTCATCGCTGCAATGTGCGAATAGGCCATTAATTTACCTTTTAATAATCCAAACTTCATTGGGTAGTCATCAAAGGGATAGTTACGAGAAGTCATTACCCAAGGCGTTTGTAGTTTTAGCTTTGAGAGCAAAGAGTCAGCTCTGATACCTTGAGTATGAATGACTGAAGGTGCTATTTTTTTATTCTCTGGTGTAAGAGCTCTTTCGACTTGAACAAGCCTTGAACTCTTGACATGTCTAGTGACTGAATATCAATCCCTAACTCATCATATTTATACTTAAGACTATCACTCGGCTCTGGAGATAGTGTGATAACCGTAGGTTGGAAAACTCCAGGATCGAGGTTCCTGATAATGTTTAGTAACTGATTCGTTGGGCCACAGCGTACTAACGTGCTTACTACATATAATAATTTTATTTTTTCCATATTCAATCAGCTCAACAAAAATAACGAAACAGAATCATACAAACGCTCGATACTTCATTTTCATTCGCAACGCTCGCTTAATATAAAAGGTGACATACATACTAAATATTACTGTGAAAACCATAAAATACTCAAAGTAAGTTGTCCATGTGAGATCACATATTAGCTTCAAGCTCAAACTAACAAAGGCTAATTTCCATAAACTGTAATATCGCTCATCCAAAATCATCAAAACTTTTTTCTTAATGAAATTAAAGAGAATAAGCAATAAAATATAGGCCCATAGTACACTAAAAACAACGGAAAACCTCCGCTAGTAAATACGTCTAAGTATGTATTATGCAAAAAGCTACCATACCCTCGATCAGGCCACACAACAAACTCTTTAGCATTATTTAACCCTACACCGACCCAGGGGTGTTGCGCAATCAACTCAAAGCCACTCTTAATCAAATAAACTCTCAAATAAGCACTTTCATTTGTATTTAGAGAATCAGTATCTCCCATGATAGCAATAACAAATCTAGAGATTCTCGCACTTAGAGGATTATCAGTTGCAATAACAACAACAAAAGCCAAAATGAGCAGACTAAAAGCCAAAATACGCTTCGCTAAAGTAAGACGTTGACTATAGAGAAACATCAATATGAGTAAGCCTAAACTACCTGTAATAGACTTTGATATAAGAATCATAAAGAAACACGCTATAACACTTATATAAAGTAATACACGCGAGAATCCGCTTATAATACTTTCAGAATGACTGACAGCAAATCCAACTACCAGAAGTGTCGTTATCGAAAAAACATTTCTATCATGAAATACACCAGAAAACTGATGTTTTTCTGGTATGTAAATACCTACAAAAAATAGAACCAGAAGAATTAAATTAACTATTGCCCATACATTCACCATAAAAAATGTATATTTTGCAAAGTTTACCTTGCTCTTAATTAATAACTCTGAAAAAAAAGTTGCAGTAACCATATAAAAAGTAGTTATTGCAAGTATTTTAAAATGTTCTGTCTTATCATAAGCAAAGGGAAAGAAAAGAAGCCCAATAAAAAGCCATGCTAAAACAATAGCTAAAACCAATGCCGTCACTCTATCAATCTTAACTTTAATTACGGTTGTATTGACAAATAGGAATACTATAAAAAGACCAGACAACCAACTAAGATAGAACACAAAATTAGTTTCAAATGAACGATATGTTAGGAGCACTACGACTAAACAGAGCCCAACTAACAAACCGACAATTCGAGAATACAATATCACCTTACCCACCTGTTCTATAACTATAGAATTATCTAAATAAGCCGGAAATTAGCTATCCGGCAATTAATTATTTACGCTTCCATTTAAGTGCTTCATGATACAGTTTGGTATGTACTATTGCTTTAGTAAGGTTAAGAGAATCGAATAAAGATGAATTTACTGCTTTATCATTGCTAGGTTGAATATTATATTTTTCAATTAACAAAGACAAAGAAGCTAACCACGCCATTTTCTCATCTAGACGATCTGCCTTGGGATCATCGCCTTTTGCCCAGTGCTCGACCCAAAACTTCAAAGCCGTTGGATTAAAAACTCCGATACTTTGAAGCGCACCAGTTGAAATTAATTCGGTAACATATGCTCGCAAATCTGCTCTAAGCCACATACCATAGCGATTATTTAGTGCTGTATGGCTATCTTCTACCGGAGCAGCCTCAGTATTATATTTTTTACCAGTTCGAGCCCAAGGTATCTCTTTAAGGACACTTGGTAGAGATTTTAACAGATCCTCGTAGACATCATCGCTACGACTATCAGAAGAAAGGGACCACATATAACCAAATGTGTCCGGAGAACCAAACATCTGATAAAGAGGGATTTTGTCGTCTATAACCTCCATACAAGCATTAAGCTGTCTACGCATGTAATGCATTTGCATGTCAATTTCTCGATAGGCCATTTCGTCTCTACCAGGAAAACGAGCTCGCGAATGAGCCAACACCTGCTTCATTGTAGTTAGCGCTCTTTTCTCGGCACCAATAGACATAAATGCGAAATGGTTTAGATGCTTATCTAAGATTCCAGGAAGTTTATTTGTTCGTCTGCCAGAATATTCTCCACGGCCTATACTATCCCCGTAACTTCCAGCAAGAATACCATCGACACCTTTTGCTTTTGAGACCTGCTCCATTGCATGTAAATGAACAGGTGAATACTCTGCGCCTCTTTCTGCCGTTAGCTCAATATTTCGCTTAAGTACATCAGCATTAAGTTCAAAATGCTCAAACCCCCAACCAAACTCATCAGCAATCCGTTTAGCATAAACAACATCACGGCTTTCACAGATTCCCCAAGTTAACGCAACAACTTGTCCAGTATACTCCCCAGACTGTTGTAGCTCTCGGACAATTCCCGCTACAATACGACTGTCCATCCCACCACTTAAAAGAATCCCTACGCTATTTTTGTCTGAAACAAAATTTAATACTTCCAGTCGTAAGTTGTGGTGAAGGGTTTTGCATGCCTCGGATGAGCTGACTACCGCTCGACCATGCTTTGGTAGATCAGCATCCGACCAAGAACCATCATTCATTTGACGAGACATCCATGATGTACGCTCGATTCCTTTGATTAAAGTCCTATCGCCTACGCTATAGTTTTTCATCAAAATACTAAGAACTGCCATATCATCAATTTGACGAACTGAGTTTCCTTTGGATTTTATACAATCAGCAAACGAAGAAAACACTTGGGTTTCTGCTGTTCCTCGGTAATAAGATCTGGAACCTAAGCAGTCGTAATATTTAAACATTAGTTGTCCTTATTGATTGCTACTGCATCAAATCAATATAGTTATTAGCCACACTTTCAACACTAAATTCTTTTGCCCGTGCCAAAGTATCTCTCTGGTATTCTTTCTCAAATGTTCGCAAGATAGCATCAGAAAGCGCATCTATATCTCTAATTGCTACGAGTTCGCCCCACTCTCCATCGTTAAGAATCTCAGAAGGTCCAGAGGGACAATCGGTGCTTACCACTGGAATATTAAGAGCTAAGGCCTCTACGATCACATTACCGAACCCTTCATAGATAGATGAAAGTACAAACATGTTTGATTTTGCGAGGTATTTATACGGGTTGAGTTCAAAACCATGGAGCTCAACTACATTGGACAGTTTTAAAGTGTCGATATGTATCTGTAGTTCGCTTCTTAAGTCCCCTTCGCCCAAAATAAGAAGTCGTGCTTCTGGAACTTGTTGATTGACAATTTGAAATGCACTAATTAGTGTTCGAAAATCTTTTTGAGAAGATAGACGCCCAAGAGAGGTAACTGTTTTGTACTGCTCTTCAAACCATGGGTGCTCGACTTTTTCTTTTGCTAAGTCATGTATTTCACCTGTATAAGCTGGATTATACATTACATTAACTTTCTTTCTATTAACGCTAAAGTTAGTAATGAGGTCTTCAGCCACGCCCTTAGATACGCAAGTTATGTTATCCACATTCCTCGACAATATCGGATAACACAAATTTAGTAACTTTGAGACGATACCTTTACCATCTTTTTTAGACTCAGAAAGACTAATGACAATACGCCATGAAATTTTTGTTTTAGTAAATGATAGTAACTTGGCAATAGCTAAGGTCCAATTGGGCATATGTAATGTGCTCAGCATAAACTGAGGTTTATTTTTCCTCATATATCTTGCTAAATACAGAACATCATGCCCATATGTTTTGTCTATGATTAATTTATTGACAGCACCGGAGACAAGTGACTCTAGAGGACCAGAGTCACGATGCACTATCAAATCGACCAAATAGCCTTTCCTAGCAAGTTCATTTGCTAAATAGATCATTTCTCGTTCGGCTCCGCCACCAGAAAACGATACTAAATATAACCCTATTCTTTTCAAATTAACGCCTTAAAGTCAGTCAATGTAATAACTAAGTTCTATTTTTTACAACTCTTCTTAATAAACTTGGTAGCCATGCAAAAAATATTGCATAGCTCTGAATATAAAACAGACGCTTAGTTTCCTTTCTCAGACCAAAATATATATAAGTTGATAAGATATGAGAAACTACTGTAGCAAAAGCCGCTCCACTTGCTCCATACTTTGGAATAAGTAGGAAATTCAGACCAACATTACAAAAAATACCGATAACATTTTTATATATTGAGTGTTTTTGAAGTCCCTCTGTTACTAAGTACTTAGAACTAATTGCATTAATAGCTATAAATACTGCTCCCCATACATGTAACATTAGGACTGTATCCACACCTTTATATTGGTCACCAAATATTAAATCTGATATGAATGTTGAGCTATAAGATACGATAGAAGCTAGAGATACGGACAAAACCACTAATAACGAAAGAAGCTTTTTAGTTTGCAATAAAAACCGCTCGTCGCTGACGTTTTTTTCTTTCAACATTAAGGGAAATAATGCCACAGCAAGCGTGGTAAAAATAAAACCACTTCCCTCACTCAACTTAACAGCTGCCGCGTAAACTCCAACGGCACGCATTCCTGCAAGTTCTCCCAGCATAACCTGATCTATTTTTGAATAAATTAAATATAAACCGCTTGCAAAAATTAATGGCCATGAAAGAGAAATAAGCTTTTTCATTTTCTTTATCGTTGGAGTTAAGGCATAAGAATCACTATCTAGAACGCGCCTATGATTGGCATATAACAACGATAAAAATATTGACAGAAACACAATATCTAACACTGCTATATAGAAAAACCACTCCACACTTAAACCAAGGTAAATGAAATAGAACTTCATAAAGCAGCTTATTGATATAGCAGCAATTTCTGCTAAGGATATTAATCTACCTAAAGCCTTAGACTCAAAGAAAAACCTGAAAACTTCGAACGTTTTAAATAAGTATCCGATAGATAATACGATCATCAACTTGAAAAACTCTACATCACCAGGTCTTAGAAAAAAGCAGACACCACTTATTACGCCAACAAAAACGATCCAACCGATTAACCTTAAAGCAATGGCTGACGATAGTATTTCTCCCGATTTTTTTTCGTCTTTATGAACTTCATTAACTATTAGCGACTCTAAGCCAAGACCAATAATAAATGAAAATAAGATAGCTAACGAAAGAGAGTAGTTTAATAAACCAAACTCTTCAGGGCCTAAATATCGAGAAAGATATATAGTAGTAAAAGTAACTAGAACTACTCGATAAAGCTTACCAAAAATTAACCATGATGCATTTTTGGCAAACTTCATAATTGTGCTGTTTAAATTAAACATTATATATCAACGTTAAGATAAAGCTTCAGATAGAAAATCTTTAGAAATAGTGCCAGCATAGTTTAGTTGCGTACTTATTTCTTCATAGTCCCAGTTGTCGATAATCTGATCTATAATTATATTCAACTCTACAGTAGAGGTGTTAGATGCTTTTTTAAAATCGAGCAACAAATGTTCTAAGTTCATTCGTTGTAGCATGTCTGCTTTTTTGCTGAGCTGGTTTTCATAAAGTGACAAGCTGTCTACTGAAACAACAGGGCAGCCTCCTTTCAAACTAAAAATAGTTCCGTGGAATCGATCTGTAGCGGTGAACTTTGCATATTTGTATAGCTCCGCCCATTCAAACGGGTTGACTCGGCCATTTAAATTGATGTCAGCGTATTTGTTTCTTGTTGGAGAGACCACCTTCCAACCTCTTGCTCGAAACACATCAGAAAACAACTTACTTAACTGTTGGTTTGGGATGTTTAGTACAGCAAAGCCACCTTCGATATTAAGTTTTTTATCAATGCCTGTGCTCGGAAAGTCGATCATAAACGTTGGATCGAAAACAAGTTTAAAATCGTTAGGTGCGATTGATTCAAGCTCTGATAAAGTAAATGTATCTCGAATAGATAGTGCGTGAAAGTCGTTGAGTGAGCTTGTAATGTAATCTTTTTGGCTTGGGTTCAACAAACTGAAATCAGAGGCATCTGCAGATGCAGCAAAAGCAACTTTGCGACACTTCAACGATTCAGGAAAATAATAAATATTAGGAATCTGAGGGGCAAATGCTACGCTTTGCTGCTTGACTTCAAATACTGTATCAGCACCAACCAAAACCGCATCGTATCCTTCAAGGATGCCCTTTGATTTATCAAAATCGTTACTAATAACTCGTTGTTTCGAAAGCGCTAGGTGTTTATTTAAAAATGAACGTTTTGTCAGTAACGACTTTAGGCCTAATAGAGGTTGCTTAGTCTTAATTTTCGTCTTCCGCTCTTTAATAAAGCCGGACATAGGGCAATAATCTATGACTTCAACTTCATACCCTTGATCTAGTAAGTATTTGTATGTGGCGTATGTTTGAAGAAAAGCACCCGCATTGAACGTATCATGGTAAGTAAGAATACCGATTTTCATTATAAATTACCTATAAATTTTTCTGTACTAAATCGACTTGAAACAGCTGTATTTGCATTGCTTTCAGCTTTACCTACAGCAATCATCATAATCAAAGCTTCAGAAGTTGGTATATTAAGAGACTTCTTAAGTTCAGCTTCTTTTCGCGCTGTCATATTTAGATTTAAACAACAAGAAGATAGGTTTTTAGCGTGGAGCGCATAGACAATAGACATTGAGAACATACCACCATCGACATAAACTTCATTTCTTTCGATAGCATGCCAAAATTTCTTCTTCTCTCCGGTAACTAAGATCAAACCTTTCACCTGCTCACCAAATCCTCGGTTACCGTTTTGATATGATAGAGCTTGTTCTATTTCACTCTCATTGGTATAAATATATGACATCCAAGGTTGTCTGTTACATACAGATGGCGTATACCTAGCAACATCAATGGCATCCTTTAGGTCTTCAAATGCAACATCATCTTGACTGAAGTTCCGAATACTTTTTCTCGCTAGGACGAAATTTTTATATTTAGAAAAGTCGAACTCGTTGGGTGTAAAAGCCTCAACACCACCGTCACTAAGTACTGTTGATTCCAAAGCATACAATTTTGAGTTTTTTAGCTCTTCTAGGAAGCTACTATCCAAATATTGTTCCTGATGTGCACAATAACCGCGTAAAACATTTCTACACGTCACAAGTAACTCTTCTTCACCTCCTAGCTCTTTGTATTTATTACACAACTCGATCAGTTTCTTAACTTTTTCCTTACCAAATCCATCTTGGCTCTTTTTCAGGGACATACCTTTTTCAATGGCATGGTAAAGAACGCAGATTCGCCCTTCTAGCTTAATTTTATCGTTTTCCTGAAAAACAGATGCGGAATGCTTCATATAAGAGACGCAATCATACATAAAGTTATAACAACACTCGAGAACCGTTCTCATTACTCTTTTCAAAATCACAAGTGCATAAATTTTCTTGAGCAAATTTTTCATTCAATATTAATCCGATTAATGTAATTTGATATTATCAACTAATTTTCTTATTTTCAGTGGTCATTAATCCACCAAGCTGTTTCCATTCGTAAACAGACAATGGATTATCATCACCTATCATAATTGTCTTCACCAAAGATTCCGCGACTCTCCCTACTCCTTGAAACCACTGTCACCAGCAATACCGTCATGGAAACAACACCTTATAAGCCCAAACTCTACTTTCCATAATTTCAAGAGCGTATAAACTCGGACATACGCGATAATAAAAGCCAATCCATTCACAGTTCCAACATTATTTTCAAAATGAGAGTGAAGTTAATATCAATTAGCGCATACTCTCATAAGCTGCTAGATACCCATATCCAAACGTATGTGTACTCAAATTTAGATAAGCTACCGCCCTTAGGTTTGGCTCCTAAAGGCAAAAACTTATAAGGGTATACGAACTCTATGGTTGAACTCAGCGTTTACTAAAAGTGAAAAATCATACCAAATAGAGTGAGGCTTATCCAACTTTTACTCGTAAAGTACTGTACACTTTACGTTAAGACGTACCAACAGTTACAAGCTAATTCCACTAGCAATATTTTTCCTTACATTTGTCACTATAATGCTTTTCCTCGAGCTACGGCCGATGTCCTCACAACAACGTTCTTCCTCTGTATTCTCCTACTCTTTCTAGCTATACTCCTACCCTATAATTTTTTGCCCAATAACGAATAAGAGTTCAAGATATGCAAGAGTTAGTTCCATTTGTTCAAGAGAATATGATTTTAGCCATCGTATGGATCGGCTTAGTTGTTGCCATCATTGCGAACGTTATCAAGACATCAAACGCAGCCTATAAAGAGATCACTGCAGCGCAAACCACACACATGATTAACCGTGAAAATGGTGTTGTGGTTGATATTCGTACTAAGGATGAGTTCAAAAAGGGCCATATTACGGACGCAGTTCACATTTTGCCGTCAGACATCAAAGCAAATAGCTTTGGAAGCCTTGAAAGCCGCAAAGCAGACCCAATCATCGTAGTATGCAAGACAGGTCAAACGGCTCAAGAAAGCGCTAATCTGCTGGTTAAAGCAGGTTTCGAAAACGTAAGCGTACTGAAAAGCGGCTTAGTGGCTTGGAGCGAAGCTAACTTACCTTTGGTTAAAGGTAAGAAGTAGTTCAAAGCAAAAAGTAAGCTGACCTGATTACACGAATATGACTTTAAGGTTTTGTTTGGCTGATATGACGAACAAAACCTAATTATAAATTTTTAAGGACAAGAAAATGGCTGAAGCAGCACAACAAGACGCACAACAAAACTTCGCAATCCAACGTATCTTCCTAAAAGACGTATCTTTCGAAGCGCCAAACTCTCCAGACATGTTCCAAAAAGAGTGGAACCCAGATGTAAAACTGGACCTAGACACTCAAAGCCGTGAACTTGGCGAAGGCGTTTACGAAGTAATCCTACGTCTAACGGTTACAGTTAAGAACGCAGAAGACACTGCATTCCTTTGTGAAGTTCAACAAGGTGGTATCTTCTCTGCAAGCGAAATGGAAGCTGGTCAACTGGCTCATTGCCTAGGCGCATTCTGCCCGAACATCCTGTTCCCATACGCTCGTGAAACAATTTCGAGCCTAGTGGTTAAAGGTACGTTCCCACAACTGAACCTAGCTCCAGTAAACTTCGATGCTTTGTTCATGAACTACCTACAGAACCAAGCTCAACAAGCTGAAGGCGAACAGGCTTAAGTCTCAAAGTAGAACTTAACTCTAACGTTTCAAGCGCTAGTTAGCTTTTAAATGCACATCGTAACTTCTGCGATGTGCATTTTTTCTTTACACTGTACTAAGATTGAAAGCTCTTCTTACTTTAGTGGATAGCTTTTCCAGAACTCTTCGATTTTCCTCATTATTTTTAGGTGGAAGCATGACAGAAACAACTCGCCCGACTAACACGACAGACGCTTACGGTAAAGACAGCGCTTACGGCAAAGATATCGCCATGACTGTCATTGGCGCAGGTTCTTACGGAACCTCTTTAGCGATATCTCTAGCGCGTAACGGTGCAAATGTTGTTCTTTGGGGGCATGATCCTGTTCATATGAATCGCCTTGAATCAGAGCGTGCGAATAATGAGTTTCTGCCCAATATCGACTTCCCAGAAAGCCTAATCATCGAGTCAGACCTTGAGAAAGCGGTAACAGCAAGTCGCGACCTTCTTGTCGTTGTTCCTAGCCACGTGTTTGGTATCGTTTTAAATAGCCTTAAACCTCACTTAACTACGAACTCTCGTATCTGCTGGGCAACGAAAGGGTTAGAGCCAGAAACTGGCCGCCTACTCAAAGATGTCGCACACGATGTGCTTGGTGATGGGTACTCGTTAGCTGTTTTATCAGGCCCAACCTTCGCCAAAGAGTTAGCGATGGGCATGCCAACGGCTATCTCTGTAGCTTCACCAGATGAAGTTTTCCTAGAAGAGCTTCAAGAAAAAATCCACTGCGGTAAAACATTCCGCGTGTACGCAAACTCAGATTTCATTGGTATGCAGCTTGGCGGCGCCGTTAAAAATGTCATCGCAATTGGCGCTGGCATGTCGGATGGTATTGGCTTTGGTGCTAATGCACGTACCGCGCTTATCACTCGCGGTTTAGCCGAGATGAGTCGCTTGGGCGCAGCTCTTGGCGCGCAACCAGAAACCTTCATGGGAATGGCTGGACTGGGCGACCTAGTACTAACATGTACCGATAACCAATCGCGAAATCGCCGTTTTGGTTTGGCGCTAGGCTCAGGTAAAGACGTCGACACGGCTCAAGAAGAAATTGGCCAAGTTGTCGAAGGTTATCGCAACACCAAAGAAGTTTGGTTATTATCAGAACGCATGGGCGTTGAGATGCCAATTGTTGAACAAATTTATCAAGTGTTGTATCAAGGGAAAGATGCACACTTAGCAGCACAAGATCTACTTGCACGAGACAAGAAGTCAGAAAGATAGAAAAGCGGTAGAGAGATTCGAGTAATCGAGATGCGAAAAGAGTAAAGGCAGATTCGAGATTCGGGTAATCGAGATGCGAAAAGATGAAGAGCGCCTTCAAACGTTCGATGACAATGCTTTTCATTACTAGTATCTCACGACTCTAATCTGTTCTTTACATCTCGTTCTTCGTATCTCGAATCTCGGTTACTCGCATCTGCTCTTATAGCTCTTCGTATCTCGCATCTGCCCCTTAAAAATAATGGATGGTAAAATGAAACACTGTGAACAACAAAAAGTTTGGCAATGCATTGTGAAGGAAGCTCGACAGCAGTCGGAGCAAGAACCTATGCTTGCGAGTTTTTACCATGCCACGATCATTAACCATGAAAGTTTAGGCGCAGCTCTTAGCTACATTCTAGCAAACAAGCTAAAGACGGCTTCAATGCCAGCAATGGCAGTGCGTGAAGTGGTTGAACAAGCATTCAAGCAGGACCAATCGATTATTGATGCTGCCGCTTGTGATATTTGCGCGACGGTAAATCGAGATCCTGCGGTCGAGATGTACTCGATGCCTCTGCTTTATCTGAAAGGCTACCACGCCCTTCAAGGTTACCGAGTGGCTAACTGGTTGTGGAAGCAAGGTCGTATTGCGCTTGCCACTTACCTACAGAACCAAATTTCGGTTGCTTGCCAAGTTGATATTCACCCGGCGGCTCGTATCGGTAAAGCGATCATGCTCGACCACGCGACAGGAATTGTGATTGGTGAAACCGCTGTCGTTGAAAATGATGTATCTATCCTTCAAGACGTGACCCTTGGTGGTACGGGTAAAGAAGGTGGCGATCGTCACCCTAAAATCCGTGAAGGCGTAATGATTGGTGCCGGCGCTAAAATACTCGGCAACATTGAAGTGGGGGAAGGTGCAAAGATTGGTTCTTGCTCTGTGGTTCTACAAGCCGTACCACCTCATACAACAGTCGCTGGGGTTCCTGCAAAAATTGTCGGAAAACCGAAAACAGACAAGCCATCTTTAGACATGGACCAAGGGTTCAATGGTCGCTCTCAGAACTTCATCCATGGTGATGGGATATAAAACAGCAGTAACGGGATACGAGTATCGAGATGCGAAGAGCTTAAAAGCAGATGTGGATTCGATTCAGCGAAATTCGAAAAATTAAGAGCAGATGCGAAAAGATTTAAAAACAACTGTTGATAATGAATAAGAGCAAAATGACGATAATGATGAAACAAATTCGAGCCATTAGCCGGACACTTCTGATATCTACCAGCCTTTGTGTTGCTCTTTTATCTACATCCTCATTTGCCGCCTCTCAGGGGGAGCTGAAAGGTGTATCGAGTGAAATATCTCGCCAACAAAAAAACCTGTCCTCACAACAGAAAAAACTCGATAGCCTACAAGCAAGCCTCAAGAAACAAGAGCTATCCATCGCTTCGCTTGAAAAAGCAATCGTCGATAGTAAAGCGCAACTCAATACAGCTAATGCAAATATTGCTAACTTAGATGCCAAGATTAAAACGCTTACGGCTCAGAAAAAGGTCCATACCGATAAGTTAGAGCAACTGATTCAGACTTACTATATGACAAGTCGAGCTAAAGCTTCTTCCCACATCCTCAACACAGGTGTGGAAGAAGATCGTATCAGTCACTATTACCAACACCTTGCCAAAGCGCGATCTGCAACAATCAAAACGATTGAACAGACACAGCTTGAGTTAGAAGAAAGTCACAAGCAACGCCAACTCGAGCAAGAACAGATAGCAACATTGTTAAAACAGCAAACCACCAAGCGTGACAAGTTGTCTCAGACTCAAACGCAACGTAAGAAAACCGTTGGTAGTATCAAGAAGAATATTTCTGGCGACAAAAATTACTTAGCTGAACTTCAGCGCAATGAAACTCGCCTGAAAGCCGAAATTGCGAAAGCAGAAAAAGCAGCTCGAGAACGACGTAATGCAGTCCCGATGGATGGCCTAGCAAAACGCAAAGGTAAGCTACCTTGGCCGATCAAAGATAAGGTGCTACATAACTATGGTTCACGCCAAACGGGTCAAATTAACTGGAAAGGCATGGTGATCAACGCCAAGTACGGTCAGCAGGTAAAATCTGTTTACTCAGGTACGGTGGTATTTGCCGAGTATCTGCGTGGTTATGGTTTAGTTGTACTACTTGACCACGGTAAAGGTGATATGACGCTCTATGGCTTTAACCAAGCGCTTTTAAAGAAAGAAGGTGACAAGGTTAAAGCGGGTGAAGCCATCGCCCTTGCTGGTGACACTGGCGGCCAAACTCGCCCATCACTGTATTTTGAAATCCGTAGAAACAGCCAAGCTCAAAATCCGAAGAGTTGGTTAGTTAGGTAAGAGTAGATACGGGATGCGAGTAAACGAGATACGAAGAGCATAAGAACAGATACGGGATGCGGGTGAACGAGATGCGAAGAGCTTAAAAGCCGATACAAGGTATGAGTAAAACGTGACATTAAAACGCTGGCCTCGCCGTCGCTCTACCCTGCTTTTCGTTTACTCGTATCCCGTTACTCGAATCTGCGCTTTCCCGATCTTCGTATCTCGGTTACTCGCATCTTTCTATTTAGAGTTCAACGCCCTTACACCATCTTCCAACAATGTCAGCTGTTCAAAACCTTGCGCGGTCGCAATTGGTTTAACGGTCGCTATCATCTGCAGCATTCCTTGATGAACGACTTGCTCAGTAATTTGAGCTTTTGGAGACATCGCAGACTGATAAGCTAACCAGCCCGATGCGATCAAGTGCAGCGACGTTACCATCGACTTCATCTCTGAGTCTGTCGCTTTAAGCAAGTTCAACTCTACAAAGGCCCTCATGATATCGACAAGGTTGGTTTGCAATCTTTCTTGCACGGCCATGTAATCAAGGTGGAGTTTTTCATCACGTGACAATATTTCAGGCAGATTCGCATAGAAGAATCGGTACTTCCACATCAGTGTGAAGATAGAATCTAAGTAGGTCTTTAGTAGCGTCAGGCTTTCTTGTTGGCCTTGAATCGGCGTGAACCTTTCAAGCAACTCTGTTGAATAGAGAGTAAAGATATCACGGACAATTTCTTGTTTGTTACGGAAGTGATAGTAGAGGTTACCAGGGCTAATCTCGATATGTTCAGCAATATGATTGGTCGTAATACTGCGCTCGCCGTGCTCATTAAAAAGCTCTAGAGCAGCGTAAACAATCTTGTCACGTGTTTTCATTAGTTATTAGTATCCCTATCCGTTTAGGGGGTCAGTATATCGCCACTAAACGGATAGATCGAGCTGTTAACATCTGGTCTAATTAGCAGTAGCTAAAATAGAGCCAAATTAATCGCTACTGTAATCAATCACTGCCAAACAGGTCTCGTGTGTAAACCTTATCTGCAACGTCTGCGATCTCTTCTACCATTCTGTTAGATACAATTACATCTGATACGGCTTTGAACTCTTCTAGGTCAGAATAAACCTTCGAGTTAAAGAAATGCTCTTCCTCTAACACAGGTTCGAATACAACCACTTCAATACCTTTAGCTTTCAAACGCTTCATGATGCCTTGAATCGAAGAAGCACGGAAGTTGTCCGAGCCGGCTTTCATTATCAATCGATAGATGCCAACAACCTTAGGAGATCGCTTGATAATTGAATCCGCAATAAAATCTTTTCGGGTACGGTTAGCATCAACGATGGCACCAATAATGTTGTTTGGTACATCTTGATAGTTAGCTAATAGCTGCTTGGTGTCTTTCGGTAAGCAGTAACCACCGTAACCAAATGAAGGGTTGTTGTAGTGATTGCCAATTCGAGGGTCTAAACCAACACCTTCAATAATCTGGCGAGAATCCAAACCGTGAGCTTCTGCGTAAGAGTCAAGTTCATTGAAATAAGAAACACGCATCGCTAGGTAGGTATTTGAGAATAGCTTTACCGCTTCCGCTTCCGTGGAGTTAGTAAATAATACGTCGATATTCTCTTTTTCTGCGCCTTCAACAAGAAGATTAGCGAACACTTCAGCGCGTTCAGAACACTCACCAACGATAATTCGTGATGGGTGTAGGTTATCGTACAGAGCTTTGCCTTCGCGTAAAAACTCAGGTGAGAACATAAGGTTTTCGCAACCTAGCTCTTCTCTTATCTGCGCGGTGTAACCTACAGGAACCGTTGATTTAATCACCATTACCGCATCAGGATTTATGTTCATAACATCCTTAATAACAGACTCAACAGAGGAAGTGTTGAAATAGTTACTTTTAGGATCATAATCCGTAGGGGTTGCGATGATAACGAACTCGGCATCTTTATATGCAGCCTTGTCTGTTGTGGCTCTAAAGTTAAGCTTCTTACTCGATAAAAAGTGTTCAATCTCACTATCAACAATCGGGGATTGTTTCTTATTAAGCATTGCAACTTTTTCTTCAATAATATCGACAGCTACGACTTCATGGTTTTGTGCCAATAACATCGCATTTGATAAACCAACATAGCCTGTCCCAGCTACTGCAATTTTCATATTAATACCTATTGGTTTGAGTTATTTACTCAAATTAATTCATAGTTAAACTGGCCATATCATACTCTGCTTGGAGAATTATTCCACTAGCCCGCCTTATCTATTCCTTGCTATACTCGAGACAGTTTTGTATTCAAAAGAGTTAGAAAATTATGATTATCGTAACGGGTGGTGCTGGCATGATCGGCAGCAATATTGTAAAGGCGCTCAATGAAGCGGGCCACAACGATATACTAGTCGTCGACAACTTAAAAGATGGTAAGAAATTTAAGAACCTTGTAGACCTAGACATCACTGATTACATGGATCGTGATGACTTTCTAACTCAAGTCATGGCTGGTGATGACTTCGGCCATATTGAAGCGGTTTTCCATGAAGGAGCGTGCTCTGCGACCACTGAGTGGGATGGCAAGTACATGATGCTTAACAACTATGAGTACTCAAAAGAGCTACTTCATTACTGTGTTGAGCGTGAAATTCCGTTCCTATATGCCTCTTCCGCTGCAACGTACGGTGAAACTGATACTTTCATTGAAGAGCGAGAATACGAAGGTGCATTGAATGTCTACGGCTACTCGAAACAGCAGTTTGATAACTACGTTCGTCGCCTAACTGCAGATGCCGTAGCGCATAACGAAACGCTTTCACAAATCGTTGGCTTCCGTTACTTCAATGTTTATGGCCCACGCGAGCAACACAAAGGCAGCATGGCCTCAGTAGCATTCCATCTAAACAACCAAATGAACGCCGGCGAAAACCCTAAGTTGTTCGCAGGTAGCGAAACCTTCAAACGTGATTTTGTGTATGTAGGTGATGTCGCGGCAGTAAACTTATGGTTCTTAGAGAATGGTATCTCAGGTATCTTCAACCTAGGTACAGGTAACGCAGAGTCTTTTGAAGAAGTCGCAAAAGCAGTAATCAAGCACCACGGTAAAGGTGAAATCGAAACGATTCCTTTCCCTGAGCATCTGAAAGGTGCTTACCAAGAATTCACTCAAGCTGACTTAACTAAACTTCGCAATACAGGTTGCGATATCGAGTTTAGAACAGTAGCAGATGGTGTCGCTGAGTACATGAAGCTCGTCAACGCATAGCTGTAAGCTTTATATTTCAGATTAAGACTAATAGTGCATCCTGCTTTTGAGGGTGCATTATTGGACAATCTAGTAAACATAATCACTCCCCCGAGTGACCGATACAAAGTTAACCCTCTGATTTAAATAATGTAGTGAACGAATGACCACACAACGTAATGATTTTGATCCAAAAGCTTACAATCCTGAGTTTGAATGGGGATTTCTAGCACCTAAATACTGGGGCACTTGGATTGCTGTTCTGTTATCGTCTTTAGTCTGCTTCTTACCTAATAGCATTCGTTTAGCACTCGCTAAGTTTATGGCTAAGCAAGCTGTAAAAATCAAGAATAAAGCTAACCGTCGAGCTCGCGTAAACCTTGAGATGTGCTTTCCCGAGCAATCAGTCAAAGAGCGCGAAGAAACTCTTTATCAGTCATACGTTACTTCGATCTCATTTTTGATGGGATTTGCTTCTCTGACACTCAAGAGTAAAACTTGGCTAGAGAATAACACTTCGATAAACGGCCTGAGCAACCTAACCGATATTACAAACAGTGGCGAGAATGTGATCTTACTGGTGCCACACACATGGGCTATTGATATCCCAGCGGTATTATTGGCATCACGCAATTTACCTGTGTCTGCGATGGCGAAAGCACAAAAAAACAAACTCAGTGACTGGCTAATGCACCGACAGCGCGTGCAATACGGCGGTCGTGTATATGATCGCAGTGGTGGTATCAAGCCTTTCATCAAGTCAGTGCGTGATGGGTACCTTGGCTACTATCTCCCTGATGAAGATCTTGGCCGTGAACACAGTGTCTTCGTTGACTTTTTCGCGACTCAAAAAGCAACTATCTCAGGCCTTGGTCGCCTATCAAAATTAAGTAAAGCTAAAATCGTCCCTCTGTTTGCTCAATACGATAGTAACACTGGTCAATACACTCTGGATTTCTACCCTGCTTTGCCATTCCCAACAGGAAGCGAAGAGCAAGATGCTCGCATGATGAATCAATGTATTGAAGACTACGTGAGCAAAAATCCTGAGCAATATATGTGGATCTTAAGGTTACTTAAGACTCGTCCGGAAAATAATATCAATCCTTATAAATAATATGTTTCGAAAATTAATGCAAATTATACACTTACTTCCAATTTATTGGGCTGTTAGTGGTCTTTTCATTATTAACAACGGTGATAAGATTTTAGTCACGTTGATAATAATATCTTTAGTCACAAAATTAGTCTGCTGCCTTTTCGATAGTGATGATAGCATTGATTTTAAATATAACCATATGATTGGAATTATTTTTATATGTGCTATTTATGCATCATTAAAGTATTACCATAGCGGATATAGCTCTTCTGAGATAAGGGTTCTTATTAGTACAGCTTTATACTCAGCAATATCAATCCCAAAAAAATTCGTTACAAGTCTCTGATATTTATAATCACATTGAGTTCTATATACATAACTTACCAAACTATAAATATCATCGAGATAAAAAACTTAAGCCGGATGAAGCTCCCCTTAAATGCAATCCCTTATTCAAACTACACCGGCTTACTATCGATAATAGCCCTTTATCTTGGATATATTAGTAAGAGTAAATTACTATCATTGCTATCAGTTGTAAGTTTTATTCTTCTTACTATTAATGTAATACTAGTCGATACAAGAGGTACATGGCTCGCTCTAATTACAGTATATATAACTATCATTTTTCTTATATTTATGAAGAAAAGGAACTGGAAAGTTACCCTCATGAGCCTTGCCTTGTTTGCTACTGTGACAGCATTAAACTACCCTATTATCAAAGGCAGAATTGACACATCAACAAAAGAAATAGAACTCCTGACAAAAGGCAACTTAGACTCATCATGGGGTATAAGAGTACAGCTATGGTTAGTTGGCTACGATATTATAAAAAACGATAAATCATGGCTAGGTTTAGGACAAACCAAACACCTAGAAATCATTCAAGAAATGTATAAAGAAGGTAAAGTTAAAAAGTCCCTAGCTCGGTTTGATAATAAGAACTTTCATAATAGCATTGTAGATAGGACTGTGAAATATGGTTTCATTGGCCTTATATTATATATAAGCGTTTTGTTTGTTCCATTTGCTTATGGAATTAAGAATTTTAAATCCAATTACTCCCCGCTATTATTAATCATGCCAATATTTATTTTTGTAGCAGGGTTAAGTTATGTGCCTATCTCGCATCCAGGCACGTACTTTCTTTACTTATTTACCACTATGTTTTTAATTAAAAAGATAAAAAACAATAGGGGTCACCAATGAACCTTTACGTTTGCTCAACACTAAGACACTTTTTATTTTCGATATCAAAAGCTTGTTATCAGCCAAATGAACATTCTACTATTTTGTTTTTCTATGATTACCAAGGGGTTGATAAGGACAAGATAAATAAAAAAATTAAAAATGAAAATATAGAAATAATATTAATCAGTCGCAAGGAATTAATTTATAAATTAAAAAAATCTTGGCTTGGAAAATTAACACTATTCCTATCCATGAGAAATATACAGCCAAACAAAAAAATAATAAAATTAGCATCTAATCAACTAATAAATTTAGATATATTGAAACCAAGCGATTTTAATAATTTATCCTTGTTTGTTTTCAATGACAAAAACAAAGTGGCTCGCATTTTTAAGTTGTTAATAAAAAAATATGAAGTTATAGAGGATGGGGTTGGGAATTATTATGAGATACCAAAGAAGGGAATCAGTAAATACTTAAACCCTATAAATTTTAAAGGCCTTAACACTTGGGTTATGGGTGAAAGCACGCGTTGCACTACTATCAATGTAGTGTGGCCTGAAAAGTTACCGAATTCAGTGAAAGAAAAAGGAAAAGCTATTGAATTTCTTGGAAAATCAGAAGGTTTACCATCAATCAACACTGTTTTTAAATTCACTCCAAAATTAGTCAATGTTCAAAGCAATATCGTTATTATTGCTACTCAACCACTATCATCAACTCTTGCTAATATGCTTAAAGATGAAGGTTACTTTTTCTATATTCATCAATGTATAGCAAGACATATGGAGAGTGAAGGGAAACCTTACTTTATAAAGCTTCATCCTAGTGAAGACATAAAGGATTACCTTCCTTATTTTGATGAAGATAAATTTCTTTCAGTCAAACACCCATTGGAATTAGAGCTTCTTAATAGTCCTAATAAGGTGATTGTTGCTTCTATTAACTCAACAGCGGGACTAGGGTTTGAACAGTTTTGTGAAAGGCGTAGACTGTTCAGAGATGAAGAAATGGGGAATTTTGATGAGCAGATCATTTCTTGGAAGAAGAATCCACACCTATTAAAAGAACGCCTAGAAGAAACCTTTAATTTCTTCTAGGCACTTTATACTTAATAATGCTTGAAGTCTAAAGGTGTTCCAAACTTAATATCGCATGTCGCTTTTGAGCCAATTACATCATCAAGGTATTTTGGCAATATGCCATTGCCTGGACGGATTGAACGAACATGTTCTTCAGTAAACACTTCACCTTGCTTAATATCTTTAACAACATAAAGTGAACGGCGATGACATTTAGTCTGTAACTCAGCTTCTGTACTTACAAAATTTGGAGCTCCTATTGATTCAAAAGCCATAGTACAATTTGTTACTAGTGACTTTAGCTCTTCTTTTTCAAGCGAGAAAGCCGAATCAGGGCCACCGTCAGCACGCGCAAGTGTAAAGTGTTTTTCAATCACGCATGCGCCCAGTGCAACTGCTGCTACCGATACACCAATGTCCATAGTGTGATCTGAAAGGCCCACTTCTACACCAAATGCATCAAGCATTACCGCCATAGTTGAGATGTTCGCCTGTGATGCAGGGGTTGGATAACCACTTGTACAATGAAGAAGTACGATATCTGTAGCGCCTGCCGCTTTTGCCGCCGCAACCGCTTCTTCAATTTCTGCCAAATTCGCGTTCCCCGTCGACATGATCATCGGCTTACCGGTTGCCGCCACTTTTCGAATCAATGGTAAGTCGATCAACTCAAATGACGCGATTTTATATGCTGGTGCGTTCAAACTTTCTAGGAAGTCGACAGCTGTATGGTCAAATGGAGAACTAAAGATGGTGATACCAAGCTTTTCAGCCTCATCAAACAATGTCTTATGCCAATCCCAAGGTGTGTGTGCCTGCTCGTACAGGTCATACAATTTTGAGCCATCCCATAGGCCACCGCGGATCATAAATTCTTCACTATCGTGATTAATTGTGATGGTATCGGCCGTGTAAGTCTGCAATTTAACAGCATCGGCACCTGCTTCTTTCGCTGCTTTAATCAATTCAATTGCGCGAGTGATATCACCATTATGGTTACCTGACATCTCCGCTATGATGTAAGGTCTATGTCCCTTACCAATATCTCTATTTGCTATCTTCATTATTTCCTACTTATTTGTCAGGTAACTTTCAATTTTCTTTAGTGAATCCAACGTGGACATATCAGATGCTGGTATCGACGTTTCGAATTGCTTTTCGATTTCCATTATTAACAACAAATGTTTAAAAGAGTCCCATTCAGGGCAACTTGCCATATCCGTTCCATCGTAATCAACACGACTACTATCAATGACCGAACGATAGATTTCCATAAGCTTATCTTTTTTCGAATCTACAACCTCAAGCTTAATAGATTGATGGGATGCTGGTATGGAGTCTACAGGATAAGCTTCAAGTAACTCAAACAAACCATGATTTGGATGGACAAGAAAAGCGACTTTACGACCATCAAATGCACCATCGGCACGAGGAGCAACCACAAGTTTTGCACCAAAATCCTGCTCTGCAACTTTAATAGCTTTATTAATGTCGTGCACCGCATAACAAAGATGGTAAGCACCACCACCAGAGCCTAGATGTCCAAGAATTGGAGAATGGTCATCTAGTGGCGCAAGTATCTCTACAACCCCCATACCATTGAGTTCCACAAATGCATAGTACACTTGTTGTGCTGGGTTTTCTCCAGGTCCTCGAAGCAACTTAGCTCCGGGAATAGATAAGTAATCCTTTAGTGTAGTAATCAAGTCTTTCGTCGTCACAGCATAGTGATCAACATGAAGCACACCTAAAGCCGAAAACATTGCATTCATATAAATTTCTCCTACGCCTTCCAATTAAGAGTCATTAAGTTGGATTCTGACGGCAACGACTGCTGAGCAAACTCAAATACCCATTGTTCGTTATCATCTGAAATAAAGTGATTGTTCTTGTAGAGATCTCGAACTGGCATATTTTTGGAGCTCGCAATAAAGCGACCAACCACAGCATTCTGAGATGACTCACTCGCTAGAATAATCAGTTTACTCAGTATGATATGTTCAATATCCCTACCCATAACACGGCACGACATCACGAAGTTATCAATGACCCAATAACCATCCTGTTTCACAATAACCAATGCCGCGACGCCCTCATACTCTTTGGAGTATTTGTCTTTAGAGCGGACATGGAGAACTTGATAATCAGAGGCTCTCATCCATTCGCTCAATTGCTCTTTGCTATAGCGTGTTGTTGTTGTGTTGAATTGATTCGTTTTATTAAAGAGTTGATGTGTCCGATCGAAGTTATCTGAATTCAATGCTTCTACACGTATTTCCATTCCCAAACTTTTAATAAATGACGCTCGATCAACAAATTCGGTTTGTGCATTCTGAATGTCCACTCTCTGTTTGTAGAGCTCAGAACGTCGTTTATCAGATTCACTCACTTGCGCGACACAAAGCTCAGGAAGATTACAAAGGTACTGGAACCATTCAGCAGGATCTTCCGGTAGCTCAGGTACAAAAACGTCTGGTGCATTTCGACGCACTTCTGCACGCTCTACAGGATTATCATCGATGAAACAAAAAGATGATAAACCAAGGTTTAACTCTTTACTTAATGCATGAATATTCTGGGATTTTGGTTCCCAATTAATTCGATGGCTGACAAAATCTTTCGCTCTAAGACGCATCTCCGGATGGGTTTCAATTGCATCTAGCGCCACTTCTTCAGTATTCTTACTGCATATAGTCAGCAAAATACCTCTAGATTTTAATGTGAGGAAGAGCGACTGAAGGTCTTTGTAAATATTACCTGGGTAGTCTCCCCCTAAGCTAATACCGTCTTTTCCATCGTCACCAATGATCCCTTTCCACAAGGTATTATCAAGATCAAGCACCAAGACTCGAGCAGAAAGTGCATTTGCCGCAAAAATAGTACCGATTAATGCCTGACTGTACGCTTCCAGAAATTGAATAGTAAACGGCGCTCTTGCCATATACCAATATTTATTGGAGAAACTTTGGCCAGCACGCTTGATGATTTGAGAGTAAGGAATAACTTCAACCAAGTTCTCGGTTTTCATCGTATGAAGCGTGTTATTCCATTTCTGGATTAGCCTCTGAATTTTTGAATCTGATAATTGTTCAGAAATCGAGAAAGGAAAGCCCTTCTGAATAGCAAAATCTGCAACAAAAACCCGATTTCCTCGCTGAGCAATACTTTTGATGAATGCAAGATATTGCAACACGCGTTGCTCTGTTTGTAACAAGGATTCTTCTGTTGGCAAGGTATAGATATCAGAAAAGAAGTCTTCAATTCGCTCGATAAAAGCATAGCAAGAAGATGCATCATTAATATCAGTGTTCTCAGAATCCAGAAGATCCAGCTGGTATCGACCAAATGCTACTGTCGCAATTTTATAAGGAAACTGCGTATATGTCTTAATATGCTTCGTTAAGGTATCCGACAAAAAATCGGTATTATGGGATGCGAATAGGTACAACCGCTGACGTTTATCGAGCTTGTTTTCTGGGTAAACATATTTCATGTAAACGACATTTTTTGCAGTATCAGTCGCATCTACAGGAGCCTCGCATTCTACAAAACCACTTTTTTGATGTAATTTCCACGCGAGCTGATTCTGTCTTAGTGATTCACAATACAACTCATGAACCTTCAGTGTTTTACCCGCATAGTGAATAACAGCTTGTTCAAGCTCAAGCCAAATGGCTGTTTTTTCAGCTTGCTCAAGCGCACTGTTGTTGAGGTAAAAACCCCACCATGCTGTCGCGCTATCTTGCTCCCATGAATAAATGGTCACTACACCGACTGGTTTCTCATCGCGACAGAATATTAAAATCTGTCTTTGGTCCATTAGCATGGTTTTATCCCACCATGCAGAATGTTCCGTTTTAGAGATGATATGGTCAGTTAACATCACAGCACGCACATCAACGTGGTTGCGCCACTCTAACACTGCCCACTTATCGCCTTCTTGTGCAGGGCGGAGACTAAATGTTGTCATTTTTTGAAATCTCTTCTAGGTGTTCAACGACTCTTTCACACCCTTTACCATCAACGAGTTCACCGCAAATGGAAGATTGATTCAAGAGAAGTTCTTTTTGAGAAATAAAACGCTGATATGCAAGCGCATAATCTTGTGATGATAGCTCGGAGTTCAAGCCCAAATAGCAATGGCCGTCTATATCATGCAAATCTTTAGCAAGCTGAGTTTGATTGTCGGCGACCGAGCACACGATACCAGGAAGGGCAAGCACGCACCTTTCCCACGTTGTAGCACCGACCGCTCCAACATATAGGTAGGCATCTGAAAAATAATCCATCATGTTTTTCACTTGAACATGAAGGGTCACCCTAGCCTTGTGTTTAGCACACAACGCCTCCAACTGTTGCTTGTGAGGGTTATTCATCCCAATAATCACATCGAGATGATCACCACTATCGACACTCAATAATCCACGTAACGCTTTGGATGTTTCATTAGCCCAATCAATGCCCCCAAAAAAGAGCACAACTTTTCTCTTAGATAAACGCTGTGTATATTTTGAAATATGCTTTCTGCTTTCACGAAACTCATCTCTCAGCAACGCATATTTAGGGCCACAAAGACGCTTGGTATAACTGGGAAGGTAAGCATCATAGCGATTTTTACCTAAAGAGTAATAATTCTGATCAAGTAACATGTTTACATCATGAACTCTATCAGCCAAGTCGTCGATTTGAAGAATACAGCAAGATAGTGGCCTCAAAGCCACCTGAAAGCGTTCATCTAACGCATAGTGATCGATTACCAACCAGTCCAACTTTGTTCGAGTTAGACCAGATAGATAATGAGATACGACATCTTGTACTTGTGCAATCTCAGTTTTATAAGGGACTTCCAACCAATTACCATGAGCACAATGAGTGTTGTGAGTCTCCTCTCCTTCTGGCTCAGGTAAACTAATAACATTGAAACTCTCTTCAATGAAATTAATTAAGTTTCCTCCCAATTTTCGACATATGAAAACGACTTGATGTCCATTGCTCTCTAACTTACATGCAAGTGTGAGCATTCTGAATGCATGCCCCGTCCCCATCTTGAACGACGCATCAACGCGAATACCAATAAGCACCTGTCTAACCTTTTAATGCTTGAGAAAGTAATAGAGCAAAATCCCAATCCTCAGGGGTATCAAGATCAACAACTCGTTTTCTAGAGACAGGATATGCAATTGCTTTATCTGAAAACATAGGGATCTTTTGACGGTAAGCGCTTGGTTTGCCCCAATAAAATTGCCCTACATCATGGTACCCAACCTCAAGATCCTGAGATCGGGTGTTGAAATGTTCTGGTTGGAACATCTCAACACGTTGCCCTTGGGTCAACTTTACGCCCCTTTGTATTGGGAATGGAAACTCACAAACAGGGAAGCAGTAATCAGCAGAGGGTGACTCTAGTAACAAATTATAGGTATTGCGTATGTCGTTGACATCGATAAAGGGTGCTGTTGCGTATATACAACACAGATATTCAATCGACTGCGACTGCTCTTCGTACCAATCAATAGCATGCAACAGAACATCTGCCGTTGTGGCAAAGTCATCAGAAACGTTTGCTGGACGCATAAACGGTACTTCTGCGCCATGCTGCTCTGCGACTTCAGCAATTTCAGCATCATCCGTTGATACTATGACCTTATCAAAGCATCCAGATGCCAATGCGGCTTCTATAGTGTACGCAATGATCGGCTTTCCGTTAAAATCTTTAATATTTTTTCGCGGGATGCGTTTACTCCCCCCACGAGCTGGAATAATCGCTATTTTCATTACACACCTTTTAGAATATCAGTTAATACGTCGACAACCGTATTCTGTTGAGCTTCCGTCATACCGTGGAACATCGGCAAAGAAATCGCTTCGCGGTAGTACTGTTCAGATTCAGGGAACTCCCCTTCAATGAAACCTAAGTCTTGATAATACGGCTGGGTATGTACTGGAATATAATGCAAATTCACACCAATACCACGCTCGCGTAGCTCATCAAAAACCTGTGGATGACTGAGTGAAATATCATCCAAGTTCAAACGAATCACGAACAAATGCAAGCCTGAGTAAGTATTGGGAAGCTGGTAAGGCAGGACAACCGGTAAATTCTCTAACTTAGTATAATAGCCTTGTGCTAACTCGTGACGAGCAGAGACAAACTCATTCAAGCGCTTCATTTGGCTCACACCCAGTGCAGCTTGCAGCTCTGTCATACGATAATTAAATCCAAGGTCTATCTGTTGGTAATACCAACCACCATGAGACTCACCACGCATCAACTCTGGATCACGCGTAATACCGTGACTACGCAGCAGCGCCATTTTATCAGCGAGTTCTTTACTATTGGTCAGAGCGGCACCGCCTTCGGCAGTTGTCACGATTTTTACTGGGTGGAAACTAAATACCGTGATGTCTGAGTGTTCACAATTCCCAATCGGCTGGTCTTGATATAGGCCGCCAATCGCATGAGAAGCATCTTCAATAAGCTTAAACCCATACTCTTTGGCTAACTTATCAATTGCAGCCATATCACATGGCTGTCCACATAAATGTACTGGCACTACGACTTTTGGCAGCCTACCTTCAGCTTTTGCTTTAATTAGCTTCTCTTCAAGTCGTTTAGGGCACATGTTGTATGTATCTGGGTCAATGTCGACAAAATCAACTTTTGCACCACAGTACAAGCCACAATTTGCTGAGGCTACAAAAGTAATAGGAGATGTCCAAAGCCAATCTCCTTTGCCCAAACCCAAAGCGAGACAAGCAATATGTAGAGCGGAGGTTGCACTGTTCACTGCTAACGCATACTGAGCACCAGTATGTTCTGTTAACGCTTTTTCAAACGCAGGAACTTGTGGTCCCTGAGTTAGGAAATCAGATTTAAGAACATCAACTACACTATCAATATCTTGCTGACTGATATCTTGCTTGCCGTATGGAATCACTGTTTTACTCACACTGTAAATTTAGGGTCAACATGTTCTTTGATTAGGTCGCGTAGACCTTTAATCGTTTCCCACTCAGTATTGGTACCTGAGTTGTATTTAAAACCAAAAGGCACTTTTTCAGCCTTATGGTGATTCATGTACTCATCTTCTGTGTATGTAAAAGAAACAGAAGGAAGAATCGCGTAATAACGCCCCAGATCTATCGTATTAAGAGAATCAGTATCTGTAATCATTTCTTCATGAAGTTTTTCACCAGGGCGAATACCAACAACTTTAGTTGGCATACCAGGCGCAATAGCTTCTGCAATGTCTAATATTTTGTAAGATGGGATCTTGGGTACGAAAATTTCACCACCAATATGGTTCTCGATAGCGTACATCACCATGTTGACACCATCCTGAAGAGATATGTTGAAACGAGTCATCTCCTCATGGGTAATTGGCAATACACCTTCTTCTTTTTTCTGAATAAAGAACGGAATAACTGAGCCTCGAGAGCCCATAACGTTGCCGTAACGAACAACACTAAAACGAATATCTTTAGAGCCACGAATATTATTAGCGGCGGCGAATAATTTATCAGAAGCTAACTTAGTTGCGCCATATAGATTAATCGGAGCACACGCTTTATCTGTAGATAGTGCTACTACATCTTTTACACCACACTGTAGTGCTGCATTAATTACATTTTCAGCCCCATCAATATTAGTACGAATACACTCGGTCGGATTGTATTCTGCTGTATCAACTTGCTTAATTGCCGCAGCATGAATGATTACATCAACACCTTCACAGGCTTGAATCATACGGTTACGGTCACGCACATCGCCGATGAAGAAACGTAATTGTGGGTAATCTTTTTGAGGATAATTTTGCTTAATTTCAAACTGTTTTAGTTCATCACGAGAAAATATGATAATTTTCTTTACATCTTGGTAACGCTCTAAAATCGTTTTAATGAATTGCTTGCCAAATGAACCTGTGCCACCTGTAATTAATACTGTTTTGTTATTTAACATACTAAAATCTCTGTTAATTTCTATTTTAATGCTTATTGCTTTTCAGCTTAGCTTCTTGCTCTAGATACCACAGGCCTGCATATTTATTAAATGAGGATTGAGCAAAGTTCATCGCCATCAATAGGCCACGGTTACCGTCCAAAAACCCTAAACGGATAATATAAATCAAGAAAAATGTCCAAACTGAACGTAAAATAGCGAACGGAATACCCAAACTCGGTTTACCTTTACTGTAGTACTTCTTCGTGGTCTCCCAACCATAGACACGACTCTTTTCCATAAGGTGATCAAAGCCGCGTAACGAGTTATGCATCAAAAAACCTTTTTTTAAAGTAGAAACCTTCCCTTCAGTTTCTACATTGGCATGCACAACCACTTTAGTGATCGAAGCTCCTTCACACTTAAAAAGACGTTTAGGGGCTCTAGATGAACGGCCAAAGCGCATTTGTTTACCTAGAATCAAATTGCCCCAAGGTAATTTAAAAGCAACTTCTTCTAGCTTGGGATCGCTTAATTGGTATGTTATCTCAGATTTCATATCTTCATCTAAGTACTCATCAGCATCGATGATTAAAGCCCAATCACAAGTGGCCTGCTCAAAAGCTCTAGCTTTTTGATAACCATCACCCGGCCAATCTTTCGTAACCCAGATTTTATCCGTGTATTCTCGTGCTATTTCAACTGTTTTATCCGTACTACCAGAATCATAAACAATTATTTCATCAGCAAAACCTTTTAGCGATTCGAAACAAGGTCGAATACGGTCTTCTTCATTCTTGCAGATAATTAACGCAGATAATGTTCTCATTGAATCAATATACCTTTTTCATTGAGCTAGTTTGAATGACCTAGTAGACGTTCAAAATACTTTAAGTGTTCAGCCACTGTTACTTTAGAGCTAAAGTGACGTGCTAGCCTCTCTTTTGCAGCAAGCCCCATACCAGAGCATTGCTGTTTGTCCTGAGCGATTTTATTAATAGCTTCACCTAATGCCTGAGCATCAGCAGTAGGAACAATAAAACCTGTTTGACCATCCTCGACAAGCTCTGGCGCTCCGCCTGTAGTGGTAACAACTGACGCTGTTCCGTTAGCCATCGCTTCAATAATTGTACGAGGCAGTCCCTCACCACTAACGGATGGCTGTACCTGAATATCAGCCATGGCCATTAATGAAGGAATGTCTTTTCGATGACCAATATAGTGAATTCTATCTGAGATCGGACTATTTTTCATCTCGTCAAAGTGGGGGTCATAGCCACTACCTGCGAGAACCAGATGAAAATTGGGGACTGTAATATATTTAGTCGCCTCGAGAAGAACAGATATTCCCTTGCTAGGGCGCACGTGCGCAGCGCAGAAGGCAACAACATCTGTCTGACTCAATTCAAGTGACTCCCTAGACGTTGGTTCGACTTGATACCACTCTAATTGATGCCCCTTATAAATAGTCACGACATTATCTTTGTTTTTCCAAACTCGCTTGATAACATCCTGTCGAACCGCCTCTGACACACAGACTACACCATCGATACGAGGGTGAAGTTGAGTCAGATAAGCACTTGGATCATGCCTATACAAACCACCGGTTGTTCCTCGGTACGCAATCAACTTCACCTTGAGACCAACGCATGCAAATGCGGCATTAGGTATAGTTTTTGAATTAAAGGCATAACATATGTCATATGCCCCACTCTTTAGTTCGCTTCTAATTCTCATAATCGTATCAAAGCAAATTTTTCTTTTCGGATAACAGTCGATAACCTTGATGCCATTTTTTCGAAGCCTATCGACATATTCAGACTCACCTTGGGTCATCACAGTCACGGAATGACCTTGATTTGAAAGTTCTACAAATATTTCCGCTTCAGGGCGAATACTATTCCAAGCATGTAGATACGATGCACAAACTAAGATTTTCATTATTCAGCCCTAGAATTTCCAATAGTTTAATGATTTACGGATCTTAAAGTTACGAATCCAATTTTTTGGCTTGTTATCTTGCCAACCGCTTTCTAACACTTCGGTAATAGCATCCAGAACTCTAGCTGAAGATTGTCCATCCAAATATGGCGTTATCGACGGACCATAATTAGCAATGGCTTTATCTCTTGCTTCATCAGGCAGCATCGCTTGTTGAATTGCTGACTCTAATTGCTCGGCTTGAGTAATGTTAATAAAGCTTGCTTGAGGGTCTCGATTATTTACCGTTACAACAGGCTTATTGAGCAACAAGAATTCCTGAAATATCGATGAGTTATCACACACCATCACATCAGCACGATGTTGCATTTCAATCACTCGATCATTGTCGAAAAAGAGAAGGTTATCCCCTTCCAGTGCTTGATATTTCGCTCGTGTCTCTTGATTCATTTTAGGATGCAATGTCACTAACCATTGCCACTGGCTTTGTTGGCTTAGGCGCTTAAGCTCTTCATAAACCAATTCAGCACACGATAAGCTTGGCGAAAAAGTGGAAGCGAATAGAATTTGAGGTCTCTCATGACGGTTCTCACCAGCTTGATAATTAAACAAGCTATCTAGCTTCAGCCATCCGGTCTCTTTTACTTGAAAATAGCCGCGCTGTTTAGCTAGTGGTTCCAATGAACTCGTTCTTTCATGGCCTTCGGTGCAATACAAATCAAATAGACCACGCTCAGGATATAAGTTCCCTCGCTTACTCTCATTCAAACCGTGAAACACTTGCACCTTCAATCCTGGAATAAATGCAGGAATGCGATCCCCTGGCACTAAAACGGCCGAAGGATTGTAGGCAACAGCTTCTGTCAAAGACACACGCTGCTCTTGCTCTAATAAAAGATGTTCAGAAGCATCCTCACCAACCAGCAACCATTTAACGTCATGACCAAGTTGCTTCGCGTAGTTATAAAATGGGCGAAGAATAGCAAATGAGTAGTTTTGCTCGACATAGAGCAAGAAACGATAGGATTGATCGGTTTGCATAAGCGATGAGATAGAGTTCACCATTTCCGTTTGAAAGTGTAACTAAGCATTTAATTATAACGCTCTTTACTTTCGAGATTGAAGAAAATACTCTTCTGATTACTGATTTTACCCTCTGGTGTCACTGTTCTTATGCTTATACGACTTATATACACTCTTATATTGTCATTGGCCTCTCCACTGCTTCTCTATGGGCTTTATAAGAGCAAACCCGGAAAGCCAAATTTTGGTAAGCGCTGGAAAGAACATTTCGGTATCACACCGCAAACTCAAGGTAAAAGCCCTATCTGGATTCATGCCGTGTCGGTTGGTGAATCTATTGCTGCGATGCCTGTCATTAAACAATTGAAGCTGCGAGATCCAAATCAAGCCATCATTGTTACCACAACGACCAGCACAGGTGCTGAGCAAATAGAGAAGCTTGGTGATTTGGTCGAGCACCGCTACATGCCGATTGATTTTTCTTGGTGCATTCGAGGTTTCTTGAAAACTGTTCAGCCTAAACAGATGTTAATCATGGAAACCGAATTATGGCCAAACACACTGCACTGCGTCGCGAGAGCTGGAATCCCCATTTCAGTACTCAACGCTCGCCTATCTGAACGCTCATGCCAGCGTTATGCTAAATTCCAAGCCGTTTTTGACCTCTTAGCCAAAAACCTCTCTCAAGTACTTTGCCAATACCCCAATGATGCTGAGCGTTTTATACGATTAGGGTTAGATAAAGCATCTGTGCATGTGACTGGGTCGATCAAGTTTGATATTGAAGTCTCAGCTGAACAAGTATCCAAAGGCAAAGCGTTACGTGAACAAATTGGCTTTGAACGCTGTGTATGGATAGCTGCTAGCACTCATCAAGGCGAAGATGAAATTATCTTAGACGCTCATAAACAGCTCCTTAAAGACAATCCTAATACCTTGCTGATGATCGTGCCTCGCCACCCAGAGCGGTTTAACCAAGTGACGGAACTGGCTAAACAGCACCAATTCAACACCCTCACTCGAACGATTCAGCAACCAATCACCTCTGATATTGAAGTGTATATTGCGGATACGATGGGAGAAATGTTGGTACTACTCGGCGGCGCTGATGCGTGCTTTATGGGAGGAAGCCTTGTGGGCGATAAGGTAGGTGGCCACAATCTTCTAGAACCGGCAGCACTACAGTTACCTTTACTCAATGGCCCTAGCTATTTTAACTTCAGCGAGATCACAGACAAACTGCTTGAAGCTCAAGCCGTCACTATTTGTCAAAACAGTAATGAAATTGCAGGCCAGCTAAGAGAGCTATTCACTCAGCCTGACTTGCGTAAAAACAGAGGCTTAGCGGCTTATCAAGTGGTTGAGCAGAACCGAGGGGCGTTGGATAAAACCTTGGCATTCATTCTTAATTAATGGCCTTCTTAGCTAGTCAGCACTCTTAACTAACAGCACTTGGTAGCCTTGCAATAACAGTTCCCAATCCGACTCCTGCCATTGAATCTGGCGCTTGTGCACTTCCTTTAAAAACGAGCGCTTTAATCGATTCAAGTTGCCTTCTTTCCAATCATCACCCGCTTGATGCCCACACTTGTCAAAATCAATGATCCACACCCTTTGCGAGTCATCAAGTAAGATATTATGAATATTGAGATCAGTATGATTAACCCCAGCATCGTGCATCTTGCGTACCTCTTGCCCAATTCGACGATAAATATCCGCATCTATCGGGCCATTGACCAAGACATCAACCAGATCTTTGGCATTGGGAATTCGTTCAGACATTAAGTCCGCTCGATAAAGTAGTCCACTTTTCGTCGCCCGAGCGGCAATAGGCCTAGGTACATTCACACCTGCGTTTGCCAATGCTTTGAGAACATTAAGCTCCATCGCACAGCGCGTGCTTTCCCAATCAGAGAAACGATATTGGTCTTCGACTAACTTCCCAAACAAGCCGCCACGGCGATAATGGCGCAGTGCAGCCTGTATTCCATCAAGCTGAATGAACCATGTGGTACCGCGTCCTTGAGCACTGCCTGAAATGGCGTCTTGTTGCTGCCAATATTCAGCCTCAAAGATCTGAGCGATATTGCCCTCTGGTACCTGCGCCAAAAGTTCAGGGTCGTACCAAATTGTTTGGTTCTTGGTGCTAATCGTTTCCATCTATGAGGCCTTTGGGTCGCTTTTCGTCATTGCTATTTTACAACTAATGCGAGTATCTGCATAATTCTGATGTTATTCACTTTTTTCGGGCACTTTATGTCACTGTTCTCAACTGCACCTCAATCTCTTTGCATACTTCGCCTCTCCGCGATTGGCGATGTTTGTCATGCTATTTCTGTGGTTCAAGCCATCCAGAAGCAGTGGCCTGAAACGAAAATCACCTGGATAACGGGCAAAATAGAAGCCATGCTGATCGGCGATCTACCCGGTATTGAGGTGATTGTTTTCGATAAGAAACAAGGCTTCAAAGGAATGCGTGAATTATGGCGTCAGCTATCTGATCGTAAATTTGATGCACTTCTGCATATGCAAGCCGCACTCAGAGCCAGCGTGCTATCTTGGGGGATAAAGGCGAAGTGCAAAGTGGGATTTGGCAAAAACCGTACTCGTGAAATGCAGTCACTCTTTACCAACCACCATCTACCGATTTCAGATAAGTTTCATGTGTTGGATAACTTTGCCGAATTTGCTCGCTACATCGGTGTGCCCTTCGATAAGCCTCAATGGGATATCCCTTTAACACCTGAAGATGAACAACTAGCAATTAGCACCATGGCAGACAAGCCGACCTTAGTTATCTCCCCTGCAGCAAGCAAAGATTCACGTAACTGGTTGACTGATCGATATGCCGCTATTGCCGATTATGCAGTAAAAAAAGGTATGCAAGTGGTACTGTGTGGTTCTCCAGCTCCACGAGAAGTGAACCTTGGTAAAGATATCGAGGCGCTATGCCAGTCTCCTGTCATCAACTTGATTGGCAAAACGAACTTGAAGCAACTGACTGCCGTACTGAAACATGCAACGGTTGTATTGGCACCGGATACTGGCCCAGCCCACTTGGCAACCACACAATCCACGCCTGTAATCGGGTTATACGCACACAGTGACCCACGAAGAACTGGGCCCTATAACGACCTTGATATTGTGGTCAGCGTTTATCAGCAGCACGTAGAGGCGCAACAAGGGAAACCGGTTCAAGACCTTCCATGGGGAACTCGAGCAAAAGGCGATGATTTAATGAAAGACATCACGCTCGACATGGTAAAACAGACACTCGACAAAGCTTTAAACTCTATTAAAACACCAAGCAAGGACAGCTAATATGACCACACACGTTATCTACCCAGGCACTTTCGATCCGGTAACCAATGGTCACCTCGATATTATCGTCCGTGCCGCGAGCATGTTTGATCATATCACCGTAGGGGTGGCCGCGAGCCCAAGCAAAAAGACCATGTTTAAGTTAGAGGAGCGAGTAGAGCTGTTGCGGGATGCAGTGTCTCACTTGCCTAACGTGTCTGTTGAGGGGTTTTCTGGGTTACTGGTCGATTTTGCGAAGCAACAGAAAGCTAACGTATTGGTGCGTGGCCTAAGAACAACCATGGATTTTGAATACGAATTCGGTCTCACGAGTATGTACCGAAAACTCCTACCCGGACTTGAAAGTGTCTTTTTAACCCCTTCGGAAGAATATGCCTTCCTTTCTTCGACAATAGTTCGAGAAGTGGCGATTCATGGTGGGGACATTAGTCAGTTTGTACCACAAAAAGTTGCGGCTGAAATCAAAATAAAAACAGCTAAGTAATATGCTCATCAAAAACAAAAATAGCGCTCATTGGCGCTATTTTTAATTCAAAACCATCAATTACTACAGCGAATAATAGGCTTTATACCAATCAGCGAAAGCTTTCGCGCCTTCTTGGATTTTAACTTGAGGTTTGTAGCCAACCGCTTCAAACAGATCTTCAGTATCAGCATAAGTTGCATACACATCACCTGGCTGCATTGGCATGAAATTCTTTTTCGCTTCAACACCGAGAGCGTCTTCTAACGCTTCGATGTAGTCCATTAATTTAACTGGACTACCATGACCGATATTAAACACTCGGTATGGTGCTGAGCTGGTCGCTGGTGAGCCTTGCTCTACAGTCCAATCTGGCTGTTTAGCTGGAATTCGGTCTTGAACACGAATAATACCTTCAACGATATCATCGATATAAGTGAAGTCGCGCATCATGTCGCCATTGTTGTAAATATCGATCTCTTTACCCGCCACGATTAAGTTCGCAAACTTGAACATCGCCATATCAGGGCGACTCCAAGGGCCGTAGACGGTAAAGAAACGAAGGCCTGTCGTCGGTACTTCATATAGATGCGAGTAAGTGTGTGCCATCAACTCATTCGACTTCTTAGTCGCTGCGTACAATGAAATCGGGTGGTCAACGCTGTCTGCCGTGTGGAATGGCATTTTCTGGTTCAAGCCATACACAGAGCTTGATGATGCGTACACTAGGTGTTCAACCTTGTTGTGGCGACAGCCTTCAAGAATAGCTAAATGACCGACAAGGTTACTATCAGCATACGCCATTGGATTATCGATTGAGTAACGAACGCCAGCTTGCGCCGCTAAGTGAATCACACGGTCAAACTTTTGCTCAGCAAACAACGTTGCCATGCCTTCTCTATCAGCAAGATCCAACTCGATAAAGATTAGGTTTTCATGCTCAATGCGCTTTAAGCGATCATGTTTCAAAGAGACTTCATAGTAGTCATTCAAGTTATCAATACCGACAACCTCATGTCCTGCTGCACATAATCGCTCTGAAACTGCAGAGCCAATAAACCCGGCAACGCCAGTTACTAAATATTTCATTCTACTATTCTCAATTCATATCATTAGTGTAATTGTAGCTACTAGCCTGCCTATCTACTAGCGTAAAAAAGTGAACATAAGTTCAGTTTTTTTATACTTGGCACTCTTCACAGAAAAACGTGTTCCTCTGCCCTATTTTTAACTCTTGAATAAGAGCTTCACAATTAGGGCACTTTTCGCCTGCTTTGCCATACACTTGTAGCTCTTGAGCAAAGTATCCAGGTTTACCATCCGCCTGTGCGAAATCTTTTAAGGTAGTGCCGCCTTGCTTGATGGCGGTGGCGAGGACTTGTTTGATCTCTTTGGTCAACAAGACCCACTCTTCTTTTGTCACTTTGCTTGCGGGACGCAAAGGGTTGATACGTGCAGAAAATAGCGCTTCGTTGGCGTAGATATTTCCGACACCCACCACCACTTTGTTGTCCATGATGAATTGCTTGACGGCAACCTTACGCTTTTCTGCCTTCTCGGCTATGTAGTCAGCATTAAAGTCATTAGTTAGCGGTTCAGGGCCAGAACCAAGTAACACTGGATGTATTTCATCAGGAGCAGACCACAGCCATGCACCAAAGCGGCGCGGATCGTTATAACGCAGAACCTTGCCATTAGTGAGCTTAAGATCCACGTGATCGTGTTTTGCTGCCGGGAAATCGGCATCTAACACGCGCAGTGAGCCAGACATACCAAGGTGAACAATGGCAGTGCCGGTATCTGTTTCAATCAATAGGTACTTTGCGCGACGCGAGATAGATCGAATCACCTGCCCTTCTAATGCTTTGAGCTCTTGTGGGATATCCCAACGCAGCTTAGGCGTGCGAAAGGTAAGCGTTTTAATGGTCTCACCGACTAAATGAGGTGAGATCCCCATACGGCTTACTTCGACTTCGGGTAATTCAGGCATAATCTAGTCGTCCGATTTAGAGGAGTGGTTAGCGTTAAAGCTTGGAAACAGGTAGCTCTCTTCAATAGACACCGCCAACCACTGATCATTCCAGTTTTTTAACAACCAGAACTCAGGCAATTGATAATAAGTAATGCGTTGGGGCTCTTCTTGGTCTTGGTACCATACTTCGATGGTGTGTGGTGTCTTTAACCGAGACGTAAGGTTTGTGTAGGTCTGTGAGTCGACTTCCGTGCCCACAAGCTCTTTCCAACGTTGTGATAACTCTTGTGCATTGGTGGTTTGAGGGAAGTCCGTACCTTTGAACTGGAAAATCCATTGATTGTCTTGTTGAATGACAGACCACTTAGCAAAGTGCAACGCTTGAAGCTCTGCTTTTGGGTTCAGGAGATAAGGATAAGGGCTATCAACCTGAGGCTCAGGTTCGATAAGGTACGCTTTGATCAATGTTGGAAGGTTTAACACGCCAATAAAAGCGATCACACTGAACATGAGTATGTTGTTCCACCGGCGTCCACGATATCTCATCTGATTCTGCTCATCTAACCTATTGAACATTCAGTATATCGTGAAAGTGGCGATACTTTCTATGTTGTGCGGTTTTCTATCTATAAGGCGTTATATTAAGCAAGAACAATTAAGTTACTCAAATTTTAGATATAAAAAAACCCAGCGATTAAACTGGGTTTTTCAATTCTTTCTTCTACTGAAGAAGAGCAAAAAAAGCATCAATTACTTGATTTTAGCTTCTTTGTACATAACGTGTTGGCGAACTACTGGATCAAACTTTTTGATCTCAAATTTGCCTGGCATGTTACGCTTGTTCTTATCAGTTGTGTAGAAGTGACCAGTACCTGCAGAAGATACTAGACGAATTTTCTCACGAATGCCTTTAGCCATTGCTTAATTCCTCTTAAACGTTTTCGCCACGTGCACGGATATCAACAAGAACAGCATCGATGCCTTTCTTATCAATGATACGCATGCCTTTAGCAGTTAGACGTAGTTTAACAAAACGTTTTTCGCTCTCTACCCAGAAACGATGAGTTTGTAGGTTCGGCAGAAAACGGCGCTTAGTAGCATTGCGTGCGTGTGAACGGTTGTTACCCGTTACTGGACGCTTACCAGTTACTTGGCATACTCGGGACATGAATGTCTTCTCCAATCGTTTCAGCTCGATATCAACCTTGGTGGCCGAACCTCTCTATCAATTAAAATAGAAGGTAAAAACCGTTATGGAAAATCCATACAAGGCTATCAAAGGTCGCGCATTATACTAACTTGACACGCATTGCTCAAGACCCGAACAGATCCTTTTTACGGATTTCGTGATCTTTTTTTGTGCAGCGCAGCTTGCTTGAGTAATCAGAGCTGATTTTAGGTCTAAAAATGTGGGCGGAATAATAGCAGATTTAACGCAACTAACAACCTAAAATGTGATTCAAATCCATCCACGTTCTGCAAAAGAGACAACTTCGCCATCTCCAACCACAAAATGGTCGAGTATTCGTATGTCCACCAGCGCCAGTGCATCGGTTAATCGACGTGTAATCCGCCTATCGGCTTGGCTTGGTTCTGCAACACCCGAAGGATGGTTGTGAGCCAAAATTAATGCCGCCGCATTGTGATGAAGTGACCGTTTAACCACTTCCCTCGGGTAAACCGATGCGGCATCGATGGTTCCTTCAAACATCACCTCGTCCTTTATTACCCTATTTTGGTTATCGAGGAACAATATATAGAAGGCTTCTCGCTGGCGATCGCGCAACATGCTCGAGAGATAAAGCTTAGTATGACTTGGGCTAGTAAGCGCATCTCCACGAGATAAAGTCTCTGCTAGATAACGCTGCGTCATCTCTAATACAGCCTGCAATTGAACATACTTGGCCTGCCCCATCCCTTTATGAGCACAAAACTCTTCCTGTGTTGCTGAAAAAAGGTGACGGAGCGAGCCAAAGTCTTTGATCAACTTGTCTGCGAGTTCCAAGACGTTCATTCCTTGTGTCCCTGTTCGCAGGAATATCGCGAGCAGTTCCGCATCACTCAAGGAATCAGGCCCTCTATTTAACAACTTTTCTCTCGGCATCGATTCGGCAGGTATTTTATCTATTGGCATATAAAGACAATCATTGGTCATGAACACAACCCATCACCTTAATGAGATCGTAATCAGAGATCCTTCGATAGAGGTCAAAGGAAACGAGACACTAACAAAATCGTGTAATTGATAAGTTTGATAACACCAACTTGATGAGCGTCAACTCTGTTCGAGTTCTGCTTCTAGGCACTTATCCTTTGTTCTGATATCGTAAGTCGCAGAGAAATTAAGGAACAGAATCATGCAAACATTGGTTAATCAACTGAGTAACGCTGACCAACAAGGCCTAGCTGGAAAAAAATCCTACTTGGCATTAGTGGTGGTATCGCTGCGTATAAATGTGCCGAACTGACTCGACGCTTAATTGAACGTGGAGCACAAGTACAAGTCGTGATGACAAATGCAGCCAAGGAGTTCATTACTCCTCTCACCATGCAAGCCGTCTCTGGAAAGCCAGTGTCTGATAGTTTGCTTGATCCTGCTGCTGAGGCTTCCATGGGGCACATTGAGCTCGCAAAATGGGCTGATTTGGTATTACTAGCGCCAGCAACCGCTGATCTGATTGCTCGCATGACAGCTGGCATGGGTAACGACCTACTGACCACTTTGGTTCTAGCAACCGATGCGCCAGTTGCGGTATCTCCGGCAATGAACCAACAGATGTACAGCCACCCTGCCACTCAAGAGAACATCGCAACACTAAAACGTCGTGGTTGTGAGATTTGGGGACCGGCGGCTGGCGAACAAGCGTGTGGTGATGTGGGCATGGGCCGCATGCTAGAGCCTATGCAGCTTGTACACCGCTGTGAAGACTTCTTCCAACCCAAACCACTTGCAGGCCGCTCTGTACTTATTACTGCAGGCCCGACTCGAGAAGCGATCGACCCTGTGCGCTACATTACCAACCACAGCTCAGGAAAAATGGGCTATGCACTGGCCGAAGCAGCAGCTAAACAAGGCGCTGCGGTTACTTTAGTCAGTGGCCCAGTATCACTCGCGACACCGAATAATGTCACTCGCGTTGATGTTGATAGCGCTCAACAGATGCTAGATGCCGTTTCTTCACGCGCTGCTCAGCACGACATTTTCATCGGTTGTGCCGCGGTTGCCGATTACCGCCCAGAGACCATTGCTGACCAAAAGCTTAAGAAGGTCGATGGCAAAGACGACATGACCATTCAAATGGTTAAGAACCCAGACATCGTCGCTTCTGTCGCTTCAATGACCGAAGGTCGCCCATTTACTGTCGGCTTCGCAGCTGAAACTCAAGATGTTGAAAAATACGCGCGCGGTAAGTTAGAAAGAAAGAACCTCGACATGATCTGCGCTAACGACGTTTCAGTCGAAGGTCAAGGCTTCAATAGCAGTAGCAATGAGCTGCATCTTTATTGGAAAGGCGGCGATAAGTCTCTGCCACTGGATAGCAAAGACACACTTGGTTTCCAGATCCTCGAACAGATCCAACAGCTTATTGATGCATAAACGCACAAATTTGCTCTGACAATCTGCTGACACCTCTCGATTCTGTTGACCTAGGGCTCACAAAACTAGGAAACAGAATTGATTGGTGTTTATAATCCTTCTTCACTCAATCCTCATCTTTAGGAAAGGAAGTAAATAGATGGCTGGTGCTCGAAAATCAAACCGTCGTGAAGAAATCCTACAAGCTCTCGCACAAATGTTGGAATCGACCGAAGGTGCTTCTCGTATCACAACGGTAAAGTTAGCCAAGCAAGTGGGTGTTTCTGAGGCTGCGTTATACCGCCACTTCCCAAGCAAAGCTCGCATGTTTGAAGGCCTAATCGAGTTCATTGAAGAAGCGTTGATGTCTCGAATCAACCGCATTCTGGATGAAGAGAAAGACACGCTAGAGCGCATACGCCTAGTGCTACAACTTATCTTAGTTTTCTCAGAACGTAACCCCGGCCTGACTCGAATTTTATCTGGTCATGCTCTAATGTTTGAAAATGAACGCCTGCGTGATCGCATCAACCAACTTTTCGAACGCATTGAGACGCAACTTCGCCAGATCCTGCGTGAAAGAAAGCTTCGTGAAGGGAAATCATTCCCGGTTGATGAGAAAATCTTAGCCGCTCAGCTGCTAGGTCAAGTTGAAGGCAGCTTGAATCGATTTGTTCGCTCAGACTTCAAATATCAACCGACAGAAAACTTCGATGCTTATTGGGCTCTGCTAAGCGCTCAGATTAAGTAGCAATCAAATTAAGTAGCAATCAAATCTTAAGTGATGGTTATGACGACGAAAACTTCTCCGACAAACAGCACTGCACAACACGTTATTACTAAGCCACCTTTTACTCTGGCGTTACTCCACCCTAAATACTGGGGGGTATGGTTCGGTTTTGGGTTATTGGCGCTTATCGTTAACGTTCTTCCTTATCGTCTCTTACTGCTATTAGGCCGCTCATTAGGCTCTTTGGGCGCTCGTTATGGTAAAAAACGTGTAGCGGTAGCAACACGTAACTTGGAACTCGCCTTCCCAGACAAGCCAGCAGATGAAGTCTCAGCAATGGTCAGCGAGAACTTCAAGAACACTGGTATGGCACTCATCGAAACCGGAATTACTTGGTTCTGGCCAACGTGGCGTTTCAAGCGAATCCTAGTAGATAAAGATACCCAAGCACTGCGTACGCATAAAGCCAACGGTAAAGGTGTTTTGTTGTGCTGTGTGCATGCCTTAAACCTAGAGATCACTGCGCGAGCAATGGCTGTTCTCGGTATTTCTGGCTTAGGGGTTTATCGCCCACACAACAACCCTGCTTATGAATTCATTCAGTACCGCGGTCGTACCCAAAACGGCAACCGCCTAATTCACCGTAAAGATGTGAAGCGCATGATCCGAATCCTGCGTCAGGGTGAGATCCTTTTCTACCTACCGGATCATGATTACGGTCGTAACAAATCTGTGTTTGTGCCTTTCTTCGCGGTAGAAGATGCATGCACCACTACAGGCACCAGCATTCTTGCGTACACCAGCCGATGTGCACTTGTTCCGGGGTCTGGTTTTAGAAATGCCGACGGCAAGTATGAAATCATGGCCGATGAGTCAATCGAAGATAACTACCCGCAGAAAGATGAGAAAGCCGCCGCTGCCTATATGAACCGCTATCTTGAGAAGATTATCTTAAGAGCACCAGAACAGTGGATGTGGTTACACAAGCGCTTCAAAACAATGGAAGATCCAGAAGTGGAACGCGGCATTCGTTACAAATAGAGCGCCTATCTTTAGATAAGAAAATAGTTCGCTTCAATAGAAAAGTAAAAGGCCCGAAAGAGTTATCTCTCTCGGGCCTTTTTGATTTTTCGATTCTAAACTTAGAGCGCTAAACCGTAAGGTTCGACGCTTCAGGGATTAGATTCCGTATTGAGCGCGGTACGCCTTTACTGCGTCTAGATGTGCTGCATCTGTGCCTTTCTCTTCAAGGAAAGTCACAAGGTCAGTCAGGCTAACGATTGAGATAATTGCACAACCGAAGTCACGCTCTACTTCTTGAATAGCAGACAACTCGCCTTTGCCCTTCTCTTGGCGGTCAATCGCAACCAGAACACCCGCTAAATCAGCGCCGTTTGCTTGGATGATTTCCATCGACTCACGAATCGCAGTACCAGCAGTGATCACGTCATCAACTAACATGATGCGACCTTCAAGTTCGCTACCCACTAGGTTGCCACCTTCACCGTGGTTTTTCGCTTCTTTACGGTTGAAACAGTAAGGCGTGTCCACATCGTGGTGATCTGCCAGTGCAACCGCTGTCGTCGTTGCAATTGGGATACCCTTGTATGCAGGGCCAAATAACACATCAAACTCAATGCCAGAATCAGCCAATGCTGCTGCGTAGAAGCGACCTAAGCGTGCTAGGTCACGACCTGTATTAAACAATCCAGCATTGAAGAAGTAAGGGCTCTTACGGCCAGACTTTAAAGTAAACTCACCAAACTTAAGTACTTCTTTCTCTAGTGCAAATTCAATAAATTCACGTTGATATGCTTTCATGTTTTTCCTCTACGTTTATTCAATAAAACTTAATTAACTTAAACTCATCCCAGTATCTTCTAAGTAGTCGTGCTTTCCGCTAGGCAACAAGCTTGCGAACCCCGTGAGCTTACGAGTAGTAAGTGATTCGGGTGAGCAAGCGCAGTTAACAACGCGGAGGGCGCGAATACGACGAAGATAAAAAAATAGCCCCCAATGTGGGAGCTATCTAGAAACTAGTCGGCCAACGCAGCTTTCTGCGCTTCGACGATATCGGCAATGCCCTTATTCGCCAGGGCTAAAAGCTGCATCAGCTCTTCGTGGCTGAACGGTTCGCCTTCTGCGGTGCCTTGAATCTCAATCATCTTACCGTCTTCCGTCATTACAACGTTCATATCGGTATCTGCTGCTGAGTCTTCAACGTACTCAAGGTCACACAGTGCTTGTGCACCAACGATGCCCACTGAAACTGCCGCTACGTGGCCTTTCATTGGGTTCTTTTTCAGTTTACCGCTTGCTAGTAGGCTGTTGATAGCGTCAGCCATTGCTACGCTTGCTCCTGAGATAGAAGCAGTACGAGTACCGCCGTCTGCTTGGATAACATCACAATCGACAGTGATCATGATTTCACCCATTACTTTCAGGTCAACAACAGCGCGTAGGCTACGCGCGATCAGACGTTGGATTTCCATCGTACGACCGCCTTGCTTACCGCTCGCCGCTTCACGACGGTTACGAGTGTGCGTTGCACGTGGCAGCATGCCGTATTCAGCGGTTACCCAACCCTTACCTTGGCCTTTTAACCAACGCGGCACGTTTTCTTCTACCGTCGCATTACATAGAACTTTAGTGTTGCCGAACTCAACTAATACAGAACCTTCAGCATAAGCTGTGTAGTTACGAGTAATTTTAATTGGACGAATTTGATCTACAGCGCGGTCATTTGGACGCATTGGTATCTACCTTATTAACAGTCTGAAGTGATTTACTATCGAAAGAGTGCATCACCTAAGAAAGGGGTGAGACAGTTTTGATTGGGGCAAGATTATATAGCAGTTTATCATGCAAAGCTATCCATCATGAAAGGCGACAAGCTTCGGGAGCACACCATATCGTGATACTATGCGTGCGCGTTATTTTCAGAATGATAAAAGACAGGAAAATTCGATGATTTATAGTATGACCGCGTACGCACGCAAAGAAGTAAAAGGCGATTGGGGTACAGCAGTATGGGAAATCCGTAGTGTAAACCAGCGTTACCTAGAAACTTACTTCCGTATGCCTGAACAGTTCCGTGGTTTAGAACCAATCTTGCGTGAGCGTTTCCGTAAGCGTCTAGCTCGCGGCAAGGTTGAGTGTAACCTGCGCTTTGAAGCAAACCCTGCAGCAAAGGGCGAACTAAGCATTAACGAAGGTTTGGCTCAGCAAGTAATTAATGCTGCTAACCAAGTAATGACCATGACTGGCGAAGACAGCCGTTTGAACCCATTCCAAGTCATGAACTGGCCTGGCGTGATGGAAACGCCAGAGCAAGACATGGATGCCATCAACAAAGATCTACTTGAAGCATTCAACGATGCAATTGCTGAGTTCATTGATGCTCGTGCTCGTGAAGGTGAGAACATGAAGGCGCTAATCGTACAGCGCTTAGATGCGATCACTGAAGAAGTCGTGAAAGTTCGTGCACGCATGCCTGAAATCCTAGAGTGGCAACGTGAGCGTCTTCTTACCAAATTTGAAGATGCGAAAATTGAACTTGAAGGTTCTCGCGTTGAGCAAGAGCTTATCCTACTGGCTCAGAAGTCAGACGTAGCAGAAGAGCTAGACCGTCTAGACTCTCACGTGAAAGAAGCGAATGTAGTACTGAAAAAAGGTGGCGCTTGTGGCCGTAAGCTTGACTTCATGATGCAAGAGTTCAACCGTGAGTCAAACACGCTAGCGTCTAAATCTATCAGTACAGACATCACAGCATCGGGCGTAGAGCTTAAAGTTCTCATCGAACAGATGCGTGAGCAGATTCAGAATATTGAATAACAGTTTGCCAGTAACACGCTGTGAATAAGCTATTAGCTGAATCAGTGTTGATTAGATCAAGATAAGCTCCTAGTTTTAGGGGCTTTTTTTATGGATGCAATAATGCCAATCAGGTTGAGCAGGTTGTTACGCAGGAGATTTGTTTGGAGCAAGAGATAGATACAGCTATAGATAAAACAGAGAAGCGGATGTAACAAAGGATTTTAGAATATTTTGAGGGGGATATTACAGGTGGAACTAGAGGGGAAAGATTTAAGGGAGAAAGTGACGCAAGTTGCTAATGCAACCTGCGCCGACTTAAAATCTTATAGAGCTACAACGTTTGCAGCTTGAAGACCTTTTTGGCCTTGCTCTACTTCGAAAGACACTTGTTGGCCTTCTTTAAGAGTCTTGAAACCTTCAGATGCGATAGCACGGAAGTGAACGAATACGTCAGCGCCGCCGTTGTCTTGAGTTAGGAAACCGAAACCTTTCTCTTCGTTAAACCATTTTACTACGCCGTTTGTTTTGTTAGACATGATGTGTCCCTTATATAAAAATAAAAAATTAATCGCCAAAAGTGCGATGCGCTGAAAGCTTGAATTATTTAATGTATCTATGAAGCTAAGGGAAACACTGAGAATAACAATGAAGCAATACTAAGGGTTTTACTTTACAACTGGATGTTTCATTTAATAACCCTGAAAACAGAGCGACGCCATTCTTGGTGATCTTAGCCTGCTTGTAAAGCGTTATTTGGATAAATTGATGTTTTTTTGTTCAACCAACCCAATTAAAAACCCAACGATATCGCTGGGCTTCATTTATAAAACCTTAACCTTCAAAGTGTTACTCATCTGGCTGCTTGGTTCGAAGGTCTACATACGGCCAATAATGATGCCCAACACGAATCAAGAGTGTTGCAGCGGCTAAGATAAATGCCGCTAAAGATAACCAAACGATCAATACCGCATCGAGCTCTTTCATACCCAAAGTGATGTAACGAGCAATCGCCATCATCGCGATATAGATTGGGTATCGCACTGGGATCTTGCCGTTCATCACAAACTGTTGAACCATGGCCAACACTTCTAAATAGATGAACATCAATAGAATGTCGGTCAGTTGTACACGGCGTTCAGCGAAGACATGCATGAACTCTTCGACCATCGCAAACAAGGTCGCGAGCGTGATCGCCACCAGCAATACCGCTTCCATAATGTGGAACACTTTTAAAAACGGCTTACTAAAAGATTTGGGTAAATGAGAAGGCATAGTCACTCTTCAAAAAATAATTAATCCAGTCTCTACAATAGCATGCATCAATATAAGTCGCGTACTATCACTTTAGGATAACGCCACCAGTTACATGTCTAGAGACGGCAAATACAAAAATGGCCCTACATTCACTGCAGAGCCATCTACTGGTCTTTTACTTATCGCCTGTTACTTAACAAACGTTACTTACCGATCTGCCCTATAGCAGAATCAGGTAAGTTAAGAACACCACACACAGTCCGTAGATAAGCGGGTGTACTTCTTTGCGCTTACCTGCCACAACCATTGTGAATGCGTAGCTGATGAAACCCATCGCCATACCGTTCGCTGGAGAGAAGCTTAGCACTGTAAACATGATGGTGAAGAAGGCTGCAATGCGTGACTCTTTCTTTTCCCAGTTAATCTGACCAAGGCGACCTACCATGTAAATACCCACCACTACCATCGCCGGCGCAACCATGGCTGCCGAGAAGATAGAGAAGATTGGGTATAGGAACAGCGAGATTAAGAACAGACCAGCCACCATGACTGCCGCTAAGCCCGTTTTCGCACCTTGAGAAGACGCAATACCTGACTCAGAGAAAGCCGTAATCGATGTGGTACCAAGAATTGAGCCAATCACAGTACCGCCTGCATCAGCCACTAGAGCCGACTTCGCGTTTGGCACCTTACCGTCTTTATCAATGATTCCTGCATCGCGGCCAACACCAACGATCGTGCTCAAGCCATCGAAGAAATCGACAATCAGGAAGATAAGCACGATGAATAATAGGTCGAACATTTTCTCAGGTGTGAAAGCCGAGAAATCAAAGATAGCACCGAAGCTGCCTGCCATGCTTGGCGGCATAGCTACTAACTGTTCTGGGATTGGCGCGTTTGATGTACCCATAAATACGTCAGCAAGAATAGTTAATGCAATTGCCGACACAAATGAAATGAATGTAGCGAGCTTGATATCACGAACCATACAGCCTAGTGCGATGAAGATACTTACATAAGCGATGATCACTTTTGGATCTGAGATATCACCTAGACCAACCAACACGAATGGGTTAGAAACGATAATACCTGCATTCTTCAGACCTAAAAAAGCAATAAACAGTCCGAGCGATACGGTAATTGCCAGTTTCAAGTCTTCAGGGATCGACTCAATCATCGACTTACGAATATTGGTCAGCGAGAACGCAAGATAAAGTATGCCCGACAAGAAGATGCCGAATAGTGCTTCATTCCAAAGGACCGCGACTGAACCACTTAATAGCAAGCCTTTAAAGAAGCCGTTCATACTCATGCCCGGCGCAAGCATCACTGGATAGTTGCCCCAAATACCCATGATTAGGGTCGAAATAGCCGCAGCAAGTGCTGTTGCAGTAAACACGGCACCTTTATCCATGCCAGGAATACCACCCAAAATCGCTGGGTTGACCGCCAGAATATAACTCATCGCCAAGAAAGTAATGAAACCCGCGTACAGCTCAGTGCCAATCGTGGTTTTTCTTTCAGTGATTTTAAACAACGAATCAAGTGAGCCAGAAGAGTTCTGGGCTTTTAGGGTGGAATCGGTACTCACAACAAAACCTATGCAATAAATTAAGAATTTGGTGATTCAAATGCTGTGAGAATAGAGAAGTCTCTACACTAAAAACTGTAGTCACCAAGGTAGGCTCGGTAGTAGAAACATCTAGTCCATATCACTAGACATATACAGCATTTAATCGTTTGCGCGGATTGTAAGGATTGAGATTAAAACTTCAACAAATTTTGTCCAGATCACATAAAAAAGTACCGATGACCAGTCATTACATTTCTACAAAGATCCTCATGAAGATCATTCGCCAATAAATAACGATCAAGCCAGTTGTTCTCAATCATCTAAATATGCTACTCTTCGCCTCCATTTTTCTGACCTAATTTTCACCAGTTGCTTCTATTAGTTTTACTCGTTATCTCTTTATAGACGTAACCAACGGAACAACAATTAGAGTCAGTGCTATCTTTTATAGTGTAGGTCTATTGCCTTCACTCAATCCAACCAACAGTGGAAATATACAGATGGGCAAAGGTACTCTTTACATCGTATCTGCACCTAGTGGCGCAGGTAAGTCGAGCTTGATCTCAGCAATGCTAGAAACCAATCCAACCTACGCAATGAAGGTATCTGTTTCACACACCACTCGCGGTATGCGCCCTGGTGAAGAGAATGGTGTTCACTACCACTTTGTAGAAAAACATCACTTCGAAGATCTTATTGGTAAAGGTGAGTTCCTAGAGTACGCTGAAGTGTTCGGCAACTACTACGGCACTTCACGCGTTTGGATTGAAGAAAACCTAGACCGCGGTATCGATGTATTCCTAGATATCGACTGGCAAGGCGCTCGTCAGATCCGTGAACAAATGCCTCAAGCGAAGAGTGTATTCATTCTTCCACCATCAAATGGTGAGCTAGAGCGTCGTTTGAATGTTCGCGGTCAAGATAGCGACGAAGTTATTGCGAAACGCATGAGCGAAGCAAAATCAGAGATTTCTCACTATGCAGAATATGATTATGTGATCGTGAATGATGACTTTGATGCAGCCCTAATGGACTTCAGAGCTATCATTCGTGCGGAACGTTTAAAAGAAGATAAGCAAGCAGCGAAATACAGCGGCATGCTTACTGCTTTATTAGCGGAATAATCTAGATCCCCTAGATTTTCCATTGAGATAAGTATACGGTGATCTAGAAAGTCTCTAGTTAAACTTGTATACTTTCTCGTCATCAAAAATTTATTAGTTAATTACTATTTGGAGTCCTCATGGCACGCGTAACTGTTCAAGACGCTGTTGAAAAAGTTGGCAACCGTTTCGACCTAGTTCTTATTGCGGCTCGCCGCGCACGTCAAATGCAAACTGGCGGTAAAGATTCACTAGTGCCTGAAGAAAACGATAAACCAACGGTTATCGCTCTTCGCGAAATCGAAGAAGGTCTTATCACTAAAGACGTACTAGATGCTCGTGAGCGTCAAGAGCAACAAGAGCAAGAAGCGGCTGAACTTGCAGCAGTAAGCAGCATCGCTCACACTCGTTAAAAGCGTCATTCGAACTAATTAACCTTCCGGGCCTTTAATTTGTATCTATTCGATAGCCTCAAAGACGTTGCCCAAGAATACCTAACAGAGCCTCAAATTGAGGCTCTGCGTCAATCTTATGTGGTAGCGAGAAACGCCCATGAAGGGCAAACCCGTTCAACGGGTGAACCATACATAATCCACCCTGTTGCTGTTTCAAGAATCCTGGCAGAAATGCGTCTGGATATCGAAACCCTGCAAGCAGCCCTACTCCACGATGTAATTGAAGATACTGAAGTTACAAAAGAGGAGCTAGAAGCTCAATTTGGCAATACTGTTGCTGAACTGGTTGATGGTGTATCTAAGCTGGATAAGCTTAAATTTCGTGATCGCAAAGAAGCGCAAGCAGAGAACTTCCGCAAGATGGTTCTCGCCATGGTGCAAGACATCCGCGTTATCTTGATCAAATTAGCTGACCGTACTCACAACATGCGTACACTTGGGGCTCTTCGTCCTGATAAAAAGCGTCGTATTGCTCGTGAAACCCTCGAGATTTATTCTCCGCTAGCTCACCGTCTTGGTATTCATAACATCAAGACCGAACTAGAAGAGCTGGGATTTGAAGCCCTTTATCCTAACCGTTATCGCGTACTTAAAAACGTAGTGAAAGCTGCGCGTGGTAACCGTAAGGAGATGATCCAACGTATCCATAGCGAAATTGAAGGCCGTCTCGAAGAAGTCGGTTTGCCTGCTCGCGTACTTGGTCGTGAAAAGAACCTGTTCTCCATCTATAACAAGATGAAAACTAAAGAGCAGCGCTTCCACACCATTATGGACATCTACGCTTTCCGCGTGGTGGTTGATACCCCAGATACTTGTTATCGCGCACTTGGTCAGGCTCACAGCCTATACAAGCCTCGCCCTGGCCGCATGAAAGATTACATTGCGGTACCAAAAGCCAACGGCTACCAATCTCTGCATACGTCAATGATCGGCCCTCATGGGGTGCCAGTTGAGGTTCAGATCCGTACTGAAGATATGGATCAAATGGCAGACAAAGGTGTCGCGGCGCACTGGTCTTACAAAGGCAATGGTTCGCGTAGCAGTAATGGCACAACCGCACAGGTTAAAGCACAACGTTGGATGCAGAGCTTACTTGAGCTGCAACAAAGCGCGGGTAACTCATTCGAGTTCATTGAAAACGTTAAGTCTGATCTGTTCCCAGATGAAATCTTTGTATTCACGCCGAAAGGTCGCATTGTCGAACTTCCTGCGGGCGCAACAGCGGTCGATTTTGCTTACGCGGTACATACCGATGTCGGCAACATGTGTGTAGGTGCTCGTGTAGACATGAACCCTTACCCACTCAGCAAGTCGCTGAAGAATGGCCAAACGATTGAGATCATCAGTGCTCCGGGCGCGCGTCCGAATGCAGCATGGCTCAACTACGTGGTGACATCACGTGCGCGCACTAAGATCCGACAGGTTCTGAAAACCATGCGTCGTGAAGAATCGATTACTTTAGGTCGTCGTCTACTGAATCACGCACTTGGCGAACACTCGATTGGCGATATCGGCCAAGAGAACGTTGAACATGTTTTGTCTGATCTGCGTCTCGATAACATTGAAGACTTACTAGCATCGATTGGTCTTGGTGAGCTGATGAGTATCGTGATTGCTCGTCGCCTACTGGGTGATGCTGACGAACTCACTGAAGTGGAAAACAACAGCGATACACCAAGGAAGAAACTTCCTATCCGTGGTGCTGAAGGTCTACTGCTGACGTTCGCCAACTGTTGTCACCCGATTCCAGATGATCACATCATTGCCCATGTATCTCCAGGTCGTGGCCTTGTGGTTCACCGTGAAACGTGTCCAAACGTTCGTGGTTACCAGAAAGAACCAGACAAATACATGGCGGTTGAATGGTCTGATGATTACGACCAAGAGTTCACAGCTGAGCTTCAGGTTGATCTGCAGAATCACCAAGGTGCACTGGCTGAGCTAACTAATGTTATCTCGAAAACAGGCTCTAACATTCACGGTATTTCTACCGAAGAACGTGACGGTCGCCTGTACACAGTGACTATCTTGCTGACCACTAAAGATCGTGTTCATCTTGCAAGCATTATGAAAAAGCTACGTGTGATGCCACACGCGCTGAAAGTAAGACGTCGTAAGAACTGATCCAAAAGCAGATGAGAGATACGAGTCTCGAGATGCGAAGAGCACAAGCTTTTCACTACTCAACTCTCCGTATTTCGAGTCTGCTTTAATTTTTTGTACCGCCCTGTTCTTTTCTTAGCTCGCTTACCCACATCCCGAATCCGCTCTTAATCTTTTCGTATCCCTTTCACTTGCATCTCTTATCTGCCCTTTATCTCTTCTCATCTCGTTTACTCTCATCCCGAATCTGCTCTTATCTCTTCGTATCCCGTTTACCCGTATCCCGAATCCGCTCTTAATCTTTTCGTACCCCTTTCACTTGCATCTCTTATCTGCCCTTTATCTCTTCTCATCTCGTTTACTCTCATCCCGCATCTGCCCTTAATCTTTTCGAATCTCGTTTACTCGCATCCCGTATCTGCTTCTAAGCTTTATCCTGTACAAAAATCCAGTAAAATGCTTGAATAGATCATCTCTCTTACGTTTATGAGCCTTGTTATGTCACAGCTTTTATCTGCTATCCCTCTCAACTCTTTATCTGGAGTCGGCGCTAAAGTCGCAGAGAAACTGGAGAAGGTTGGGCTTAATAACGTACAAGACCTGCTATTTCATCTCCCTTTACGCTATGAAGATAGAACACGCATCTATCCGATCGTAAAACTGCACGCTGGCCTTTGGGCTGCGGTGCAAGGCAAGGTGATGCATGTTGATACCATTTTCGGTAAACGTAAGATGCTCGCAGTAAAGATCAGTGATGGGAATGGCACCATTACCCTACGCTTTTTCAACTTCACTGCCGGAATGAAGAATAACTTTGCCGAAGGCAAACAAGTACACGCCTACGGTGAAATCAAGCGCGGCAATATGGGGCTGGAGATCGTCCACCCTGACTACAAGTTCTTTGCCCCAAGGCAGCAGCCAGATGTTGAAGCGAACCTAACGCCGGTGTACCCAACCACTGAAGGGCTAAGACAAGTCACACTGCGTAACCTGACAGACCAAGCGTTAGAGCTTATCGACAAAGCAGCCGTCAATGAGTTGCTACCATCTGGTTTATACGATCACCAAATCACCCTAGCACAAGCGCTGCATACCATTCACAGACCACCTCCGGGCATTGACCTAGAGCTGTTTGATGAAGGTAAACACCCTGCACAGCTGCGCCTAATTATGGAAGAGTTACTGGCTCAAAACCTGTCGATGTTGTCGGTTCGTAGCAAAGGGCAACAAGACAAAGCGATGCCATTTCCCCCAGCGAACACCTTGAAAGGTAAGTTATTGGCTCAGCTGCCATTTTCTCCAACCAATGCTCAAGCACGAGTGACTAAAGAGATTGAAGCTGACTTAGAAAAACCACATCCAATGATGCGTTTAGTACAAGGGGATGTAGGTTCAGGTAAAACCTTGGTTGCTGCACTGGCGGCGGTTCGCGCATTAGAACATGGTCAGCAAGTAGCACTGATGGCACCAACCGAGCTATTGGCTGAACAGCACGCGATCAATTTCGCCAATTGGTTTGAAGCGATGGGCATTCAAGTCGGTTGGTTGGCAGGCAAACTCAAAGGTAAAGCTCGTGAGACTGAGCTAGCGCGAATTGCCAGCGGCGAAGCGCAAATGGTGGTCGGTACTCATGCCCTATTCCAAGAACACGTCGAGTTCAAAAACCTTGGCTTAGTGATCATTGATGAGCAACACCGATTTGGTGTCCATCAGCGATTAGAGCTGCGTGAAAAAGGCGCGAAACAAGGCTATTACCCTCACCAATTGGTGATGACGGCAACGCCAATCCCACGAACGCTCGCAATGACGGCCTATGCCGATCTCGAAACCTCAATTATTGATGAGCTGCCACCGGGGCGAACCCCGATTCAAACCGTAGCGATTCCTGATACCAAACGTGATGACATTGTTGAGCGGGTGCGCAATGCGTGTCTCAATGAGGGCAAGCAAGCCTATTGGGTGTGTACGCTAATTGATGAGTCAGAAGTATTAGAAGCTCAAGCCGCGGCTGACACAGCAGAAGAGCTGCAACGAAAGCTGCCAGATGTGAAAATTGGCTTGGTGCATGGCCGAATGAAACCTGCCGAGAAGCAGGCAGTAATGCAGGAATTCAAAGAGAACAAACTGCACCTATTGGTTGCGACAACCGTGATTGAAGTGGGTGTGGATGTACCAAATTCGAGCTTAATGATCATCGAGAACCCAGAACGTCTTGGCCTAGCTCAACTTCACCAATTACGCGGTCGTGTTGGCCGTGGTTCAGTCGCAAGCCACTGTGTGCTGCTGTATCACTCTCCACTATCAAAAACCGCTCAGAAGCGCTTAGGGGTACTGCGTGAAAGTAACGATGGCTTTGTGATTGCTCAGCGAGACCTAGAGATCCGTGGCCCAGGTGAGCTACTTGGCACTAAACAGACCGGCTTGGCTGACTTTAAGATTGCCGACTTAATACGAGACCAACGTTTAATCCCTGAAGTACAGCGTATCGCCCGCCATATTCACGATAGCTTCCCAGACAATGCTAAGGCGATCATCAATCGCTGGTTAGGCGAGCGCGATGTCTATTCTAAAGCGTAATTAGCCATTATATTCCCGCTTAAAACGTAGAAAGGCTTCCTCAAGGAAGCCTTTTTAGTGCGTATAGTACAAGCCTAAGGTTTCACAGGGAAACTGATCTGCGCTTTTAAGCCACCTTCACTGCGGTTATTGACCACTACCGCACCTTGATGCTGGCTAACAATACGTTTCACAATTGCCAAGCCCAAGCCCGTACCTTCGCTGCCACGAGCCGTGTCACCACGTGTGAAGGGTTCAAACAACTTACCGATCTGGTCTTGTGGAATACCCGGACCATTATCTTCTACCGTAACCCAAGCTAACTTGTTATCTGCCGTCATGCCGGTCGATACCTTGACCCAGCCATTACCATAGCGCAGCGCGTTCACCACCAAGTTACTCACTGCACGCTTCATTGCGATCGGGTTGCCCAACGCAGGTTTCATGGTTTCTGGAATATCGGTTTCAATCTGGACCTCATAGCCACCTTCAGAGCTAGAGACTTCTCGCGCAATATCATCGACAAACACCGCTTGGAATGAGTCTCTGTCAACAGGCTTTAGGTAATCCATGAACTGACTGATGATCTCGTTACACTCTTCGGTATCACTGATGATGCCTTCCGCTAAGTAGCTGTCTTCTGGCGACATCATCTCGGTTGCTAAGCGAATACGCGTTAACGGAGTACGCAAATCATGACTGATTCCTGCCATCAACAAAGCGCGGTCTTCTTCCAATTCTTGTATGCCTTTCGACATTTGATTGAAAGCTCGTGTTACTGAGCGAATTTCTTGCGCACCTTGCACTGGCAATGGCGGTGGAATATCGCCGCGCCCGACACCTTGCGCGGCTTTCTCTAGCGCTATCAACGGCCGGTTTTGTAAGCGGATAAACAACCAACCACCTACGACAATCAACAACGCCATGATCAGACTGTTACGAAATAGTGGTGCAAAATCTTCTTCTTGCAACTCAGAAAGAGGAATACGAATCAGAGAGTTGGGCAGCTGCGCAATGTCCATCCACAACACATAGCTCTCTTTACCTAGAATCAACCGTACTTCGGTTTCAGAGCCTAGCTCTTTGGTCATCTCCTCGCTCATCAAGTCAATCGCAACCGCGTGGTAATACTCACCCGCCGCTTCACTGTTTTTCGCGTGAACGGTTACCCCGAGTTGTTCAAGTACACGCTGACGCAATGGCGCATCAATCTCGATATCACTGCCTTGGTCTAATACTAGATTTAACTCATGCGCCAGAATCTTATTAAACTGCTGCAAACTCGGCATCAATGCATAGTTAAACACTGCGTAGTAAGAAAAGATTTGGCTAGCGACCAAGAGCGTTAAGAAAAGCACTATCGACTGAGTAAAGGAGCTACGTATGCGCATAGAAGACCTAAAATGGAGGTTAGGGAAACAGAGACATGATAGAAACTATAACTCTAATCTCTTGTGCTGAATACAAAACGGGCCATCACATATCAATGAGATGGCCCGTAAATAGAGAATTCTGAATCACAGAATCAATAAAGCTGCTGTCGAGCTTTTAATACTAGATTACACAGCCTTACCATCAGGAACGAAGACATAACCTAAGCCCCACACTGTTTGGATATAGCGAGGTTTGCTTGGGTCTTCTTCCACTAGACGACGCAGACGTGAAATCTGAACATCGATAGAACGTTCCATCGCTGAATACTCACGGCCACGAGCCATGTTCATCAGCTTATCGCGAGACATTGGCTCACGCGCGTTAGTTACCAGTGACTTAAGTACTGCAAATTCGCCCGAAGTAAGCGGCATTGGCTCTTCACCACGGAACATTTCACGTGTACCTAGGTTCAGGCGGAACTCACCAAACTCAACCACAGACTCTTCTGTACTTGGCGCGCCTGGTGCTTCAATTACTTGGCGACGCAGTACCGCTTTAATGCGAGCAAGCAGTTCACGTGGGTTAAATGGTTTTGGCAGGTAATCATCAGCCCCCACTTCCAAGCCCACAATACGATCCACTTCATCACCCTTTGCAGTAAGCATCAGGATTGGTAGCGAGTTGTTTGCGTTTCGTAGACGGCGACAAATAGATAGACCATCTTCGCCCGGCAACATCAAATCCAATACCATCAAGTGAAAATTTTCACGGGTTAACAGGCGGTCCATCTGCTCACTGTTTGCCACGCTACGCACTTGAAAGCCTTGCTCTGACAGATAGCGTTCTAACAGTGCACGTAAACGAGCATCGTCATCGACCACTAAAATTTTGTAGTTTTCTTGCATGTAATGGTTCCACCTATTAAAGCTTAAACCTAAGGTTAAGCATTCTTGGTACATTGTATATTGGTATAAGACATTAAAAATGTAACATTATTGGAGAAAAAGTCGCCTAAATAATTGTTAACGTATGTTGCCTTTCTATATATTCTATCTTAGATCATCATTTCATTAAGTCAGATTTATGAAAACCAAACTTATCACCCGAGAAGGTTATAACAAGCTCAAAGCAGAGCATGACCACTTGTGGCACGAGAAGCGTCCTGAAATTACTAAGATAGTCACTTGGGCTGCAAGCCTTGGAGATCGTTCAGAAAACGCAGATTACACCTTCAATAAACGTTTGCTTCGTCAGATTGATCGCCGTGTGCGTTTCTTAAGAAAGTTCCTACCTGATGTCACGATCGTGGATTACTCTCCACAACAAGAAGGTAAGGTATTTTTCGGTGCTTGGGTCGAAATTGAGAATGATGATGGGGAAATTAAGAAGTTTCGCATTGTTGGGCCTGAAGAGATCTACGGCGATGCTAAAGGTTATATCTCTATCGACTCGCCAATGGCTAGAGCTCTGCTCAAGAAAGAAGTGGATGAGGAGTTTACGGTAACCACACCGGAAGGCGACAAAGAGTGGTTCATTAACGCGATTCACTACGTAGACAACGCGTAGGGCTTATTGCGCATTGCATATTTCATAGCGTGATTAACCGGTCATCACAGATCGAGCAGGCAAAATCACAAACGCCAGATAAAAGAAAACCCCGCTAGGCTTTCGCCTGACGGGGTTAAGTCTCTATCGCAGCAATCCGGCTACTGTTTATCTCTTCGAGATAAGGTGCTCCCTGCATCTTTCCTTGATAGTGGCTAAATCCTTTAACCAATTTCCTTTTTGTTCATCGCCATCCTAGCGGTGTCCATTCTAGCCTGTCATCCTGACTGGCGAATCTCATCCAGAGATTATAACTTCCTTGCTGACCACTCATCCTAAGTAATCAAATCTTCATCCTGAAGATACCTAGTCCATTAGGCTTTTTCCTGTTCCTGCCAACTCCCTGTCGACAAGTTAAATATTACGGTAATTGAGCGAGTTTCCTAGATAGTCCCAAAAAACATTTCAGGTGAGAAATATACCCGCAAACACTCAACATAATAAAATCAGCAACTTAAGTTAATATTAAGACGATTTCATCGGTTTAAAGTGACTTAGTCTCACATCACTTGTAAGAGATCTCGCACAAAGCGGGTATCACAAACGGAAATTCGACTTCTGACAGGATAATTACACAGTCCAAGCTAGAAAAAGCGTACGCTCACCCCCATGTATTTGTCATGATATTAAATAAGAGATTCATCGGATGAGCCAAGCTATCTGTCGACTGATCGCTGAAGAACTGAATGTCCGTTCTGAGCAAGTCACTGCCGCAGTAAACCTAATTGACGACGGTAATACCGTTCCCTTTATTGCCCGCTACCGTAAAGAAGTTACGGGTGGCTTAGACGATACCCAACTACGTAACCTTGATAGCCGCCTTTCTTACCTACGCGAGCTAGACGATCGTCGCCAAACGATTCTTAAGTCGATTCAAGACCAAGGCAAACTCACGCCAGAACTCGAGCGTGATATCACTCAGGCAGACAGCAAGACTCGCCTAGAAGATTTATACCTGCCTTACAAACCAAAGCGCCGCACCAAAGGTCAGATCGCGATTGAAGCAGGCTTAGAGCCACTTGCCGATACGCTATGGAATGAACCACAGCACGACCCGGAAACGGAAGCAGCGAACTTCATTAGCAACGATAAAGGCATTGCCGATACCAAAGCTGCACTCGATGGCGCACGTGCGATCATCATGGAACGCATTGCGGAAGACGCAAACCTGCTTGAAAAGATTCGTCAACACCTAAACCGTAATGCAGAGCTTGGTGCTCGTGTTGTGGCTGGCAAAGAGAACGAAGGTGAGAAATTCAAAGACTACTTCGAGCACAACGAAGCTCTTAGCAAAGTACCGTCTCACCGTGCGCTTGCAATGCTGCGTGGCCGCAATGAAGGCTTCCTAACACTGGCGATGAACGCTGACCCGGATCAAGAAGAAGGTGTACGTGGTTCATACTGCGAGAACATCATCTCTGATCACTACGGTATTACCCTAAGCAGCGCACCTGCGGATGCATGGCGTAAGCAAGTGATCAGCTGGGCATGGCGCATCAAGGTTTCTATGCACATGGAAACCGAATTGATGGGCGCGATGAAAGAGCGTGCTGAGATCGAAGCGATTGAAGTGTTCGCCACCAACCTTAAAGATCTGCTAATGGCAGCACCAGCTGGTCCTCGTGCCACATTAGGCTTAGATCCAGGTTTACGTACCGGTTCAAAAATCGCCGTTGTGGATTCAACTGGTAAGGTTCTAGCGACAGAAACTATTTACCCTCACCCACCACAAAAGCAATACGACAAATCAGCACACGTTGTTGAACAGATGGTTCGTCAGTTCAACGTTGACCTGATTGCGATTGGTAACGGTACGGCTTCACGCGAAACCGACAGTTTTGTGGCTGATGTGATTAAGCGCGGCAACCTAAAAGCGCAAAAAATTATTGTTAGCGAAGCAGGTGCTTCAGTTTATTCAGCGTCTGAGCTAGCGGCGAAAGAGTTCCCGAACATGGACGTATCGATCCGTGGTGCAGTATCTATCGCTCGTCGTCTACAAGATCCATTGGCTGAGCTTGTGAAGATTGACCCTAAATCGATCGGTGTGGGTCAATACCAACATGACGTTAGCCAAACTATGCTTGCTAAGCGCCTAGATGCGATTGTCGAAGACTGTGTAAACGCGGTTGGTGTTGATGTGAATACCGCTTCGGCTGCGCTACTGACTCGCGTAGCTGGCCTTTCTAGCACCATCGCTCAGAACATCGTGGATTTCCGTGATGAGAATGGTCGCTTCGAAGCACGTACTACGCTGAAGAAAGTCGCTCGCTTGGGGCCAAAAGCCTTTGAACAGTGTGCTGGTTTCCTACGTATTATGGATGGTAAGAACCCGTTAGATGCATCATCGGTTCACCCAGAAGCTTACCCAGTAGTGAAAACTATCGCTGAGAAAAACCAAAAAGACATCAAATCTCTGGTGGGTAACACCGACTTCTTACGTGGTTTACACGCGGTTGATTACACCAATGAAAACTTTGGTGTACCAACGGTCACCGACATCATCAAGGAGCTGGATAAGCCGGGACGCGACCCTCGCCCTGAGTTCAAGACTGCAACCTTCGCAGATGGCGTAAACAGCGTTTCAGACCTAGAACCAGGCATGATTCTAGAAGGCGTGGTGTCGAACGTGGCCAACTTTGGTGCCTTCGTGGATATTGGTGTTCACCAAGATGGCCTAGTGCACATTTCAGCGCTCACCGATCGCTTTGTCTCTGACCCACGTGAAGTGGTTAAAGCGGGCGACATCGTGAAAGTGAAGGTGATGGAAGTGGATGTTCAGCGTAAACGTATTGCACTCAGCATGCGTATGAAGGACGAGCCGGGACAAGACAACCGTGCTCAACGTTCAAGTGCACCTCGCACGCAAAACCGCTCAAATCAAAATTCACAAGGTGGCCAACGCCGTCGTGAAGAGCCACAAAAAAATGCCGCAATGGGTGGCGCATTCGCTGCTGCTTTTGCTAAAGCGAAAAAATAATCCGTTAGCGTATCTGAAAAACTGAATCGCCTAAAACAGAAAACCTGCATCCCTTAGGGTATGCAGGTTTTTATTATGTGTTCAAAAAAGACATAGAAGCTTGGTTGTATTCTGCGCGTTCTAATCACAACACGATCGTTTTACAAAACAACTAGCATCTCTGATGGAGCATGAGGCGCAACAGCATGACCATAATGATATTTTATGACCTTACGTCGTTTCTCCATCTGTCCCTCCTGAATCGCCGCATCTAAAACATGCTTTGGCAGGCGAAAACGCATGGTATAGCCCTTTCCTTGGTCAGCACTGTAAGTTCTCAGTGCCAACAAGCTGAACAGCCTATCAAAAGGATCTTGTGACTCTTCTTGGCTAATCGAATTGGCCTCTGACTCGTTCTCCATTTCATAACCAGGATGGTCTGAAGGATCCCAAGCCGACTGCTGCCTTCGCTTATCGTCCGACTTTACCTTTCGCTCTGCATTGGTTTTCGCCAACGCTACTGCGGGAGCAACAGGCTCTCGAACTCTATTATCACGCGCAACTTGCTCTGTTTGCACATTAACGGACGGGGCGATAAGTGGCACACTCACTGCAGTTGCAGGTGACACAATCATCGCGAACTCCTCAAGAATCGCCCATCGTTATTGCTATAACGCTGTTGTACTGTGAGTCAGCACAACAGGCATAGCCCAACTTACCGCAATCAGCTCAGGAGAGAGTTAGGTCTGAGTATCAAGCAACACGTTGGTGTTATACCAATCGTAGTAAATAACTGATCATCCTAGCTTGTTAAAATACTCGATAACGGCGTTAGATTTTTTGATTGTAGAATAACTACTTATCGAAAAACTCTGCCTTGTTCTCAAGCCTTTTTCCTACGCTATTTTTGAACACTTACTTACTGTGATTGGTATTAGCTTATATATCGACCAAGCCGGATATAAATTTAGCGATTATTTTTGCGCGAAGCTAACCAGTTCACTGCAAAAGGCATCGGCTTCGGTCATAAACGGCGCATGTGAAGACTGAGTAAAGATATATTGCTCGGTATGAGGCAAGGCTGCGCCCAAGTCTTTCGCAACCTTGATTGGCACCAATCCATCTAATCGGCCATACAAGCGCAACATTGGTACTGAAATCTCAGGCAGTTGTTCACGCAGGTCGACATCCGACAGCATCTTTAGTCCTGCCAATAATGAATCAGGGTTCGGTAATGGGCGAGACAGCACCGCTTGCTTGAGCTGTTTTACATCTTGTCTTGCTGAAGGGCTACCCATAGCTTGCAATGCCATAAAGCGTTCGATGGTGGTTTGGAAATCTTCAACCAGTTGTTCGGTGAATGCGCTTAATACGTTTGGCTGAATACCTCGCCATAACACTGGCTCTTTTGAGGCTGAGAATTTAGGAGAACTGGCGACAGTCACCAGTTTACTCACGTAGTCTGAGTGATGGAGAGCCATGTGCGTTGCGACCAAACCACCCAGTGACCAACCCACCCAAATAGCTTGTTTAGGCGCTTCGGCCAACAGCTGCTGAGCAATCTCTTCAAGATCTTGAGCGTGGCAGTGTGCGCTGTGTCCATATCCTGGTAAATCGACAACATGCACTCGGAAATCAGCTTGTAATACATTAACGGTTTGTTGCCACACCGCACCGTTCATTCCCCAGCCATGAACCAGTACTAAATCAGGCCCTTGCCCAGAAACATGCCAATATAACCCGTCACTCATTCTCAATATTCCCTACTTTTTTCATCGGCGATTATCTGTGCTTTTCAGTATGGTGAGTAAAAGGAACACCTTAACCCAAAAGCATCACGAGCTATGTTATCTGATTGGCTACAAAAACACACACCACGTCTGGTCACACCTCAATGCCACCTGTGCAAGCTAGATAAGTCGCATAGCGATGCTCACCCTCGATGGTGTGATTCTTGTCTTAATCTCTTTGAGTCAGTTCCTCGCTGCCAACGATGTGGTTTAAAAACACTGCTCACAGTAGAGCAGTGCGGACAGTGTTTATCTCAACCTCCACCTTGGCATCGTCTCTATTGCGTTGGGGATTACACCTTTCCAACAGCACGTTACATTCAACAAATGAAGTACGCCGATAAGTTTTGGTTTGCACGCGATCTGTCAAAGTTATTGGCTTCACGTATCGAGCACCCTGCTCCGCTGATCACCAGCGTACCTCTGCATTGGCGTCGATATATTCATCGTGCCTTTAATCAAAGTCAGCTGCTTGCTAATTACACAGCTCAAGAACTTGGCGTTAAAGATGAGGTGCTGTTCCGTCGAATTCGCTCAACCGCTTCTCAGCAAGGGCTGACTAAATCCGCACGCTTACTTAATCTAAAGAGCGCTTTTACGCTTCGAAAACAAGACTTTCAAGGAACTGTCCCTTCTCACGTCGCGATAATTGATGATGTTGTAACCACCGGCAGTACTGTGTATCAATTATGCCAATTACTACTTGAAGTGGGCGTTAAAAGGATTGATATTTACTGCATCTGCCGCACTCCTGAGCCCTCTGGATAAAAGCTGTGAATCACTACTTGTACAGCAATCCAACAAAAAAAGGGCTGAATTACAAAACTGACAGGAGTAGAATGGCGCTAATAGCCTACAAATTTACTCAGGTATTCGTCGTGTCAAATATTACTATTACAGAAACAGCTCAAACTCATTTTGCCAATCTGCTGTCACAGCAGCCTGAAGGTACAAACATTCGTGTATTCGTGGTAAACCCAGGTACGCAAAACGCAGAGTGTGGTGTTTCTTACTGCCCTACAGATGCTATTGAAGCATCTGACACAGAGCTAAAATTCGAAGCGTTCTCTGCATACGTAGATGAGCTAAGCCTACCGTTCCTAGATGAAGCTGAAATTGACTTCGTTACTGACAAAATGGGCTCTCAACTAACACTTAAAGCACCAAACGCTAAGATGCGTAAAGTATCAGACGATGCACCACTTCTAGAGCGTGTTGAATACGCAATCCAAACTCAAGTGAATCCACAGCTTGCTGGTCACGGCGGTCACGTTAGCTTGGTAGAAATCACTGAAGACGGTGCTGCTATCGTTGCATTCGGTGGCGGCTGTAACGGTTGTTCTATGGTTGATGTAACGCTAAAAGAAGGCATCGAGAAAGAACTTCTTCAACAATTCGAAGGTGAACTGACTGCTGTTCGTGATGCAACTGAGCACGATCGTGGTGAGCACTCTTACTACTAAGCTCTTTTACGACTAAGCACTCATGCAGTCTTAGTCAATAAAAAGTGAAAGATCCAATAAAAAGGTTGATGTGCAAGCATCAACCTTTTTGTGTTTAAAACAGCAGAAGCTCTTCCAAATAATATATTTCCCTTTCAATACCAATAATGACGGATGCGTTACCATTTAGAGTAAGGTATTCAAGTGATCGCAATCGGTTCCTGCTCTAATAATTCTAGGATATGAAAACTCGGATCTAGGAACTCAACGTCATTTCCCCTATATTAGAATGACTTTATAAGAAAGAATTCCAATGAGCTGAGGAGCGAGCGCAATGACAAAAAGGACCAAGCCAGAAATTTTGGCTCAGCAAACTGTCGCTCAATCAAAACTATTCTCGATCGAGTCTCTCGATTTACGCTTTTCAAACGGTGAACAGCGTACTTACGAACGTATGAAACCTAGCGGCCGCAACGCAGTAATGATGGTTCCGATTACTGAACAAGGCGATATTCTGTTAGTGCGTGAATACGCAGCAGGCACAGAACGCTATGAACTTGGCTTTCCGAAAGGGCTTATCGATCCAGGAGAGCAGCCAAACGAAGCCGCCGTTCGCGAACTCAAGGAAGAAATTGGCTTCGGTGCCAACAAGCTTACTCCGTTGAAAGAAGTGATCCTTGCGCCCTCTTACTTCTCTAGCAAAATGACGCTATTTATCGCAGAAGACCTCTACCCAGAGAAGCTAGAAGGTGATGAGCCTGAGCCACTAGACGTTGTGCGCTGGCCACTGGCTCAAGCCGAAGAACTGTTAACACATCTCGATTTCTGTGAGGCTCGCAGCATTACCGCCCTACTATTAACCCTTCGTGTCTTAACCAATAATTAGAACATTCAGGATCACTCGAAGAGTAAGAGAATATTTATGCCAATAACAAAAGATTTGTCTCACCTCCTACCCTCTGTCATTGAGATTGCTCGCTCTGCAGGACAACTGATTTTAGAGATCTACGAGAAAAAAGATTACGAAGAGTTCACTAAGAGTGATGACACACCAGTCACCAGTGCCGACCTTGCGGCACACAAGCTGATCTCGAAAAAGCTCAGTGAGCTCACGCCTGACATTCCAGTGCTGTCTGAAGAAGCCGCAGACATCAGCCTAGAGCAACGTTCTCAATGGAATCGCTACTGGTTAGTTGACCCACTGGACGGTACGCAGGAGTTCATTGCACGAAGTGGTGATTTCGCGACAATTATCGCCCTAATTGAACATAACAAGCCAGTAATGGGCGTGGTATATGCACCCGTTTCAGGCGTGAGCTATTACGCTTACAGTGGCAAAGGGGCTTGGAAGATCCCAGACCTTAATGACAGCGTTAAAATTAAAACGCATCGTCACGAGCTGCCAAACCAGTCAATCGCAATGGCGATCAGCCGTCGCCAAGACATCAATCGAATCACTAGCCATATGAGCTCAGCATGGAATTATGATTTAGTTCCTTTAGGCTCAGCAGCGCTTAAGGCATGTTTAGTAGCAGAAGGGGCTGTGGATTGTTATCTGCGCCTTGGACCAACCGGAGAGTGGGATACAGCGGCAACGCAGTGCATTGTTGAAGAAGCTGGCGGTCGCATCTTAAGTACTCAACTGGAACCGCTCTCTTATAATGAAAGAGAGACGCTTGAGAACCCGAACTTCATTGTGCTTGGTGATGCTGACTTACCGTGGGCAGAGATCTTACAAGGTAAAGACTAGGCGAGCTTGCTCGCTGTCACTCTCGACGATTCAAACAAAACGGGCACCTCAATGAGGTGCCCGTTTTTTATATCTCGTAATTTAGTAAGCCTTAGCTGTTTAGCTAAAAACGACCTTGATAAGTAAACTGGTACTTACCTTGGCTATCAGGATTGCCCAACCACTTAAGCTGACTCTGCATCGCTGATGGGAATTCAGCACCTGGCTTAAACCATGCCGCCGAGGTGTAGCTTTGATTTGGCGTTACGCTCGCTGAGAACTCACTGTCCACTTGCTCACTCTTCTGGATGCCTTTAGCTGCAATGGTGTTGTCTTCACAGGTAATATCCGCAATCACAGGGCCGAGGTCTAATGAACCCACTGGCGAGTCGACAGCTGCACCAGACCAAGCAAGCGTACCTTCGCCAGATTGGCACCAAGGCTGAACATGAACCGCATGTTTGATCGTCAGTTCAACTTGTCCTGCAATAGAAACAGGTACTGGGATAGCCGGTGCATATTTCATCACGTTTCTTGCTGGCATGGATGCGACTAAATTTTCCGCGTAAGCACCGCTCATGCTATATCCAACACGACCTTTACCGGATAAGTTCATATCGCTGTTACGACCAAAGCGAACCGCAAGCTCGGCTTTGGCTTGGAATAGTTTAGAGAACTGGAAGTCCCACTGCACTGAGCCGTAATTGACACGCTGCCACGCAATATTGTTAGCGCGACCTTGCCAAACGGTGCCCTCAACGCCTTCGATGCTTAAACCACGCACAGCGGGCGCATGCTTGAGAGCAAAAGCGGCAGGCAAGTGCAGCAACAGGCTGACTGAGAAAAAGACGATAAAGATGCCACTGAAGAGCAGGCCATACTTCAAAGATAAACCGCGTTTCACATTAACCTCGTTTAAACTGTAATCGGTTGACCTCAATAACCCCGGGGTTATCAGAGCGATCAATATCCATAAACTCAACCTCCACACCCTGTTTTTCTTTCAGGTATGTTAGCCAGTCAACGAACTTATTAAAAGGCACAGGTTTTACCCACACTTGCAACATTTCGCCACGTGGTTGCACGCGTATTAGCTCGATATTAAAGCGACGCATAGAAGCTGGTACAGATTGATTCAGAGGCTGGCTCGCACTGATGCCACCACTGCCTCGCAACTCAACCACTTCATTGGCTTTATTGGTTACCCAAGCTAGAAGTTGCTTCTCACTTTGAATACGGCTCTGCGCAAGTTCAACTCGCTGACTGAGTGGCTGGATTAACCCCCAATAAACAACACCGACCACCAATAGAATTGAGCAACCAATCACTAATCGTTGCTCTCTCTGACTTATTGAAGTCCACCACGCTTGGAGTGGCTCAATCATATTTCTCATCACTGATCTCCTTACGCAGGTTATTGATGGGGTTTAAGAGTAAAGCTGCCAAATACGGCATCACCATTACGGTTTAATGGACCCTGTTCAACGGTAAACTTCTCTTCGAGCTTCACTCTCGCAGTCTCAAAGTGTTGGAAATCAGAACTTTTCGCCTGTAGTCGAACCTCAGAGCGATTGCCATCGTAGCGAATGCTTTCGACTTCAATCGACTTCACCTGCCCTAACGTTTCTGGCAGTAACGCTAGCCAGCCTAGTAAGGATTCACCATCGCCTGAGCCGCCATATTTCTTAGCTTCATCGTTCATCTGACGCTTAAGATAGCTGACTGTTGGGATACGTTGTTTACCTGGCAGCACTGCTCTAAAGATACGTTCACTCTCCATGCGGTAAGCTTGTGCTTGAGCTTCGTATTGTTGAACCTTCAACACTTGTTGAGTCACAATCACAGCCACCAGCAAACAAGCAGCAATCGCTACTTTCTGCCATACGCGCCAATATTTACTGAATGAAGATTTGGTTTTAAAAGTGCCAGTCAGTAAGTTTACGCCGCTTGTGATCGCTTGCTGGCTCAGTAAAGACATCACCAATTCCGCAGGCTTTGCCTGCCAATTCGCGCCGCTTTGCTGTTGAACGTCTTCGCTCGGCATTGCTGTGTAGCTGAAGATAGTCGTCGCTTGCTCTTCGTCATCAGCAACCACCCAATCACTTTGCAAAAACATCGGTAACCATGCTTCGCTGATCGATACCGCTTGATAGTTGCCTTGGCGCAGTAGCCAATGCTGGTCGATCTGCAATGCACTGATGCCAGGTTCTTCAAAAGGCACGGCCAGTGTATCTGGCAACACCTTACGGAAGATAATATTGGCTTCACGAAACAGGTCTAAAGCTTGCTTTAACCATTCGCGGTCGACACCACACACGGTAGCGTGCGTTGAGTCTTTATCTAAAATCGTCAGGTGTAAGTCTTCGATATCTTGTGCGACTTCGTCTTCTAATAAAAACGGCAGCATAGAATCGAACTGGCGAGCAGCACCTTTCGGGATCTCAACACGCTTAATTAGGCATTCATTTCCCGGCAATAAAGCGATACAGCTGCGCTTTTCAGCGTAAGGCGTTAACTCATCCAGCTGTTCCCAGCTAGACAACTCGCCACTTGCTATCACTTCTTGTTGGCTTGTCGACCAAACTAACCACTGCACAGGGCTTTGTGGTTCGCTACTCAGTCGAACGGTCAGAAACTCGCTCACTGATTCCTCCAAAACGACGGCGTACTACCGTCACTGTTTCTCGATTACTACTATAGAAAAGCGTCCGTATACGTACACGTGACTGCTCAACTAATACCTCTGCATCTAGCTCAAAATAGGCGCTATCTACAGTTAAATACGCTTTCGCTTTTTTGCTAACTTCGGCACTCACGCCAACAATGGCAGGTTCAGCCATAAAAGCATCCACCGTATCCCAGCCATCAAATGGGCGTTTGTCTATTAGCTGTTTAGCATCTGACTCACTTAAGCCAGGTGCAAACATCGCCTCCAATAAAGGTGCCTGCTTTTCCGTGAGTGTATTCACGTTCAAGCGAAAATCGTCGCTAGGCAGAGCGCAAACAAACGGGCGAACCTTATTCATGACTTCACCCGTGACCTGATAAACCGCTCTTAGCTCAGATTCATCCGCCATTAAGCCATTCGCCGCCAAATAAGATGGCTTCATCGCTTCATAGGTGCTGTCTTCTACCCCCGCTGAAGAGGTGGTTCGGGTATCTGCGTCAACAAATTCCCACGTTGAGTTTGCGATAACCTCAGCCTGATAAGGCTCAACGTCTTGATTTTCTAATAAGGTTTGCCAAACCGTGATCAAATAAGGTGTCTGGTTACTTGAAGTGCTCGCCACCCCAGCTAACGAATTAAGATTAAAGCAAGCCTGAGCATCAACGATGCGTCCTTTAACTTGACCGTAATCCAATGGGTATACTTGCTCTTCTAGCGCCCATGGTTGACTTAGATTCACGGTATCACTGTCTTTGTAGCTTTGCCTAATACCGTCTTGCACCAGCGCTTCTACACCAATGCTGTACCAGTAAGCCTGTTGGTAATTCAGTTGATTACCAACGCGCTTGAATTGCGTAAACAGACGTTCCGACATACTGCCAGCGATAGTTGCCATGATCGCCAGTAGCATCAGGATAATGATCAGCGCAACACCACGCTGCTTGCGACCCATAGTAGACCTTGTCCGTGCAAGCTTGTTAGTTCGATGAGTCATTATTCCCCTCATTACTACCTGAAGAGTCACTGTTTGAAGAATCATCGGCCTGATCTAGCGTGCCACCGGGAGTGAGATAAACACGTTCTATCTCACCATAATCTTTCAAGGTTAGCTTTAATCTTACCGCTTTCGGTAGCGATTTGTCGGTTTGCCACTCTTTACCCCAGCGGCTTCCGTCATAAAACTCGAATTCCAAGCTTTCAACATCATCAAGCAAAGGCGTAATCACACCTTCTTGGCCTGCAGGGGTATCGGGGTAACGCCACCACACACGCTCAAGTGTTTCTTCTTTAATGCGATAACCCACTTTGGTGACTTCTCCGCGAGGAAACTGCTGCTGTGGGTTATGCCAACCAAGGCGAGTGAACATGATGCCAACGCTGTCGGAATCCAGTAAATACTCTTTAATTAATATCAGCTTAGATGATGTTTCTTCACCGTTGGTACGAAATTGTCGCACCGCCATCTGGCGAAAATCATTATCTAAAATGACCAAGCTACGTTGCAGTTGATTTAAACGAGCGCTGCGCTCGATTGAAAGCTCGTTGCTGCGCTGAACCTGATTGACTACCTGATAAGCCGCCATGCTTAACGTGGCAAAGATAGCGATAGAGACCAAAACCTCAATTAAGGTAAAGCCTCTCCCGCTCGAAGATAGACCTTGTGTACGAGACACACGCTTATTGGCGGACATGCTCTTACTTGACCACATAACTGCGCACCGTGACCACTGGAGAAGCTTGTTTACTGGTTGCCACACTCACATCAAACGCCTTTAATAAGTCATCGCTAGTATCGATTGGCGTAACCTTCCAGAACCACTCTCTTCCAGCCAGCTCTTGTGTACCCTGTACTTTTTTTAGCTTCTCAGGGTGCAACATCACCAAGGCCATTTGATTATCAACGACCATAGCAGCAAAGGTTTTTTCTTCTAGATAACTGAGGGTATTGATGTGCTGGGTGACAGCACGAATCACACTGATCGCCGCGGTCGCAAAGATAGCGAGCGCAACCAAGACCTCAAGCAGCGTCATTCCTCGAGAACCAAGGGTCATGCCACGATAACGAGAAGGAGAACGGTTATTCCTCTTCATCTTCTTCTCCAGGCTCTAGTAATCGAATGACACCATTGTCCAACACTCGAATACGCCAACCATCTTGTATGGTGTCACCCGTATTAGGATAAAACGATAGTACAAACGGTGTCATTTCAGCACTCGACAAGATGTAGATCTGTGGTGGTTTCGGCTTCTTATCCTCTTCAAGATCCGCAAACATATCTTCATCAAACAAGCTTCCTGGATTGAACAACCGATCATCATCTTCCCATGCACCACCACCTAGAGTCAGTGACAATGCGAGCTCTTCCGGTAGTTCAGTTAAAGAGGGAATTTTTTCAAATTCGACTTCTTGCCAGCCTTCAGACTTAAGCGCCATCAGTACATAGGTCGATTTCTTTTCATCAACACGAACGCCAAAATCCAAACCACTCAAAATCGCCTCTTCATTGAGTAATTGAACTCGCTGATAAAAGCTTTGTGCATATTTTTTGGCGACATCTTTACTATTGGTAGGAATGGTCGCGATCACCGCGACTGCCGTTACTGACAGTAATACCAACACCAAAAGGATCTCAATTAAGGTGAAACCTGGCTGTGTTTGCTTAGTTTTCACCTTGTAGACTCCATCTGTTTACGTCCTACCATCAATAACGAATCAAGCGACAATAACGTATCAACCAACAACAAGCCGAAGCTTATTGAAAGTCTTGCATGTTCCAGTTGCCGATATCCGCAGCAATACCTTCACCACCTTCTTGGCCATCAGCACCAAGAGTGAAAATATCGATAGTGCCGTTATCACCAGGGCTTAGGTATTGGTACTCATTACCCCATGGGTCGTTAGGCAGACGCTTGATGTAGCCACCGTCGCGGTAGTTGCGAGGCTCAGGGCTGCTTGGCTTAGAAACCAATGCATCAAGACCTTGATCCGTTGTTGGGTAAACGCTGTTATCCAGTTTGTACATATCGAGCGCGTTCTCTAGCGCCACGATATCAGTGATGGCTTTTTGTTGGTCAGCCTTCTCTTTGTTACCCAATAGGTTAGGTACAACAAAGCTCGCCAATACGCCAAGGATAACCACAACAACCATCACTTCTAATAGGGTAAAGCCTGATTGTTTCTTCATTCTATTTTTCATTATTTTCTCCAAATTACAGACAGCGAGTTGAAGGTAATAATGTCCTTCTTCTCGATAATCCAAAAACTAACGTCTTATGAGCAATCAGTTAGCCGCTCATTAAATTATTCATTTCAAGCATCGGCATTAGGGTCGCCATCACAATGAACAGCACTAAACCTGCCATCAAAGCGATAAGTGCTGGTGTGAAAATACCTAGCGCGATATTCACGGTCGATTCAAAACTTTGGTCTTGGTTGTCCGCCGCTCTTGTCAGCATTTGTTCTAACTGACCACTCTGCTCACCACTGGCGATCATATGCAGCATCATTGGAGGGAAGAGTTTGGTTTGATCGAGCGCTTTACGCAGGCTTGCCCCTTCTCTCACGCTATCTGACGCTTGTAAGACTTGTTGTTTCACATGGTGATTCGACATTACATCTACCGCCACTTTCATCCCTTCAAGGATAGGAATCGCACTCGAAGTACAGATAGAGAGTGTTCGTGCAAAACGAGAGGTATTAATCCCTTTTGCGATCTTGCCAATCAGCGGAATGCTTAATAGCTTGCGATCCCAACTCATGCGAACGCCCGGCTTTTTCAGCGCGGTCTTAATCAACACAATCACACCAATGCTCAACAACAGTAATTGGATGCCCCAATTCTGGATAAATTCACTCGATGCCAATAAAAATTGTGTCGATTGAGGAAGCTCTTGACCCATTTGGATAATAGGCTCGACAATCTTAGGTACCACAGTTGCCAGCAGGAACGAAACAATCGTCACCGCAAACACCACCAGCACAACTGGGTAGATCATCGCTTGCAGCAACTTAGAGCGCATCTTCTGACGGTTTTCTGCGTAATCAGCCAGTCGCTCCAATACTGCATCTAAGTGACCCGATTTCTCACCAGCTGCGACCATAGCTCTAAACAGTTCATCAAAGATGTGCGGGTAATCAGCCAAGCTATCCGCTAGCGAATAACCTTCCGTTACCTTCGAGCGAACCGACAGCAGCATGGTTCGAATGCGTGGCTTTTCAGACTGCTCAGCGACGGCCTTCAAACACTCCTCTAACGGCATGCCTGATTGCACCAAGGTAGAAATTTGGCGAGTAATCAAAGCAAGGTCTGGTGTGCTGATACCACGCTTAAAGCTGGTTGATGGCTGAGCACCTTTCGATGTTTTCGCTTTAGCTTCGGTCATCTCAACCGGCATCAAGCCTTGTTCTTTTAAGCGTTGGCGAGCCTGACGAGCGTTATCCGCTTCAATCGAGCCCTTTTTGCTCTTACCTTTGGCATCCAGTGCTTTGTATTCAAATGCCGCCATATTAGACTTCCTTGGTCACGCGCATCACTTCTTCTAGGGACGTTACCCCTTTAAGAACTTTGCTCAAGCCATCATCTCTAATACTTGGTGTTGTGCCACGAATTGCTTTCTCAATTGCCTGTTCACCAGCTTCACTGTGAATCAGCTCTTGCACCGAATCGTCAATCATCAATAGCTCATGAATACCGGTACGGCCTCGATAGCCTTTGTGACTGCAGCTTTCACATCCTTTTGCATGGTAAAGCGTCAAACTCTCTTTCTTCTTCAGTCCAAACAGCTTTTTCTGCTCTTTATCAGCTTCATAAGGTTCTTTACAGTCGTTACACAGAGTACGAACCAAGCGCTGAGCCAGAACACCCAGCAGCGAAGAAGAGATCAAGAAGGGTTCGATGCCCATATCACGTAGACGTGTAATCGCACCGATTGCAGTATTGGTGTGAAGGGTCGACATTACTAAGTGACCGGTCAAAGAGGCTTGAACAGCGATCTCCGCGGTCTCCAAGTCACGTATCTCACCAATCATTACGACATCGGGATCTTGACGAAGAATGGCACGTAAGCCACGAGCAAAGGTCATATCAACCTTAGGGTTCACCTGTGTTTGACCAATGCCATCGATATCAAATTCGATTGGGTCTTCAACGGTTAGAATATTTCGCTCATTACTGTTGAGCTCTTGCAGGCCAGCGTACAAGGTCGTTGATTTACCAGAACCTGTAGGACCCGTCACCAAAATAATGCCGTGTGGGCGCTGAATAAGCTTGCGGAAGTTTTCGTGGTTCTCTGCTGTCATGCCTAAACTGTGCAGGTCTAGGCGAGTCGCGTTCTTGTCCAACAGACGCATTACTACACGCTCACCGTGCGAAGAAGGCATGGTTGAAACACGAACATCAACCGCTCGGCCACCGATACGCAGAGAGATGCGGCCATCTTGTGGCACGCGTTTTTCCGCAATATCCAGTTTAGCCATAACCTTGACACGCGAAACCAATAACGGAGCCAGTTTACGGCTCGGCGCTAACACATCACGTAACACACCATCAATACGGAAACGGATAGACAGTGACTTCTCGAAGGTTTCGATATGAATATCCGAAGCCCCTTCTTTGATCGCCTCTCCCAGCATCGCATTGATTAGCTTGATGATTGGCGCATCGTCTTCCGATTCGAGCAAGTCTTCATCTTGTGGCAGTTCTTCTGCTAACGAGAAGAAGTCGTCGTTGTCGGCACCAATATCTTCCATCAATTGGCGCGCTTCTGAAGAATCACGTTGGTACGCATCGGTCAGCTTTTTATCAAACTCATCGGCGCTGATCGCTTGTGGCGTGAAACCATTTTTCACAACACGGCTTACTTCAATGATCGCCGCCGATTTTAGAGGCTCTACATAATAGAGTACCGGCGGACGCTCTGGGTGCTGATATTCCAACACCATCTTGTAGCGATTCGCAAAGCTAAACGGCAAGCGCTGATAAGTACGTGCCGCCCCTACCAATTCAGCCATTATTCTGTTTCCATTTGATCGATGAAGGCTTGGATTTCAGCCGGGTGATTCATATCGGCGCCAAATTTAGGCAATACCGGGATATTATCGTCAGCCATCAGTTTCAAACCTTGCTCTGCCTTGTACAGCTGCTCAGCTCGAATGAAGTTGTATTTACGCTGAGTGATACCATCTGCTGTCATGCCATCACGGATGATGGTTGGCTTAATGAATACCATTAGATTCTTTTTCTCAACCTGAGTACTGGTTGATTTGAACAGGTGCCCAAGAACAGGAATATCACCTAGGAATGGCACTTTAGACTCACTCTCTAACGCACGTTCATCAATCAAACCACCAAGCACCAACATTTGGCCATCTTGAACAATCACAGACGTATTTAGCTGTCGTTTAGCAAAACGTACATCTACCGCGCCGTTCGCGCCCAATACGTTCGACACTTCTTGTTCAATATTCAGCTGAACTGAGTCACCTTCGTTGATCTGTGGCACCACTTTAAGCTTGATACCCACTTCTTTACGTTCAACCGTTTGGAATGGGTTATCGTTACTTGAACCCGCCGTCGAGCCAGTTAAAACCGGAACTTCTTCACCAACGATGAACGACGCTTCGCCGTTGTCCATCACGGTAATACTTGGAGAAGATAGGATGTTTGAATTGGAGTCGGTTGCTACCGCACTGATCAAGGCAGTCCAGTCACCCATTACCACGCTCATGGCTGCGCCATTAACACCTGAAAGTGCAGAGGCTAATGTTGAATAATCACCTTCTTCAGTGGTGGTTTCGTTTCGTAGGAATTTTCCGTCAGAGTCATAAACAGCGGTGGTTGTAGTAGAATCTTTAGCTTCTTCTAAACCCACCATTACGCCACCGATCGATGCACCAGTGTTGCTGTACTGGATCATTGCACCCGTTTCTAGGTTACCCCATTGCACACCAAGGTTAACGCCATCGCCTTCTGCCATTTCAACAATCAAGGCTTCAATCAATACTTGAGCACGACGAATATCCAGTTGTGCGATCACGTCTTGCAGCGCATTCATAATGTCTGGCTGTGCAGTAATAACCAAAGAGTTGGTATCACTGTGGGCGGAAATCATTACTTGGTTGCGTTGCGATGAGCTGCCTTTGGTTGATGACTGCTTCTCTGATTGTAGGTTGTCCGACACGCCTTTCAGCACATCAACCAGATCTTCTGCTTTTGCGTATTTGAGGTAGATAACTTGGTTATTGCCCTTGGTTGCCATTTCGACATCAAGCTGCTCGATAAGCTTTCTTAATCGGCTACGAACCTTAGGGTCACCTGAAATAAGGATCGCATTGGTACGCTCATCAGCAACCAATTTAGGTTGTAGGAACGCAGGTGTATTTTTAGCATCTGTGGTTTTACTTAACGCATCAACGATACGTACCATTTCTGCCGCGGAAGCATTCTTTAGCTCAACGACTTCAATCTCTTTATCACCCGCTTGGTCAACGCGCTTGATGATTTCAGCTAAACGGTTTACTACCGCCGCTCGGCCTGTAATAAGGATGATGTTGGCTGGGTCGTAATGCACAACGTTACCCGCGCCTGCATTGTCGTTCAATTGACGAAGCAGAGGAGAAAGTTCACGAACCGAGACATTACGAACCGTCACTACGCGTGTCACTACGCTATCACCAGTGATCGAATCACGGTCACCAACAACAGGGATTGCCGAGGTTTTCGAATCTTTAGCTTTGATGATCTTAAGAACACCCGAGTCCATTTCAACAACTGCGTAGCCATACACCTCTAGTACGTTTAAGAAGAAGCTGTAATATTGCTCTTCATTCAATACGTCGTAGCTGCGTACATCGATTTTTCCGCGCACCGAGGGATCAACGATGATCGTCTTCTCTAGGTTACGACCAACAATATTAATAAACTCTTGGATATCAGTGCCCTTAAAGCTGGCACTAAAATCACTCGCGATGGCTGCGGGTGTGCAGATCAAGCTTCCTGCCAATAACCATGCACTTTTCTTAAACCAATGCTTCACGTACTTCTCCTACACTTTCGTCCTTCGTTAGACGCAAAGTTTTAAAATTCAATAAACACTTCATGTTGTTGACCATCTCTCTCGACGACGAGATTTAACTCTGTCAGCTCTGAGATAGAACGAAATATGTTGCCCATAGCGGCTGGGTCTGTCAGGTCTTGTCCATTTAACTGAGTAGCAATATCTCCGTTTTGGAGCCCTACTGAGTTAAAAAGTTCTGAATCTTTGCCAGGGCTCACACGATAACCAATAACGCTATCGTCGCGCTTCACCTGAGACAATCGAACATATTGGAAGATTTGTTGCGGATCTTTCATTATCTTCGCTTTAATTTCATCAAGCTTCTCTTCTGCAGAAGCCGGGTTATTACCACGAACCGAAGAAGAACTACGAGGTGCTGCAGGCGCTGAGACAGCTAAACGCTTGTACTCAATACCTTCAAGCATCAAGGTTTCGTCTCGCCCTGAGTTATCAATGATTACGCGGTCGACTAATACGGCTTTAAGCTTAGCTCGGGTGCCTTCAATCTCTTCATTAATCCCATAAGTCGCTTGTGTACCGCGATTGGCAATCACCGCTAAGCTTAATTTTGGATTTGAACTCGCTACCGCACCAACCAAAACCAAGTTCAGTCGCGTCTTTGGTGCATCTTGGATAACTTGCTGTTCAACTACAGCGGGCGTGGTTGGGTTATAAGCACCAAACATGTTGCTCTGCTGCAAAGAAGAGATATCAAGGGTCGATTGAGGAGTAGAAGACGATGAAGCTGTTGCTTTCCAAGGCACGACTGTGTGCTCAGCAGGCTCAATAAACCATGCAAGCTGTCCTAAAATCCATGCGGAAGCTGCAATCAATACACAGCACGTCGCTAGACTTAGTTTCTGCTGGATTACAAATCCGTTCTCTAACAAGCGGCTCAACACAGGAGAACTTCCTACGCGATTCTTGAGCTCTAAAAAGTTCACTTTCCTTGCCCCTTTTCATGACGGCAAACGCTGTAAATTATTAAACTTTCAGCTTTTTTATTCATTCGTTCGATACCGAGCTTATTTAAGCATAAGATCCTGAACTATATCATAGCAAATCTATAAATCGGCATTACATGGCTATTTTGTATTATGACTTGAAAAAAATGCTAACCGCCTCCACATAAAACCTCTATCTAATGTGATAAGCATCATCAAAAACATGTTGCGCACTGTTCACTACAGTTAAACCGCATTCATTTCTCACTTAATAAGGCACAGCCCTATATGAAAACTTCTAATGAAGCTGTCAGACTCGATAAATGGTTGTGGGCAGCACGCTTTTACAAAACTCGGTCTATTGCTCGTAACATGGTCGATGGTGGCAAAGTCCACTATAATGGTCAGCGCAGCAAGCCAAGTAAAATTGTCGAACTTGGGGCTGTGATTACATTGCGCCAAGGTAATGAAGAAAAGACGGTTACGATCGAGAAAATCTCAGCCCATCGTGGCGGAGCTCCGATTGCTCAAACCCTCTATGAAGAAACCACCGAGAGCTTGGCAAAAAGAGAAGAGTTTGCGACACAACGTAAACTAAATGCTCATAACCCAGCTCCAGAGCGTCGCCCTGATAAGAAGCAACGTCGTGACATCATCAAGTTCAAGCATCAATAAGCTAGAAGGAATAGCCAAATGGCAGACCCAATGTCTACAAGTAATGTTTTAAATCGCTACCTATTTGAAGACCTATCAGTACGTGGTGAATTGGTACAAATGGATGAAGCGTACCAACAGATTATTTCTAGCAAGGAATACCCAGCGCCAGTACAAAAACTACTGGGTGAGCTACTGGTATCAACAACGCTATTAACTGCGACCCTAAAGTTTGAAGGATCTATCACTATGCAATTGCAAGGTGACGGTCCAGTATCTCTAGCAGTTATCAATGGCGATCACGATCAAAAGATCCGTGGTGTTGCTCGCTTTGAAGGCGATATCGCAGACGACGCAGGTCTACACGACCTAATGGGTAAAGGTCACCTAGTGATCACCATCGATCCTAAGAAAGGTGAGCGTTACCAAGGTATCGTTGGTCTTGAAGGTGACACGCTTGCCCAAGTACTTGAAGGCTACTTCGCTAACTCGGAACAACTTAAGACTCGTCTATGGCTGCGCACTGGCGAGCACGAAGGTAAAGCACACGCTGCAGGTATGTTGCTACAAGTGATGCCAGACGGCACTGGTTCGCCAGATGACTTCGAGCACCTAGAGCAACTAACAGACACCGTTAAAAACGAAGAGCTATTTTCTCTAGAAGCGAACGAATTGCTTTACCGCCTGTACAACCAAGAAAAAGTACAACTGTTCACACCACAACCAGTTCAGTTCTTCTGTGGGTGCTCTCGCGAAAGAAGTGGCGCTGCTATCATTACCGTTGCTCAAGAAGAGATCTACGACATCCTAAGCACCGAAGGAAGCGTTGGTCTTCACTGCGATTACTGTGGCACAAACTACTCGTTCGACAAGAACGATGTTGATGCTCTGTACGCAGAAGCAGCAGATAAAGGCAGCAATACGGTTCATTAATTTACAGCGTACCAAAAACACGTAATTTACCCCAAAAAGGTCAGCGCTAAGCTGGCCTTTTTTGTGATCAAAATAGCGCAAACTCCGTAACATCTCGTAATAAAATCACCGCTTAATTTTAATCAATTAATAATGTTCTCGCCCCTAGCGCAAAGGTTTGCGTACAGGATAGACTAGTTAGGCCAATATGTGACGAGACACTTAAAACCTCATGGTTAATATGGATATTTTTTGAGCTGTATCCCTGTTTCCCCCGAGTCTCGTTGCTAGCATGGTGAGCAGATAACAATAAAAAATTAATACAAAATCCCTACAAAATATCCTACAAGGAGCACCTATGACCGTTATGGAACATACTAAGGCTGCACAAATTGATCTAACTAAGCACGGACTGACTGGCGTTACTGAAGTTCTTCGTAATCCTAGCTACGAGCAGTTATTCGTTGAAGAAACACTGCCAGGTTTGGAAGGCTACGAAAAAGGCGTAGTAACGGAACTAGGCTCGGTTGCAGTTGACACTGGTATCTTTACTGGCCGCTCACCAAAAGATAAGTACATTGTTAAAGATGACACGACCCGCGATACCATGTGGTGGTCAGATCAGGGCAAAAATGATAACAAACCGATTACAACTGAAGTATGGAGTGAGCTGAAAGAGCTTGTGACAACTCAGCTATCTGGCAAGCGTCTGTTTGTCATTGACGGTTATTGTGGTGCTAACCCAGATACGCGCTTAAGTGTACGTATTATCACAGAAGTAGCGTGGCAAGCGCACTTCGTTAAGAACATGTTCATTCGTCCAACTGACGAAGAGCTAGCGACGTTCGAACCTGATTTCGTGGTCATGAACGGTGCTAAAACAACGAACCCTAACTGGGAAAAGCAAGGTCTAAACTCTGAAAACTTTGTTGCTTTCAACCTCACAGAGCGTGTTCAAATCATCGGTGGTACTTGGTACGGCGGTGAGATGAAGAAAGGTATGTTCGCAATGATGAACTACCTACTTCCTCTGCAAGGTATCGCTTCAATGCACTGTAGCGCAAACGTCGGCGAGAAAGGCGACGTAGCGGTATTCTTCGGTCTATCAGGTACAGGTAAAACAACTCTATCAACGGATCCTAAACGTCAGCTAATCGGTGATGATGAGCACGGTTGGGACGACGACGGTATCTTCAACTTCGAAGGTGGTTGTTACGCGAAGACCATCCGTCTATCTAAAGAAGCAGAACCAGAAATCTACAATGCAATCCGTCGTGATGCACTGCTAGAAAACGTAACGGTTCGTGGCGATGGCTCTATCGATTTTGATGACGGTTCAAAAACTGAGAACACTCGTGTTTCTTACCCGATTCACCACATCGACAACATCGTTAAGCCAGTATCAAAAGCAGGTCACGCTCAAAAAGTTATCTTCCTGACTGCTGATGCATTTGGTGTACTACCTCCGGTTTCTAAACTGACTCCAGAGCAAACCAAGTACCACTTCCTATCTGGCTTCACTGCGAAACTAGCAGGTACTGAGCGCGGTATTACTGAACCAACACCAACCTTCTCTGCGGCATTTGGTGCGGCATTCCTAACCCTTCACCCAACTCAGTACGCTGAAGTACTTGTGAAGCGTATGGAAGCGGCTGGCGCTGAAGCTTACCTAGTGAACACAGGTTGGAACGGTACTGGTAAACGTATCTCTATCCAAGATACTCGCGGCATCATCGACGCTATCCTAGATGGCTCAATCGATAAGGCTGAGACTAAGGTTATCCCTATGTTTAACCTAGAAGTGCCTCTAGCACTGCACGATGTTGACCCAGCGATCCTTGACCCACGCGATACGTACACTGACCCTCTACAATGGGAAAGCAAAGCGAAAGATCTAGCAGAGCGCTTCATCAACAACTTTGATAAGTACACGGACAACGCTGAAGGTAAGTCACTGGTTGCGGCAGGCCCACAACTGGACTAATCCAATCATCTGCTCGGGCTTAGCCAAAAGCAAACGCCCAATTTAAAATGATATTTTTGTAGCAAGCCCCTCTTTTGAGGGGCTTTTTTGTTGCTGCCTGACTCTTTTTGTTCCACTCTATTTTGAGACTATTGAAATTTAAGGCTTTCAAGGAATGAAAAAGGTATTGATGGTGTTCGGCATTGTGTTGGCTATCGCCGTTGCAACTATCGCAGCGTTGCTATTAAGCCTGCAGACCCAATACCGTGCGGATGTTGCTAACTTTTTTATCAAACATACGATTGAACAACCTGTGTTCATTGAAGATGTGGGTTATCAGGCGCCTTATCACATCACCTTAATGGGCATAACCCAAAGCCAACCCGAAAAACAGACACCTCTATATATCGACAAGATCGATCTTTGGTTCAGCCCAGACTCTCTCCTTGAAGCCAAACTGGTTTTAGACTCTGTGTTGATCAGCGGACTACAGTTAGAAGCCGACGATCTAACAACACTCACATCAGTGTTTACCCAACCAAACCTCAAGCTGCGTCAGCTGGCGATCAATAATCTAGATTTCTCGACCCCAGACTTTAATGCGCGAGGCATCGACCTTCAGATCTCCGCACCAAAATGGGAAGACGACAACTCACTGCTACCTTATGGAAAAACCCAACTCTCTGCCTCACAACTGTATTGGCAAGGTGAAGCATTCGATAATCTGTTGATTGACCTAGATCTCAAGCCGAGTGACAGCACCCTTTATGGTGCTTCATTTGATTGGCGTGGCGCCAAAATCTCCGGACAAGCTGAACAATATCAACATGATTGGTCGTTGGTGAATGTGACAATAGATAGTTTGCGATTAAACGAAAAACAAGCTCAAAGTCTACTGAATAAAGAGTGGAATGTGGCAGGTATTCAGATCAACCACATCAACAGCTTAGATATTCTGCGTAGCGACGTAGAGTGGAAAGATGGTCACCTCGCAGCCTTTGATGCCTCTTTAGAAAATATCCAACTGCCCTTTGAACTATGGAAGCAGCAGAAAGCCATTTTCTCTCTGCAAGCAGAAGGAGTGACCATTGATGATGACATGTTCATCGAGCCAAATATCAAGCTAAGCCTAGAGCCAAACCAGATTCTAATCGAAGATTTCTATACTCAATTCCTGCAGGGCACTGTACAACTCAATGGCGAAGTCACCCCTAGCAGCATTGAATTAGAGCAGCTCGACCTGCAAGGCATAAAATGGGTCACTGAAAACCAAGATAACCCTCTAGCCGCCGCTCGCCTATTACCTTGGCTCACACAGGTCCAGAGCGTCGAGATTAGCCGACTTAACATAGAACGCAGTCAACTCATCCAACTCGCACAAAAGCCTTACTGGCAGGCCTCAGGGTTACATGTCGAAGGGCATAAGGTTCAATTTCTGCAAGATAGAAAACTGGGCTTATGGCAAGGCAAATTGATGGCGAGCGCAAACGATGCCAGTTACCAAAACATTGTTAGCGCACAGCCGGTGGTTGAGATGAATAGCGAACAAGGGAAATGGACGCTGACACGTCTGTTTGCGCCACTTAGGAATGGCTATATTGAAGCCAATGCAACACTCGATTTTAACCAAATCAGCAAGCCATGGAGCTTAGATATCTCTGCCGATGGGTTACCGATAGCACCCATGCTGCAACAACTTGAATTACCGCTCGATGCAACAGGTTATGGCGAGTTCGAACTTCAAGCCGCTGGGTTATACGGCGATTCACTGATGCTCGGCTATTCAACCACAGGACAACTCAAAGGCAGCGTTCGCCAAGGTGTGATGACCTTTAACGACAAGCTTTCTGAAACATCGACTGATAACGTGTTTGAAATCCCAGAGCTCAATGCGAATTTTGACCGTGGACGCTTCACTCTCGAACCGATGCACATTATTGGTGCATCGGCAGCAGAGCAAGGCGAAAAAAGGATTCAAACGCTCAATGGTGAGGTGTCTGGAGAGCTCGACTTACTTAAAGCCGAGCAACACACCCTATCGATTACCCTATCGGACACATGCCATCAAATCTCAGGCAAGCTCACCCAAGCTGAGTATTCTGAGATTAACGACTGCCAACAAAAAAGCGCCACTCCTCAGGAGTAGCGCTTTCAGTCAATCTTTACAGTATTACCGGTGTTAGCTATTCGCTCCCATTTGAATCTGTCGAGAGTATCTTTTTATAGTCGGGGATCAACATGTAGGTTCCGGTAAACTCTACCGCTTCCACATCACCACTGTTAATAGTCACATGAATGATGATACGTGCCTTTCTGCCCGACGCGAGGCGGTCTAAATCACCGCTGATCCCATCCAATGAGGTAGAGGCCACTGGGTTTTGCTCAACCGGGTGACGATAACGAATATTACTGTCTGCCAGCACGATATCACCTGTCAGGCCACGCTCTTTCATCAGTAACCAAGTCATACCCCAACCCGTTAAGGTCGCTAAGGTAAAGGCGGAGCCTGCAAACATGGTGTTATGCGGGTTCAAGTTAGGATTCAGCTGAGCACTACACTCAAACTGGTAACCCGTGTATTGGTTAATCTTGATGCCCATCTTGTCACTGATCGGGATCTGATGTTCCCAGCGCTGCTGCAGCTCATTACACCACTCAGGCTTACGCAGAACATCTGCCATTGGGTCAAGGTGCTTAACCATCTGTTGGTGACGTACAGGGCCACGTTGGTCATTAATCTCACCGCGACGTTCAAATTCATTCTTCTCATAGAATGAGATCGCATCTTCACGTGCATTACACACCAAGCGCTTAGCGCCCTCTTGGCGAGCCAATGACTCAAGTGCGACTAGAATCAATGAGCCCATACCTTTGCTTCGGCGAGAGTTCTTCACCGCCATGTAGCGGATCTGACCTTCTAAATCTGGGGTGATATACAAGCGACCAATCGCCATCGGGCGACCACGACCATCAACAATCATGCGATGGTGACTCATTGGGTCGTATTCATCGCGCTCTGAACCTACCGGCATTCGCCAAGGTTCACGGAGCATCTGCCAACGAAAATGGTAATACTTGTTTAGCTGATTTTCGGTGGTCGGTGTTATGAGTTTAAACATGCTTATTCCTTTAAGCCTAAACCTGCAGCCAGAATGTCACTGGGCCATCATTAACCAAAGACACTTTCATGTCGGCTGCGAATCGGCCACGTTCCGTTGGCAACACTGATTCACATTGGTCTGAGAAATAGTTGTAGAGACGCTCAGCATCTTCTGGGTGAGCACCACGAGAAAACCCTGCTCGAGTCCCTTTTTTGGTATCGGCTGGCAGAGTGAATTGAGACACCACTAATACCTTACCTTCTACCTGCTTCACGTTGAGGTTCATTTTATCGTCTTCATCTCCAAAGACACGATAAGTGGTTACTCGTTCCATCAAACGTTTGGCTTTGGCTTCATCATCACCTTTTTCTACGCCTAACAGAACCAATAAGCCTTGCTCAATCTCACCAACTACTTCGCCATCAACACGGACGGCAGCTTCACTTACTCTCTGGATCAGTGCTATCACTGTTGTTTCCTTGCTCTGTGATTTTGTCTTTATCCGACGAGTGTACCATTTCTTTCGGGTCACTCCACTGTTCCTGCTCACCCAATGCGGCCGTCACCTCAGCACCAACCAGCACGATCAACCAGCACAAATAAACCCAGACAAATAGAATTGGAATTGCCGCCAATGCACCATAAATCAACTGGTAAGAAGGGAATTGAGTAATGTAGGCCGCGAAGCCTTTCTTGCTTAATTCAAACAGCAGAGCCGCCACTAGAGAACCTGCAGCTGCATGAGAAAAGTGTATCTTTTTGTTGGGAACCAGCAGATACAGACCGAAAAACGCAAAGAAAGAGAGAATCAAAGGAAGTTTGCGAATTACGGTATTAAAAGCACCAGACACCACCTCATTTTGCAGCAAGCTCAATGAGGTCACGTAAGACGTTGCAGCAATACTCGCTCCCACTAGAATTGGTCCAAGCGTGAGCACCATCCAGTACATAGAGAAAGACAGCACCGCACGACGCTTTTCCGTTACTCGCCAGATGTAGTTTAAGTTCTTATCAATATTCGAAATCAGCATCAGCGCTGCAATGAATAAGAACACACTACCTACCGCCGTCATCTTGCCGGTATTGGCAACGAACTCCAACAATGCGCCGTGTACTGCATCCCCAGATGCCGGAACAAAGTTGGTAATAACGAAGTTTTGAATCACGATACCAACATCAGCAAAGATGGAGAATGACGACAAGATAGAGAGCAATACCGTCAGCATAGGAACGATCGAGAGCAAAGTAATGTACGCCAAGTAGCCCGCATTCACATTCACTCTATCGTGCGTCATTCGCGCTAAAAGATAGCGAGAAAACTGAATACTGAGTGTGCCGACCTTTTTTATCTTCAACTTGTAACTCCCTTGTAACTCGTTCATAGTCCTAATTAATATTCCGTTACTTAACTATAGGAAACTAGGATGCCTTATTTAATAGTTATAGTCCTCTCTATTTTTACTCTTACTGGATGCCAATCCGCTTATTACTCTGCAATGGAACAGGTGGGCTACCACAAACGTGACATCATGGTCGATAGAGTAGAAGACGCTAAAGAGTCGCAGCAGGATGCTCAGGAAGAGTTTACCAGCGCACTTGAAGCACTCAGCAGCCTGACTAACTTCAGTGGTGGCGACCTTGAAGACATGTACAACCAGATCAACGATAAATACCAAGACAGTGAGAAAGCCGCGCAAAATGTCAGTGATCGTATTGCTGCGATCGAAGATGTGTCAGATGCGCTGTTTGAAGAGTGGCAGAATGAATTAGATCTCTACACCAGTGATTCACTGCGCCGCTCGAGTGAGCAAAAGTTGCGTGAAACCAAATCGTCTTACCAAACGATGCTGTCAGCAATGAAGCGCGCCGAGAAGAAAATGGATCCCGTGCTCAATACCCTTCGCGATAACACGCTTTACTTGAAGCACAACCTCAATGCGAGTGCTGTGGGTTCACTGCAGGGTGAATTTATGAGCTTAGAAAAAGACATCGCCTACGCGATCAAACAGATGAATGCTGCAATAGCAGAATCGGATAAGTTCCTAGCTCAACTGAACCAGAAATAACGCCCGTAGACACAAATAAAGATAAGCCCGTATGAACCCAATCATTATTACTGGCGGCCCTGGCGCCGGAAAGACCACACTAATTAATGCCTTGGGAGATGCGGGTTACCCAACCTTCGCTGAGTCCTCTCGCCAGTTAATCGAACAGCAGAGCCAACTTGAGAACGGTATCTTACCTTGGTTAAACCTTCCGGGCTTTGCTCGCCTATGTTTAACCGTCATGAGCGAACAAAAAGACCAAGCCAATCAACGTCCGATTGCGTTTCTCGATCGCGCTATTCCCGACATCTGCGGTTACTTGTCCCAGGCCAGCCTTGAGGTTACTGAGAACTACCGAGAAGCGAGCCAAGGCTATCACCCTCAAGTGTTGTTCTGTTGCCCTGAGGCTTCCATCTATGTTCAAGATGAAGTGCGCCCTTACCCATTTGAAGAAGCATTAGCGATTCACCACTCGCTGGTCAAAGTCTATCGAGAGCTAGGTTATAAGGTAGTTGAAGTGCCCTTTATGTCGGTCGCTGAGCGAGTTCAGTTCGCTGAAAGTCACCTAGGAATCAAAAGCTAGATTCCAGATATTTCGCTCCTCAATTCTGGAAGGACGATTCGCTAAGTAGATATCGAACACACTCTTCGTATCCCGCATCTCGTTTACTCGTATCTTAGCTAACTAAAAAACAAAAGCCCTGAGCAGCTTGGCTACTCAGGGCTTTCTTATTTAATTAGCTAGAAGCTAGTCAGCTGGCAATTAAGCCTTAGCTGGACGTGCTGCACGCTTACGTTCGTTTTCAGTAAGAAGTTTCTTACGGATACGAATGCTTACAGGCGTTACTTCTACTAGTTCGTCTTCGTCGATGAACTCAAGAGCTTGCTCTAGAGTGTGACGGATAGGTGGCGAAAGAACCTGTGCTTCATCAGTACCTGATGCACGAACGTTCGTTAGCTGCTTACCTTTCAGACAGTTTACTGTTAGGTCGTTTGAACGGTTATGAATACCGATGATTTGACCTTCGTATACTTCATCTGCGTGCTCAGCAAATAGACGACCACGTTCTTGTAGGTTGAATAGTGCGTAAGTCAGTGCTTTACCAGTCGCGTTCGAGATTAGAACACCGTTGTTACGTTGACCGATTACGCCGCCTTTGTGAGGACCGTAGTGATCAAATGAGTGGTAAAGAAGACCAGAACCAGACGTTAGAGTTAGGAACTCAGTTTGGAAACCGATAAGACCACGAGAAGGCATCATGAAGTCCATGCGAACACGGCCTTTGCCATCTGGAGACATATCAGTTAGCTCACCTTTACGTAGACCGATGTTTTCCATGATGCCACCTTGGTGCTCTTCAAGCACGTCGATAGTCACAGTTTCAAACGGTTCAGTTAGGTTGCCATCTTCGTCTTTCTTGATGATAACTTCTGGACGAGATACAGCTAGCTCGAAGCCTTCACGACGCATGTTTTCGATCAGGATAGATAGGTGAAGTTCACCACGACCAGAAACACGGAAACGATCTGGGTTATCAGTTTCTTCAACACGTAGTGCAACGTTGTGTACTAGTTCTTTTTCTAGACGCTCAAGGATGTTACGTGAAGTAACGAACTTACCTTCTTTACCCGCGAACGGAGAAGTGTTTACTTGGAACGTCATTGTTACTGTTGGTTCATCAACAGAAAGCGGAGTCATTGCTTCAACATTATTTACGTCACAGATAGTGTCTGAAATTTTCAGCTCACCAAGACCAGTGATTGCAATGATGTCGCCAGCGTTAGCTTGCTCAACTTCGTGACGGTCAAGACCTAGGTAACCAAGAACTGTACCTACTTTACCGTTACGTTTTTTGCCTTCTGCATTTACGATAGTTACTTGTTGGTTTGGCTTAACAGAACCACGAGTAACACGAGCAACACCGATAACACCTACGTAAGAGCTGTAATCAAGTTGCGAAATTTGCATTTGTAGTGGGCCGTCAAGGTCAACTGCAGGCGCGTCTACTGTATCAACAACAGCTTGGAACAATGGTTCCATGTTCTCGCCAGTTTCGCCTTCAGTCATTGTTGCCCAACCGTTTAGAGCTGAAGCGTAAACAACTGTGAAGTCTAGTTGCTCATCAGTAGCACCTAGGTTGTCGAAAAGGTCGAATACTTGATCCATAACCCAATCAGGACGAGCGCCTGGGCGGTCAATCTTGTTGATTACAACGATTGGCTTAAGACCGTGTGCGAATGCTTTTTGCGTTACGAAACGAGTTTGAGGCATTGGGCCATCAACTGCGTCAACGATAAGCAGAACAGAGTCAACCATAGACATGATACGCTCAACTTCACCACCGAAGTCCGCGTGTCCCGGAGTATCTACGATGTTGATGCGGTAATCATTCCAGTTGATTGCTGTGTTCTTAGCAAGAATGGTAATGCCACGCTCTTTTTCGATGTCATTCGAATCCATGACACGCTCTTCAGCTTCACCACGAGACTCAAGAGTGCCTGACTGTTGTAGCAGTTTATCAACCAAAGTCGTTTTACCGTGGTCAACGTGCGCGATGATCGCGATATTTCTTAACTTATCAATCTGTGGAGTAGACATGGATTCTCGATTCACTCATAAAAGTAGCCGTCACTTATCTCAAAAGTTTGGATAATAACCGCTAGCTTGATTTAAAAAACGGTCAATAATATACCAGATTCTAGACAAAAACCCAGAAATATGTGATCTGAACCAAGGCTTTTTTCTTTATTAGCGATTCATATCCGCTTAACTTTGATTCAGTACAGTGTTGAGCAGCCAAATTCGTAGGACTCTAAAAAAGCATCACCGGCGAGTGGCGAGCCAAATCTCCGGCAAAATGACAAAAGTGGATTGACAACTTAGGCAATTCATTGCTGAATGGTGTTCGCTTATTGTCTCATATTGGTGCACAGACAAACACTTGCACCAATAAAGTGCAACCAGAGATCATTTTGGTGCAAAAACCAGATTAGGCAAAATTGAAAAACAAGTAAATCATTGAAATTAATGGAATAATTTTTTTGGCACGTTTTTGGCTATAGATAAATCAGCATCGATTAATGCACTTATAGACATTAATCAATGCTAGTTTCAACCGAATCGAGCTAATACCGAATTAATAACACTGGAGGTTATCCAAGATGTCAGTAGAAAATGTACTATCCCTGATCCAAGAGAACGAAGTTAAATTTATCGACTTACGTTTTACTGATACAAAAGGTAAAGAGCAGCATATCTCTATTCCTTCTCACCAAGTTGATGCAGACTTCTTCGAAGAAGGCAAAATGTTTGACGGCTCTTCAGTAGCTGGTTGGAAAGGCATTAACGAATCTGACATGGTAATGATGCCAGATGCAGCATCTGCTGTACTGGACCCATTCACAGAAGACGCAACGCTAAACATCCGTTGTGACATCCTTGAGCCTGCAACAATGCAAGGCTACGACCGTGACCCACGCTCTATCGCTAAACGTTCTGAAGAATACCTACGTTCTACAGGTATCGCAGACACAGTTCTAGTTGGTCCAGAGCCAGAATTCTTCCTATTTGACGACGTTAAGTTCTCAAACGACATGTCTGGTTCTTTCTTCAAGATTGATGACGTAGAAGCAGCTTGGAACACAGGTTCTGACATCGAAGGCGGTAACAAAGGTCACCGTCCTGGCGTTAAAGGCGGTTACTTCCCAGTAGCTCCTGTAGATTCATCTCAAGACATCCGTTCAGCAATGTGTCTAGTAATGGAAGAGATGGGCCTAGTAGTTGAAGCTCACCACCACGAAGTAGCAACTGCGGGTCAAAACGAAATCGCAACTCGCTTCAACACGCTAACAGCGAAAGCTGATGAAACTCAAATCTACAAGTACGTTGTACACAACGTTGCTCACGCATTTGGTAAAACAGCGACATTCATGCCTAAGCCACTAGTTGGTGACAACGGTTCTGGTATGCACGTTCACCAATCTCTAGCAAAAGACGGCGTTAACCTGTTTGCTGGTGATAAGTACGGCGGCCTATCTGAAATGGCGCTTTACTACATCGGTGGTGTAATCAAGCACGCTCGTGCAATCAACGCGTTTGCTAACCCATCAACTAACTCGTACAAGCGTCTTGTACCTGGTTTCGAAGCACCTGTAATGCTTGCTTACTCAGCACGTAACCGCTCTGCTTCTATCCGTATCCCAGTAGTACCAAGCCCTAAAGCACGTCGTATCGAGCTACGTTTTGGTGACCCAGCAGCGAACCCATACCTATGCTACTCAGCAATGCTTATGGCTGGCCTTGACGGTATCAAGAACAAGATTCACCCAGGCGAAGCTATGGATAAAGATCTATACGACCTTCCTGCAGAAGAAGCAGCTGAAATCCCAACAGTTGCAGAATCTCTACAAGAAGCTCTAGCAGCGCTTAGCGAAGACCGTGAGTTCTTAACAGCTGGCGGCGTATTCTCTGACGATTTCATCGATTCTTACATCACTCTGAAATCTGACGACGTACAACGCGTGAACATGGCTACACACCCACTTGAGTTTGAACTGTACTACTCAGTTTAATCTCCTGTAGAGATAAGCCATTTCTTACTGCAATCTTGTAAGAATCGCTGACTAAATATTAGGCTCGCCTCGCAGGCGGGCCTTTTTTATATTCTCTCGACGCTCCCCTCCTCGTACCATACTAGATACCAATCGTAGCAAATAACTACTCAGCCTAGCTTGTTAAAACACTCGATAACATCGTTAGGTTTTTTGATTGTAGAATAACTACTTATCGAAAAAACCTGCCTCGTTTTCAAGCCTTTTTCCTGCGCTATTTCTGAGCATTAACTTACTGTGATTGGTATTTAACAAAAGCCCTCAGAGGCTGTCGCGCTAAATACAATAAAATCAAAACCAATAAAATCAATAACAAAACCAACGCCAAACGTGAAATCACCTAGTGGTGACAAAGAGGCTAAAGATATGAAAAATATACTGTTACTGATCGGGTTAACAGTCGCGCTCTCGTGCTCTGCTCAAACGGTGTATACCTGGGTGGATGAGGATGGCGTGCTCCACTTTAGTGATAACCCTAGCGCTCAAGATGCCGAGGCTCTTCGCCTGCCAGATGTGCAAGCTTCAGCATCCGCCCCTAAATTTGAGGCCTCAACTCCGGTAGACACCGCTGCTTTACCTACAACTAAAACGGCAACGCCAGCTAAAAATCAGGCAAAAACAGAAACCACAAAACGTGAGGTCCCCACTCAATTAGCCCTCACCATGCTGACTCCAGTTCATGATCAAACCATTCATAGCAACCGCGGCTTAATCCCGATTCAGATAGATCTCAACCGAAAACTTGGTATCGGGGAGCAATTACAATTGATACTCGATGGCCGTCGTTATGGCGCCCCACAGACCCAACCTATTTGGGAATTAAAAGGTATCGATCGAGGTACTCACACCATTGCAATTCAAGCACATAGAAGCGGCAAGCTTATTGCATCTACTAGTCCAGTCACCGTGTATTTACATCGAGCGACGCTCAAGTAGGCCAATGTGTTAAAAGAGACTGGATTACCTCTACTTTTCACCAAATCGAAGCAGCTTTCAGCGACTCTAATGAATTATCTTTAGCTTCTGGTTGATATGCGCCATACTTGAACTTAGCTGCGCACCAATTTGGTGCAGTGGGAAAAGCACCAATTCAAGGACGAAATAGTGAATCGATCAGCCAAAAGCGACAGCATAGATACACATCATCTTTCCAGCGCCATTCTCGACAATATGGTGACTTCGACATTGATGCTCGATGAGCAACTGTATGTCCGCTACGCCAATCCGGCGGCTGAACAACTCTTTTCACAGAGCGCGCGACGCATCGTTGATCATCCACTGAGCCAACTTATCCAACACGCCTCGCTCGACTTAGCACTTCTAACTCAACCTCTACAAAGCGGCCAGAGCATTACCGACAGTGACGTGACCTTCGTCGTTGATAACCGCCCGCTGATGCTTGAGGTGACGGTTAGCCCAATCTCTTGGCAACGTGAAACGCTGTTATTGGTTGAGATGCGCAAGATTGACCAACAAAGAAGACTCAGCCAAGAGCTTAACCAACACGCACAACAACAAGCGGCTAAGCTGCTGGTGCGTGGGTTAGCACATGAGATCAAGAACCCATTGGGTGGTTTAAGAGGTGCTGCGCAACTACTTGGAAAGATGCTCCCTGATCAGTCTCTGAATGAGTACACCCAGATCATTATTGAGCAAGCCGACCGCTTGCGCGCTTTAGTCGATCGCCTGCTTGGCCCGCAAAAGCCAGGAACCAAATCAGAAGAGAACCTTCACCAGATACTCGAAAAAGTAAGGCAACTGGTTGAGCTCGAATCAGGTTCGACGCTAGCCATCGAACGAGATTACGACCCTAGCCTACCGGACATCTTGATGGATTCGGCACAGGTTGAACAAGCGATGCTCAATATCGTGAGTAACGCAGCGCAGATTCTAAAGACTCAGGAATCAGGGAAAATCACCATTCGCACCAGAACGGTGCATCAAGCAAACATTCATGGGCAGCGACACAAACTCGCTGCTCGAATTGAGATCAGCGATAACGGCCCAGGCATCCCCGACGAATTAAAAGACACGCTTTTTTACCCAATGGTCAGCGGTCGAGAGGGTGGCACAGGCTTAGGGTTATCGATATCTCAAAACCTGATCGATCAACACAATGGGAAAATTGATGTTGAAAGCTGGCCGGGCAGCACCACATTCACGATTTACCTGCCGATTTAGGTTACAAGAACCTCGCTATTGGACTGCGAGATCAAAGGCTTAACTCGGTAACACAAAAATTAAAGACATCATAAAAACAACAATGATTATCACAATAGATTTGGCTGCAAAGGAATTGAATTATGAGTAAGGGATACGTTTGGGTCGTCGATGACGACAGCTCTATCCGCTGGGTAGTAGAAAAAACACTTTCATCTGCGGATATAAAGTGTGAAACATTCGCTGATGCTGAGAGCGTATTACTTGCGCTTGAGCGCGAGACACCTGACGTATTGGTATCGGATATTCGCATGCCCGGCATTGATGGGATTGAGCTGCTGCATCAGGTTCATCAACGCTCCCCTGACCTACCCGTGATCATCATGACCGCGCACTCAGACCTTGATGCTGCGGTAAATGCTTATCAAAAAGGCGCCTTTGAATATCTACCAAAGCCGTTCGATATTGATGAGACACTGACTCTAGTGGAGCGAGCGATCGCGCACAGCCAAGAACAGAAACGTGAGCAAGCCAGTGAAGTAGCCGAAGATACCAACGCGCCTGAAATCATCGGTGAAGCGCCGGCAATGCAAGAGGTTTTCCGTGCTATTGGCCGTTTGTCTCGATCATCTATTTCAGTACTCATCAATGGCGAATCAGGTACTGGTAAGGAGTTAGTCGCTCACGCTTTGCACCGTCACAGCCCAAGAGCTAAAAAGCCATTCATAGCTTTGAACATGGCGGCAATTCCCAAGGATCTGATCGAATCTGAGTTGTTTGGCCACGAGAAAGGCGCCTTTACCGGTGCTAACAGCGTTCGCCAAGGGCGCTTCGAACAGGCCAACGGAGGCACACTGTTTCTTGATGAGATCGGCGACATGCCACTCGATATTCAGACTCGCCTGCTACGAGTACTTTCCGATGGTCAATTTTATCGTGTGGGTGGGCACTCAGCAGTTAAGGTTGACGTTCGTATCGTTGCCGCAACCCACCAAGATCTTGAACGATTGGTGCATGAAGGCGACTTCCGTGAAGACCTTTTCCACCGACTCAACGTTATCCGAATCCATATCCCGGCACTTCGCGAACGTAAACAAGACATTGAAAAGCTGACTCATCACTTCCTAGCATCAGCCGCCGAAGAGCTCGGTGTTGAAGTGAAAACACTGCATCCTGAGACCATTTTAAAGCTCAATCAGCTGAATTGGCCGGGTAACGTGCGTCAGCTTGAGAACATTTGTCGCTGGCTCACCGTGATGGCGAGTGGCAGCGAAATTCTCCCTTCAGACCTTCCCCCAGAGCTGCTAGAAGAAAAAGTAGTGACAACCTCTGGAACTGGAGATAACTGGCAACAACTGCTCGCTAATTGGGCGAAGTGTGCGCTTGATTCAGGAGAAAAAGAACTGCTGACTTATGCGCTACCAGAGTTTGAACGTATACTACTTGAGGCTGCACTCAACCATACTAATGGTCACAAACAAGATGCAGCCAAGGTTTTAGGTTGGGGAAGAAACACCCTAACTCGCAAGCTTAAAGAGCTGTACTGACCTAATATGACTCTCGATGCAGCTACTTTTTAACCAAAAAAGTGTCGCTTGGTCTGAATAGTGTCGGTACAATTACAGTACACTATTCACCAAAGTTGTAGCTAAAGATGTCTTTGAAAACACAAATTACCTTGAGAACCGCAGTGGTTCTGCCATTCGTGATGATTTTTCTATTCACTATGGGCGTAATGGTTTTTACTCAAAAGCAAAGCTACAAAGAGATGGTGAGTGATGTTAGTGCACGCCAGCTAACATCACTTACTGACCACGTTCACCAAAGCCTGTCTAATTTTTTAGAAAAGCCATTTCATGCGAACCTCTCACTCAGCCATAACATCGGCTACCACCATCTTTATCAAGCGGGCAACCTTAGTAAGGTCCAAGACTATATTTTTTATACGTTTTCAGACCATTACACTGCTGTACCTCAACTCGATGTGATCGGCTTTGGTTCTGAAGATGGTAACTACGTCGGTTTCCGCAAAGAAGCCAACAAAGGCTACACCTTGATGGTGCAAGACGAACGCACTAATGATCAGTTGGTCATTTACCGTGGCAGCAAGATTAGTGAAGACATTCGATCGGTGATTTCAGGTTACGATCCAAGAATCCGTCCTTGGTACACACCCGTTGCGACACAGAAAAAACCGTTATGGTCACCAATTTATGCCAATGCTGACGAACGCCAAGAAATCACCTTATCTGCTCTCTCCCCTATCTATGATGGTAATGAATTCAAAGCCGTCGTCGTCAGCGATATCAAAATCAATACCTTCAATGCGTTTCTCAGAAAGCTCAAAGATAGAACAGATGCCTCTGTTTATATCATCGATAAGCAGCAGCGCTTGGTCGCACACTCAGGCGGAGGCAGTGTCGTTTCATGGGGAACAGGAAAAACCAATAAAGGCCAACGCTTACTGGCAACAGAGAGTGCTACCCCCGTCATACGTGAAAGCGCCAGTTACGTAGACCAATTCCACCTAATCGATAATTTGGGCGAGCAGCGCTTTAGCTTCCGCCTAGACAACGAACGCTACTTCAACCAAATCACCCCTTACGAAGATGAACACGGCCTCACGTGGTTTATTGGGGTGTCGATCCCTGAAAGCAATCTGCTCGGTGAGTTGCCAGAAAACCAAAGAAACAGTTGGTTGCTCGGGCTAGCACTGAGTTGCATTGGGGTCATTGCAGGGTTAATTGCTTTTAATCGCGTAATCCAACCTATTACCTCGACAGCAGATGCGGCAAAGCGTCTTGCTAAGGGCGATTGGGACACGAGCATGCCAAAGACGGGGCATATCTATGAAACCAGTATGCTGGTGGACTCATTCAATGAAATGGCTAGTAACTTAAAGGCCTCGTTTCACGCATTACAGTCTCAGCTTACCTATGACTCACTAACCAAACTGTATAGCCGAGAAGGCTTTATTGATGCTGCAAAGAAAAGCACCGAAACAGAGGAAGGAACGCTTTATTTGGTTGGTATCGATCGCTTCCGCGATATCAATGACAGTCTAGGTCATTACAATGGCGACCAACTGCTGATCATCGCAGCCGCTAGACTGCGTGGCATTCTGCCAACAGAGTACTTGTTGGCTCGCACTGGTGGCGATGAATTCGCGATTTACGCACCCAATGTAACTCAAGATGACGATGTTCAGCTGCTTGCTAACCGACTACTCCAAACCTTTGCTTCGCCATTTTCCATGGAATCAGAAAGCGTGGTGATTAAGGTGTCCATTGGTGTCGTTCACGTCTCAAATGACCAAGACATTACCTTATGGCTTCGCAACAGCAGTATTGCACTGAGCAATGCCAAGCAAGACAAAGCTCGTGTCAGCATCTATAGTCCAGAAATGGGCAAGGCCTCTAGGCACCGAACCAAGATGCTAGCCCGCCTCAACAAAGCGATCGAACTGCAGCAATTCGAACCCTTTTATCAGCCTATTATTGATCTGGAGTCCGGCTCAACCATAGGGGCGGAAGCTTTAGCTCGCTGGATAACCGATGAAGGGGTGATCTCGCCACTCGAGTTTATTCCTCTCGCGGAAGAGAGCGGGCTCATTTACGATATCGGAAAACAGATTCTGCATAAGTCCTGCCGAGATACAGCAATCGCGATTGAGTCAGGAAAGTGGAGCAAAGACTTCTCGATTCACGTCAATCTATCGGTCGATCAACTAAGCGAAAGTAGCTTTGTCGAACTAGTTAAAGGCACGCTACGTGACACCAAGCTTCTAGCAGGCAACCTGACACTAGAGATCACGGAGTCACGCATCGTCGACAATGACCCGACCATCATTGACAACATGCTAACGCTAAAAGCACTCGGTATCTCAATTGCGATTGATGACTTCGGCACTGGCTACTCATCCCTAGCCTATCTGCAGAAACTGCCATTTGACTGCTTAAAGATCGATCGCAGCTTTGTCAGCAAGCTAGAAAAAGAGAATCTAGACAGCTCCATCGTCGCGGCCATCGTTAACATCACTAAGGGTTTCAAAGTAAGCTTGGTGGCAGAAGGCGTTGAAACACAGCAACAGGCTGAACTCCTCAAGCAGCTGCAGTGCCCACTTGCTCAAGGATTCTTATACAGCCGTCCAGTTCCGTTTGACCAATGGCCTACCGACCTCAGCAACACCAAGGTCAAACAAAATACCAAACAGAGCCTCACCTAAGTCACGCAGAAATCGAATGAGTCAGATACAAAAATGCCAGCATGATGCTGGCATTTTTTATTGTTCTATTCTCTATCGCACTGTTAGATAACGCGAGAGAATTGCTGCTGGCGAGCCTTGGCACGTAGATATTTATCAAAACACATACAGATGTTACGGATCAGCAAACGGCCACGCAGAGTAACGCGGATTTCTTTATCATCGACTTCAACCAAATCGTCGTTGATGAAGGTTTGTAGAAGCTCTAAATCTTCTTTGAAGTAGCGACTAAAGTTAACCGAGAACTCAGATTCAATCATGGTCTTATCAAGCTTAAAGTTACAGATAAGCTGCTTGATCACCTCACGACGTAGAAGGTCGTCACTGTCTAGTGCCACGCCTTTCCAAAGTGCATGGCACAGGTCATTCACCTGAGCGTAGTACTTCTTCAGCTCTTTTTGGTTTTGTGCGTAAGCATCGCCCACCATAGAGATCGCAGAAACACCGAAGCCAATTAGGTCAGCTTCACCTTGGGTAGTGTAGCCTTGGAAGTTACGATGCAGAATGCCTTCACGCTGAGCAACCGCTAGCTCATCTTCAGGTAGCGCAAAGTGGTCCATACCGATGAACTGGTAACCCGCTCCCGTTAGCGTCTCGATGGTATCTTGTAAGATAGCCATTTTCTCTTTCGCTTCCGGTAGGTCTTCGTCTTTAATCTTACGCTGCGCAGCAAACAGCTGAGGCATGTGTGCGTAGTTAAATACCGATAAACGACCCGGTTTCATCTCCAGCACTTGCTTCAATGTTTCAGCGAACAAAGCTTGAGTCTGCTTTGGTAGGCCGTAAATCAAATCAAGGTTAGTTGAGCGGAAGCCTAGCTCTTTCGCTCGTTGAACCATCGCAATGATGAACTCTTCATCTTGCTCACGGTTAACCAGCTTCTGCACTTCTTTATTGAAGTCTTGCACACCAATACTCAGACGATTAAAGCCCTCGTTACGCAGATGATCAAGTACGTCTAGCTCAATCTCACGCGGATCAACTTCAATACTGATCTCAGCGTCAGCGGTGAAGTTAAATTCCTCACGCAGAATCATCATCAAGCGAGTGATTTGTGTTTTGGTCAAAAACGTTGGCGTACCACCACCGAAGTGCAATTGAGTCACTTCACGACCATTCAATAAAGAGGCGCGTTGGCGGATTTCATGTTCAATCACATCAAGGTACTCATCCGCTTTATGCGAGTGACGAGTAATGACTTTATTACAACCACAGTAGTAACAAAGCTTGTGACAGAATGGGATATGTACGTAAAGAGAGAGTGGACGCTCAGGATATTGAGTACACGCCATGTCGTAATCAGCGACGGTAAACGCTTCATGAAACTCCAACGCAGTTGGGTATGAGGTGTAACGAGGTCCCGAATAGTTGTACTTGTTTAAGATCTCTTGATCCCAAACGATTTGCTGATTCGTTGTTACTGGCTTGCTCGACATAGCGGTATTTCCAATTTAGATCCGCGAGAACCTAAGGTCTCTCAAATCATTTTACATACATTAAAATATAGACGGGTTATTTTGCCACACGACCAGTAAGGCCGTTCTAAGACAAAATCAATTTTTCAGACAAAAACTCAGAACTGCTAGCTTGATCACTAACAAAGCGTCGGGATTAACGAGACGCAAAAGGTAAGAAGGCTCATTTAACACTATCTGTTAAAGACAAATCGCACTAAAGACAATGAGTCTTAAAAGCTGTATGTCTCAAAAGCAGCGCATCTTAAAAACTGCGCGTTTTGAAAACTAAATGTTAAACAAGCCTCTATATTAAATAGTCTTAGTGACTAGATCATCTGAATGTTGATTTGATTGTTGAGTGGTTTAACCTTCTCCTGCAATCTTTTCAAATCCTCGATGACCGCATCATTCAAGCGAGTCTCTGCCTTATGGCGTGTGAGATTCTGCTGCATGCGTTCTTTCTTGGTCAGCTCCTGCCTTTCCTCTCCGCGAGCCATATCTTTTACGATGTGGTACAGCTCAGAAAGAGCAGGATACTCAGAATCAAAATCGACACGCTCATCACCCTGAACGTTATCCATAATGATACACACTCGGATACTGATCTCAGGTAAGTCACATTGCCCTTGAATACCCGCTAAGCACAAAGTATTTACGTTTTCGTAAATCGTCGCGTTACGTTTTTCAATGGCTAGTGCTTGATGCTGCTTTTGCAACTCCGTCTGCTTCTTCACTTGAAGTAGAAGGTAACCTGCGTAAGAGCCCAAGCCGAGAATGATAATTCCACCAGCAATTGCTAATAAGGTTACGTTCATTGGCTATTAACCTTTAAAGCTGTCTAAATCGAAATCTTCGAATTGAGATAGCAAGTCTTCGTCAGAGCTCGCTTTCTTCTTAGATGCAACCGGTGCTTCTTCGAAGATCTCTTCTTCATCGTCTTCTGGCTCTAGTAGACCTAATCGGCCCATTAGGTGTTCGATACGATCAAGTTTCTCATCAACAAACTTCTGTAGACCAGCACCTAGGTTTTCACCATTTTCGATACGATCTAGCAATGTGTTCAGTTGAGCATCATTCTCAAGCATCTCTAACTCTTGTTCGTTAGATAGCTTGCGCTCTTGTTTCGTTGGCTTCTTCACTGGTTCAACGATCAGCGGGATTTTTTTCTTGCTGCCTAAACGAGGGTCACGAGCTTGTGCAGCTTTACGCTGTTTTGCTTCGCTACCATCTGAGTGACGACTGCCAGACTTAAGGCCTTTACGTTTTTTAACACGCTTACGTTCTCGACCTTCAACATCAGATTCACTACGGTTACGAGTAACCATAGGTTCCGGGGCGCCAAGTGCTCCCGGTTTTCTTGATTTCTTACTACGACCCATTACTGCACTTTCCTCAGTAAAATTACATCATTTCCAAAAAATTCTAGTTCGAGCTTATCCCGCTCTGCCAAAAACTGGAATGTTTGACGACTAAAGAAGACGACATGTGTCGGGTCATTCTTGTAGTGCCAACCAGCAAACGCATCTACGTCTATTACTAGTTTAGTCATAAGACCAATCCAGCCCTTGGGTTTAACTAAATTCAACCATTGCTGCCACACTTTGTCTGGGTGATAAAGATGCTCTATCACCTCCGTGGCAGTCATAAAGTCATACGTTTTTTCCAACACAGAGGTATCTGGGTGGTAATAGATATCGTACAACTCCATGGTGTGTCCGGCTTCTTCTAACATAATAGATAGCGTAGGGCCTGGGCCACAACCAAAATCTAACCCTTGTGAGTTAGATGAAATTTTGTCTGTTAGTGGATCCGCAATGCGAGATAAAAAGCGGCGATAGCCTGCATCACTAGGATCGTTCTCATGGAGATCATAGTGTGCTTTTTCTTCTTTTGCTTCTAACCTTTGTTCAGGTTTAACAAATACCAGTTCACATTGCTGACACTGCAGATAGGCTCTGCGTTTGTCTTCAAAATAGTGATTCACGCCTTGGTGATGGCATAAGGGACAAGTATACATAGCACATCCTTAAACAGGGATGCGAAACATACCAGAAACTGAGTTTATAGTGGAGTGGTATTGGGTGTTTTTTCATCAAATCAATAAAAAAAGCGATAGGAAAACCTATCGCTCTCTAAATCTGCCTATATCGGCCAAAATTTGCATACTCAACTTGGTACACAAATCTCCATTTGTTATTGGTGCTTTCCATGCCAAATTTGTTTGTTGTTCATCGTCCTGATGAGTTTTGGCTATCCTTTTCTAACACCTTGTTGCTGGGCTGTCCTAGCCTGATCCATTTCTGTCTATACCGTTAGACTAGATGATCATCCATATCTAAGTCAGCTCCTAGCTGATGGCCGTTACTTTACCCGGTTACAAAAAGACTACAAGAGTGCGACTTCACACTTTTGTACACAAATCGATCACACATTGATAAATCAGACACAAGTGTATAATTCATTAATAAAACCAATACAAAAGAAAACGCCCCGATCATTACTGACCGGGGCGTCTCTTCAATCTCGCTCGAGCGTACATTCCTTGACTCTGGCTAAGAGCAAGAAACCGACAAATTAGTGTAAACCACCAACGTACTTCGATAAGGTATCAATTTCTGCGTCTGTTAACTTTTTAGCTACATCACGCATCATCGCATTCATGTCGTTATTACGGCTACCATCGCGAAATTTCTCAAGTTGAGCCTTGATGTAATCTGCGTGTTGGCCTGAAATCTTAGGGAAACCAGAAAGTTCGGTACCATTACCACGAGGGCCGTGACAAGCAATACATGCCGTTACGCCGCGTTCTGCGTTACCCGCTGTGTAAAGAACCTTACCTTCATCTACTACATTTTCAGGAGTAGAGTTACTAGAGATAGGTAGCGATGCGTAGTATGCCGCTAGGTCAGCCATATCTTCTTCAGATAAAGGCATCGCCATTGCACCCATTACAGGTTCATAACGACCTTGCTTACCACCACTCGTCATACCTAGCTTAAGCTCTTTTAACTGCTTATCTAGGTACTTCTCGTGTTGACCAGCCAGCTTAGGGTACTGAGTGATCAGGCTGTTGCCGTCAGCACCGTGGCAGGCAACACATGTTTGTGATTTGGCTTTACCAGCTTCAATACTACCTTGAGCCCATACTGAGCAGCTGGCTAAAAGACTCAAAATTAGCGCTAATTTCTTCATGACATTCCATTATAATTATCAAGCTTCCAGTACCACTCTATGTTGCCACTCATGGTACAATAGGCGACCTTATGCCGAGCACGGTTATTTTACACAAATTCACAAAAAAGTAATCAATCGACTACACAAAGTCGAGATGGAGTTAACAGTGAGCGTAAAAATTCATTATCAAAACACGCATTTCATTACCAGTGCACCTGATATTCGTCATTTACCAGAAGACGAAGGGATCGAAATTGCGTTTGCAGGACGCTCCAATGCTGGTAAATCTAGCGCGCTAAATCGCGTTACAAACCAAAAAAGCTTGGCGAAAACCAGTAAAACACCCGGTCGAACTCAGCTAATTAACCTATTTAAGGTAACGGACGGTTGTCATATCGTCGATTTACCTGGATATGGCTTTGCTCAAGTACCACTTGAGATGAAGAAAAAATGGCAGAAGTCGCTAGGTGAATACCTACAACGACGTGAAAGCTTGAAAGGTTTAGTGGTATTGATGGATATCCGTCACCCAATGAAAGACCTTGACCAACAAATGATCTACTGGGCTATCGATAGCCGTATCCCAGTACAAGTTTTGTTAACAAAAGCAGACAAACTGAAAAGTGGCGCGCGTAAAGCACAGCTACTGAAAATTCGTAACGATGCGAAATCTTTCGGTGGTGATGTGGCGGTTGATGTCTTCTCTTCAATGAAGGGCATCGGCGTAGACCAGTTGCGTGCCAAGATGGATGAGTGGTTCGCACCAGCGCTTGCAGACCAACTGATCGATGAGTTAGCAGACGAAGAACACAACGATTCAGAGTAGTCTCTATATAGAGCTTTATCTATAATTAGAGGCTAAAGCACTGACAACCAGTGATTTAGCCTTATCAATACCCTGCCTTTTATAGGTGGGGTATTTTTTTACCCGAAAATGAGTCAGTTAAACCTAGATCTTGAGAGTTAAAGACAAGATTAATCAGTTAGAAGCGAGAGAAGTGAACCATACTAAAAGACAACCTTTAACAAACTGAACAGTGAGAAAGGAATACTCATGTGGAAAAAACCCTTGGCGACCATCGCACTTATATTGATCTCATTTTCTGGTGCAACGTCTGAATCGGAACAGCCCAAAACCGAGGCCGCTCTAGTCAATGTTGATATGACCTTAGATCTCGATGGCATGGAGAAGTACGCTCAAGAGGCAAGTGAATCTCTCGAGGTGATATCACAATCGTTGCAAGCCATCGTCAACAACCCCAACCTCAGCGATGACCAGCAGCAAGCATTGAATCAAACTGTTGAGAGCATTAATAAGCTTGCCAGTTCAACCAAAACATCCCTCAACCAACTACCGCAAGCCTTAGACAATTCTCGAATCGCCTTTAAGAAAACCAGTCAATTACTGCTAGATGACATCCAAACTAAAATCATTATTGCGCTGGCGGCGGTGATCGCGGTCATTGTTATCGCGTTAACGGCTATCTATCTACTGATCCTTAAACCCATGCAGCAAACATTAGTGAAAGCGACCCATAACATCTCTTCCATGGCGCACTCAATACAGATCACAGCCGAAGCACTGAAATTCAGTACCGAAAAACAACAAGAAATCATGGATTACATTGAGCATTCACCCACTCAATGCACTGATAAATAAGACGTAAGTGGTCAATAAATTATGAGCAATTTGTAAAATAAAAGTTATTTCCAAGAATAAAACAATCCACCTAGAGACGGATTTAAATTACCAATTGCTGATCAAATTCCAGATTTAAGACAAATCAAGTGATAGAGAGAAAGTTTCGACAAGAAGAGAGAAGGTACTAAAAAGAAGCCGATTAACGCGGGAATTATAGGTTGGAAATATTTTTCTTTCGCACAAGAAAAAACGCCCCAGTCAAATACTGACTGGGGCGGCTGAATCAGCCTAATCCAATAACGTGAAACAAAAGGTCTGAAAGATAGAACATCTTACCTCTGTACCCTACGAGATTTAATGTACAACAATTGCTCAGAAATGAAAACAATTTTTGTAGTTTTTTTTCATGAATGTTTTATTAAAACATCCAAATACTTCTTACGACTCAACTTTATTTGAGACAAAAAAAAGCCAGTGTTTGTGCACTGGCTCATACTAATTTGCTCAATAAGGTCAAAAACTGATTAGTGGGCTTGATCCCAGTTGTCACCGTGGCCAGCTTCCGCAACTAGCGGAACTTCTAGCTCTGCAGCTGATTCCATCAATTGTTGTACTTTACTTTCAATTTCGGCTAAAGATGACTCTTCTACTTCAAATACCAATTCATCGTGTACTTGCATCAATAACTTAACTCGACCATCGCCTTCCGCTTGGATCCATTCATCAACCAATAGCATCGCTTTCTTGATGATGTCTGCCGCTGTACCTTGCATTGGCGCGTTGATCGCCGCACGCTCAGCAGCTTTACGACGCATGCCATTACGAGATTGAATTTCAGGAAGGTGCAAACGACGACCGTAGATAGTTTCAACGAAGCCCTGCTCTGAAGCAGCACTGCGTGTGTCTTCCATGTACTGCATTACACCAGGGTAGCGCTCGAAGTAAGTATCCATGTAGTGCTGTGCTTCGCCACGAGGAATCCCTAGCTGCTTAGCCAAACCAAAGGCACTCATACCGTAGATAAGACCGAAGTTAACGGCCTTAGCACGACGACGTTGTTCCGTCGTTACATCCTCAATATTAACGCCGATGATCTCAGCCGCAGTTGCTGCGTGAATATCTTTGCCTTGTTGGAACGCTTCCAGAAGCGCTTTATCACCCGATAAGTGAGCCATGATACGCAATTCAATTTGAGAGTAATCGACCGCTAGAATCTTCCAACCATGTTGTGCAACGAATGCTTGGCGGATACGACGACCTTCTTCATTACGAATTGGGATGTTCTGTAAGTTTGGATCCGTCGAAGACAAACGACCCGTTGCTGTCACCGCTTGGTGATAAGACGTATGAACACGGCCCGTTTCAGCATTGATCATCTTCGGCAGCTTATCTGTGTAGGTAGACTTCAGTTTCGCAAGGCCACGATACTCAATGATCAGCTTCGGTAATGGGTAATCAAGCGCCAGTTCTTGCAGCACTTCTTCGTTGGTTGAAGGTGCACCTGATGGCGTTTTCTTGATAACAGGCAGACCCATTTTCTCAAACAGAATCGCTTGCAACTGTTTTGGAGAGTTCATGTTGAACTCTTGCTCTGCAATCTCGTAGGCTTTCTGTTCTAGCTCATCCAAACGAACCGCAATCTCTTGCGATTGAGCGCCTAACAACATGTCATCGATGAATACGCCAGTGCGTTCAATGCGAGACATCACTGGGATCAGTGGTACTTCAATCTCTTCATAAATCGCTTTTAGCTTTTCATCTTGCTCGATGTTTTCCATTAAACGGTTATGAAGACGTAGTGTCACATCTGCATCTTCTGCAGCGTATGGAGACGCCTCACCCAGCTCAATCTGGTTGAAAGTAAGCTGCTTCTTACCTTTACCTGCGATCTGCTCAAACGAGATGCAGCTGTGTTGTAGGAAACGTAGCGCTAGGCTATCCATATCATGCTTGCCGCCAACACTATTGAAAACGTAAGACGCCAACATAGTGTCGTGTTTGATGCCTTTCATCTCGATACCGTAGCGCGCTAGCACACTCATATCGTATTTCAGGTTCTGACCTACTTTCGCTTGTGCGTCATCTTCGAGAATAGGCTTAAGCTGTTCAAGTACCCAGTCACGATCCAGCTGCTGAGGTGCATCTAGGTAATCATGGGCAACCGGTACGTAAGCGGCAACGCCTTCTTCGGTTGCGAATGATAGACCAACAAGGTTAGCGACCATGTAATCTAGGCTGTCTGTTTCAGTATCAAAGGCAAACACCTCTGACGCTTTCAGTTTCTCTAGCCACGCATTAAAAGAGGCTTCATCTAAGATGGTTTCGTAGTTGCTGCGATCAATCGTCACGGCAGACGTATTCATCTCTACAGTAGACGTTGTTGCAGAAGCGCTGCTGCGTACTGATCCAGCTCCCGCTGCGGCAGATTTCTCATCCGCTTCAACCACACCACTGCCGCCTTCAAGTAGCTCGTTTAGCCAAGATTTGAAGACCAGTTGACCGTATAGCTTAATCAGCTCATCCGTGTTTGGTTGTGCTTTTACAAGCGACTCAGGCGTCTCTTCTAGCTCGACGTCGAGTTTGATTGTTGCAAGCTCGTAAGACATCTCAGCGTTGTCTTTATTATCAATCAGCTTCTTAGCCATCGTTTTTGAACCACGGAAGCCAAGAGCGGCAATATCATCAAGGTTTTGATACAGCTTTTCGATGCTACCAATACCTTGTAGAAGGGCTGTTGCTGTTTTATCACCGACACCCGGAACACCAGGAATGTTATCGACTTTATCGCCCATCAGCGCCAGGTAATCGATAATAAGCTCTGGCGGGATACCAAACTTCTCAATCACGCCTTCACGATCCATTACCACGTTGGTCATGGTGTTGATCAGAGTAACGTTGTCATCGACAAGCTGCGCCATATCTTTATCGCCAGTACTAATGAGCACAGGCATACCCATCGCAGAAGCTTGAGAAGCAAGCGTACCGATCACATCATCCGCTTCAACGCCGGGAATAGAGATAAGTGGCAAACCCATTGCACGAATCACATTGTGCAAAGGCTCAATCTGGCAACGAAGATCATCAGGCATAGGTGGACGATTTGCCTTGTACTCTGGGTACATGTCATCACGGAACGTCTTTCCTTTCGCATCAAAAATTACCGCAATACGATCAGAAGCAAATTGACGCATCATGCTGCGCAGCATGTTAACTACACCATAAACAGCGTTAGTTGGGATATCACCATTGCTCATTGTGCCAGGGTAAGCATGGAACGCGCGATATAGGTAAGAAGAGCCATCGATCAGAATCAATGGATTATCAGGAATACGAGCCATAATGTTTGTGTATCCAGTAAGTACAGAAATTATCTGTTAAGAATGCCACGTCTGTTGGTTGGATTCCACGTTGTCGATCTGTATCCGTTCACTCGGTTGTGTTCGTTATAATCGATTTGTTGTTATTTTTTGTTCTTAGACGCAAGCGTTCTGTGGATAACTCTGTTTATATTATTTATCCACCCTGTTGAGAACTAAGGTAAACAACTCAAAAAATACCAATAAGCAATTGAAAATAAAGAATAATTTTACAGATCGAACATATGATCAACGATCTTTTCTCGATCTTGCGTTGTGGAAAAGAATGCTGGTGGCGTTTTATTCATAAAAATACGTGCCACTGAATATGCATATTGTTGAAATGGTAGGTATAAAAAAAGCGACACCCGAAGATGTCGCCTAGCAAAAACCGGTAAAGCTATTCAAATTGAATATCACAGCTTTACCTAAAAGCTATAAATTACACTGGAAGCAATGTGAGCAATGTCGTGTCAAAAAGAACTTAGTACAAGTTCGCGAGAATTCTGTTGGGTAACCAAGTAGATACTTGAGTACTTAACATCCTTGTGAACATTTCCTCATTCCCTAAGACGAAGTTAATAATAATGATTCTCATTTAATAGTCAACAATTAAGTGAGAATAAATCTCATTTAATTTATAGACTGTTAACGCCAGTGCTCAAATTTGCTTCAAAAAATGGATTCTATGGTCATTAATGTCTTCTTTTTCTTCAAATTTTTCGATTAAGTAACCGTTTCTTAATAACAGGCGCAACATTGCAGGGAACTGGTTACGGGACTTAACCTTTAACTGCCTATAGCCCTGCTCTTGCACCCACTGCTCTTGAACATCTAATTGAGCCTGTGCAACGCCTTTGTTTCTCGCGAGCGGCGATACGCCACCAAACCAGCTGTAAAAAGTATGCTGATCCAATTCATAGCCGATCTTAAAACCGAGCAACACGCCAGATTCTTCAGCCACTAAGATAAGGTTCTTTTTCCCTGTCAGTCGCTCTGAAAGGGAAGCGATACTTTCTTTTTTAGCGAACTCAGAGATCTGATCGACAACAGACACCACCTCTTCTAACGAGCCTTCACGTACAACAACTGACATCTTATCTATCCTTTATAAACGAAAGGGCTGGCACAATGGCCAACCCTTAACTGATCACTTAAGTGAACTCTACACGATTACTTTTCTCTTAAGTGCTCTGCAGCTTGTGCATTGTCTTCTGCAAGCCACTCAGCAACATCTTTAGCAAAGTAAGTAAGAATGCCGTCGGCACCAGCTCGCTTAAAGCACAGCAATGATTCCATTACGGTTTCACGCTCTTTAAGCCAACCGTTTTGAATCGCCGCTTTGTGCATCGCATACTCACCAGACACTTGGTATGCAAATGTCGGCGCTTGAAGTTCATGCTTCACACGGCGCACGATGTCTAGATAAGGCATACCAGGCTTAACCATCACCATGTCGGCACCTTCATTAAGATCCATCGCGACTTCGTGAATCGCTTCATCGCTATTTGCAGGATCCATCTGGTAGTTCTTCTTGTTACCACCTTTCAGATTCGAAGCACTGCCGACTGCGTCGCGGAATGGGCCGTAATAGCACGATGCGTATTTCGCAGAGTACGCCATAATCTGAGTATGAATATAGCCCGCTTCTTCTAACGCTTCACGGATCTTACCAATACGACCATCCATCATGTCCGATGGTGCAACCACGTCAGCACCCGCTTCAGCGTGTGATAGTGCTTGCTTGATCAAGACTTCAGTCGTCTCATCATTCATCACGTAACCATCTTCATCGATGATGCCGTCTTGGCCATGTGTGGTGAATGGGTCTAACGCGACATCAGTAATAACGCCAATATTTGGCACGTGCTCTTTAAGTGAACGTACAGCACGTTGAACTAAACCTTCAGAGTTATGGGCTTCAGCCGCGCATAAGCTTTTAGCATCTTGGTTCACGACTGGGAATAGAGCAATCGCAGGAACACCCAATTTAGAAAGGTAATCCGCTTCCTCAAGCATAAGATCGATCGACAGACGTTCAACACCCGGCATGGACTCGACAGGCTCGCGGCGGTCTTTACCCATCAGGATAAACATTGGGTAGATTAGATCATCCACAGACAATTGATTTTCTGCCATTAGGCGACGGCTAAAGTCGTGCTTACGCATACGGCGCATACGGCGACCTGGGAATTGACCTTGAATTGAAACAGACACTAGATTCTCCTTGCCTAGTCTAAGCACCGAAATACTTAGATATGAAAAGTGCTAAATACAGGCAAAAGCATATCACTGATGGCTCAGGACGCTAGCAGTAAAATATAAAACCCACTCAAAAACAGGGAGAAATGGCAAAAAATGACCTTCTCCTCACACTGCCGTATACTCATGACAACTCAGTAAAGACCGCTTTCAGGACAAAACAATGATCGACACTCATGCTCATATTTACGCGAGCGAATTTGATGAAGACCGCGAGCAAGTTGTAGAGCGCGCACTGGCTCAAGGGATTGATACCATTCTATTGCCGAACATCGATTTAGAATCTATCGAACCAATGCTAGCGACGGAAGCTCAGTTTCCTGATGTGTGCCGTTCAATGATGGGCTTACACCCTTGTTATGTGGATGCGAATATCGAGCAAACCCTCAAAACCATTCGAGCTTGGTTTGATAAGCATGATTTTATCGCTGTGGGTGAGATTGGCATCGACTTGTACTGGGATAAAACTTTCAAGGTTGAACAAGAGATGGCGTTTGTGACTCAACTGCAATGGGCCAAAGAGCTCGATCTACCTGTGGTGATCCACACTCGTGATTCTATTGAAGAGACACTTGCCCTACTTCGTAAAGAACAAGATGGCAGCTTACGTGGCGTATTCCACTGTTTTGGCAGCAGCTTAAAAGAAGCTCAAGCGATCAACGCGCTCGGCTTTCACCTCGGATTAGGTGGTGTTTCGACCTTTAAGAATTCAGGAATGGATAAGGTGATCCCACATCTGGATATGAATTACGTCATCCTAGAAACAGATTGCCCCTACTTGGCACCTACACCAAATCGCGGCAAACGCAATGAACCGGCCTACACAGAATTGGTGGCAAAACGCATCGCCGAATTACGCGGAATTACTCTTAAAGAAGTCGAAAACATAACCACTATCAATGCTAAATCATTGTTTAATTTATAACAAATCTATTAATAAGTAATTATTACGGATTTTTCCTGAATTTATTTGAGAAAGCTAAGTGACATGTATATTATCAACCACCTGCATATGGAGGTAGTTGATTATGTGTGACCATTCACAGCACTTACAACGTCAACATCGAACTCTATGGCATAAAATTTGGGGCATCAAAGAGCTCTATATATGTCAGAACTGTGGCTATCAGTTAAAGATTCGATAAACAGACATAATAAAAAAGCGGCCCTAGGCCGCTTTTTTATTATGTAATTTTTACTGAAGCATTCCAAATCAAGATTCAGCTTCTTCCTCTTCATCCGCATCTGGCTTACGCGTATAAAAACGTGCGAAGAACAGACCAATCTCAAACAAAATACACATTGGAATCGCCAACAGTGTTTGCGAGATCATATCTGGTGGTGTCAGCATCATACCGATGATGAAAGCACCCACAACAATGTAAGGACGCTTTTCAGACAAAGATTGAGGCGTTGTTGCACCCGTCCAACACAACAAGATAATCGCAACTGGCACTTCAAAGGCAATACCAAAAGCAAAGAACAGCGCGAGTACAAAATCAAGATAGCTTGAGATGTCGGTTGCGAACTCTACTCCCCCTAATGATATGGCTGTAAAAAAGCCAAATACCAACGGGAATACAATAAAGTAAGCGAACGCCACACCACAGTAAAACAGCAATGAACTTGAAGCCAATAGCGGCATGATCAAGCGTTTTTCATGCTTGTATAAACCCGGAGCAACAAAAGCCCACACCTGATACAAAATAAATGGAACCGCGAGGAATATAGACGCGATCAAGGTTAATTTCAGTGGTGTGAAAAATGGCGATGCAACATCGGTTGCGATCATCGTCGCCCCTTCCGGTAGACGATCTACCAAAGGTGCTGATACGAATTCATAAATATCATTAGCAAAATAAATTAGCCCGACAAATATCACTAGCACCGCGACAATCGCACGTAGTAGGCGATTACGTAGTTCTAGAAGGTGGCTAATTAAAGGCTGTGTCTGCTCAGTCGAAGACATGTCAAACCTCTTAAACAGGAAGATCGAAAAGGAGCCGCGCACCTATCTATCCAGTTGAATTGGTATCCACTTGAATAGATATCTACTTGAATAGCTGTCTATTTAAACATCTAGCGACTCAAGTATCCGGCGACTCCTCCTTGCGAGACTATTCGGCTTTCTTATCTGACGGTGCTGAAGCTTCGCTGTTGACCTGAATGGTTTCAGATTCCACAGTTTCCGTGACACTAGGTTTAGTCTCACTTGGCTTATCAGACTCAGGCTTAGCATACGGACGTTGAACCTCAGCAGCGGCCTGCTTGAGTTCATCGACTGACGCTTTAAGGTCTGGAGATAAATCTTCCATTCCCATTTTTTCCGCCTTGCGTAGGTTTTCTTGCAGCTCTTGCACCTTAAGCTCATGAGAAAGTTCATCTTTCACACTGTTTGCCATGCTTTTCGCTTGTCCAACAAACTTGGAAATACTGCGAATCGCCACGGGCAAACGCTCAGGCCCTAAAACCACTAACCCAACGACAGATATTAATACCAGTTCCCAAAAACCGATATCAAACACGATTTACGCCTGCTCTTTGTCTTTCTTTGTTTCAGCAGTTGTTTCAGCGTGAGCTTCTGTCTTCTGCTGTTCAATATTCTTTGGTTCGAAGTCTGCATCTTTCTTATCTGCAGGCTTGTCTTCATCGCTCATCGCTTTTTTGAAGCCTTTAACCGCTGAACCTAAGTCACCACCCATACCGCGCAGTTTCTTTGTTCCGAATAGCAAAATTACAATTACAGCAATGATTAGAAGTTGCCAAATACTGATACCACCCATTGTCATTGTCCTCGGGTCTGTCTACACATAAAAAATATTAAGAGAGTCTACTGTCTAACGACGGTAAGCTCGCCAACTAAGCAACCAAAATGTGACACCTGCGATGCCACAGCCCATAGATAGCTGCTCATAAGGGCTTGAAACTAATATTGCGGAGCATACGACTAAAGTGGCTCCAACGCCAAACAAAAACTTTCCAGTTGCTTGCTGACGCTTACTATCTCGGTAACCTTGATAAAGCTGATCCATTCTGTGGTTCATCGCTTTACCTTGGCGCAAGCTGTCATAAAGTAGCTCTGGCAGCTCTGGCAGTTTTTCTGCCCAGAATGGCGCGCGCTCTTTTACTGCATTGATCACAGCTTGCGGCCCCACCTGATTCATCATCCAGGTTTCAAGGAAAGGTTTGGCAGTTGCCCACAAATCAAGTTGCGGATACAACTGGCGACCTAGGCCTTCCACATACAACAAGGTCTTCTGTAGAAGTACCAACTGAGGCTGAACCTCCATGTTGAAACGTCTTGCTGTATTAAATAAGTTTAGCAACACATGGCCAAATGAGATCTCGCCAAGTGGTTTTGCAAAAATGGGCTCACACACCATACGAATCGCGAACTCAAAATCATTGACGTTGGTGTCGTGTGGAACCCACCCCGAATCAACGTGCAGCTCTGCAACCTTACGGTAATCTCGATTAAAGAAAGCCAACAGATTCTCTGCTAAATAGCGCTTATCTTCGCTGTTGAGCGTGCCGACAATGCCACAATCCAAACCAATCCACTGAGGGTTATCTGGATTCTCTGGGTTAACGAATACGTTGCCCGGGTGCATGTCTGCATGGAAAAAGCTGTCTCGGAATACTTGGGTGAAGAATACCGTCACACCACGTTCCGCCAGCAATTTCATGTTGGTGCCGTTGGCTTCTAGCGTCTCAATATCGGATACTTGAATCCCATAGATTCGCTCTGACACCATCAGGGTTTCACTGCTTAAATCAGGGATAACCTCAGGGACATACAACTCTTCACTGCCTTCAAAATTACGTCGCAGTTGAATCGCATTAGCCGCCTCTCGGCGCAGGTCTAGTTCATCAAGTAATGTTTTCTCGTACTCATGAACGACTTCAACTGGTTTCAAACGACGTGCTTCAGGAAGCGACTTAGCGACTATACGCGCCATTCGGTGCATCAGTTTTAGATCTGCGTCAATCACCGGGCGAATATCAGGTCGAATGACCTTCAGAACAATCTCTCGACCGCTCTCTTTAAGCTTGGCAGTATGCACCTGAGCGATAGAAGCAGAAGCAAGCGGCTCGATATCAAAGTCGGTAAACCAGTTATCTAAACTGCCACCCAGCGCCTTTTCCATATCTTGCTTAGCCAGTTGACCATCAAACGGCGCAACTTGGTCCTGCAACAACGCCAACTGATCGGCTATATGAGGAGGGAACAAATCACGACGGGTCGACATCATCTGTCCAAACTTGATCCACACAGGGCCAAGTTCTTGCAACGCAAGACGCAAGCGATGACCCAACTCTTTATCTTGATGCTTGTTCTTAAGCCAAAACAGTGACTTTCGCGCCAGCAAAGGAGCTTTAGTCAGTTGGTGTTCCGGCATCAACTCATCAAGGCCGTATTCCAACTGTACCTTGATAATATGATAAAGACGTTTCAGTTCTGTTGGGGTCATGCTTTCTCCAACAGAGCGTTCAACTTAGCTTCAAGACGAGCAGCAGAGCTTTTTACGTCATCAACCTGATCGCAAAAATGTGCCACCTCTAATGGCGCAGGAGCAATCTTCCACTCTTCAGTTAATACCTGAGCGAGGTGGTTTTGATGCTTAGTGGCTTGCTTCGCCACAAAACCACCGACGTTTTTAACGCCTTGGACCAAGGTATGCGCTACGACATCACCCGTCACACGAGATAACCACTCTTCCAAGTCAGGCTTGCAGTCTGTCATCAGCTGAGCAAATTTCTGTGCCAGTTGAATATCACCCTCTAAGATCAGCTTATCTTGCTTGATAAGCTTAGTGATGTTCGATTGCTCACGCAGTTCAGGTAACACCGATAGGTTCAAAGATAGGTAGCAGTCAGGCTGCCCTTCGTATTCCGACAACACATCGATTTGCTGGCTGAAAACGAAAGTGAGTGTTTTATTCAACTCTTTCAAATTAACTTGAATGATCTGCCCCTTTAAACGAGACAAACGACGAACCAAGGCTGGGTCATCGTTCACGAAAGTATTTAAAGAGGTTTCAATAACCGCGGTTACCAATGGATCAAATGGCATGACTGTCCTTACCTTTGAAAACGGATAAGCCTTAACCTATCCGTTCTGTCTTTATTCTTATTGTTTAGCACGCCCTACGAGCCTGCTACCAAGTTCGACTAGAACTTGTAACCGCGGTGCAGCGCAACAATGCCGCCCGTTAGGTTGAAGTATTTAGTATTCTCGAAACCCGCTTCCTGCATCATGCCTTCCAAGGTTTCTTGGTTAGGGTGCATGCGGATAGATTCTGCAAGGTAACGATAGCTGTCTGCATCATTAGCAATCAGCTCACCCATTTTTGGCAATAGGTGGAAAGAGTATGCATCGTAAACCTTTGATAGCGGCTCAAGTACCGGCTTAGAAAACTCAAGAACCAACAAACGACCACCCGGCTTAAGCACGCGGTACATTGAACGCAGCGCTTGGTCTTTATCGGTTACGTTACGCAGACAGAAGCTGATAGTAATGCAATCGAAGTAGTTGTCTGGGAAAGGCAGCTCTTCAGCGTTTGCTTGAACGTAATGTACGTTGCCCACAATACCGCTATCACGCAGCTTATCACGGCCAACATTCAGCATTGAGTTGTTGATATCAGCAAGAACCACGTGGCCTTTTTCACCAACGATACGCGAGAACTTCGCAGTCAGGTCGCCAGTACCACCACCAAGATCAAGGATACGTTGACCCGGGCGAACGCCACTGCAATCAATCGTGAATCGCTTCCACAAGCGGTGAACACCACCCGACATTAAGTCATTCATGATGTCGTATTTAGCGGCTACAGAGTGAAATACCTCTGCTACTTTCGCGACTTTTTCGTCTTTTGCGACTGTTTCGAAACCAAAGTGTGTGGTTTCTGACTCTACTGCTGAATTTGTCTGCACGCTTGTGTCCATAATGCTGTTATCTACCATGGTAAGTTCTCATCGACAGCGCTCTTTGTATTTAGAGGCGCTGCGGCCGATTAGTTTACTTTATCCTCAGCAGGTTGTCTTTCTACTAAGGAGGCATTTTCTGAAAAAGCCTCATTTTGCGCCATTTCAGCCAAACCAATCGAAATCGGTTTCTTCACTTCAACCCCCAATTGCTTGAAGCTTTCAGCCTGACGAATCACATTGCCCCGCCCTGTGACTAACTTATTCATCGCCCCTTGATAACTTTGGTTGGCTCTATCAAGTGAGCTGCCAAGGCCTTCCATATCATCAACAAACAGGCGCAGCTTGTCGTAAAGCTTGCTCGCACGTTCCGCGATAACTTGTGCGTTCTGGTTTTGTCTGTCGTTGCGCCATAAGTTATCAATGGTCCGCAGTGCCACCAGCAGAGTAGTTGGGCTAACCAAGATAATGTTTTGCTCCATCGCATCTTTAACCAAGCTAGGATCCGCCTGAATCGCCACTTGGAATGCTGGCTCAACCGGGATAAACATCAACACATAATCCAGACTCTGTATACCTTTGAGCTGATGATAATCTTTCTGGCTCAAGCCTTTAATGTGCGCTCGCAGTGACACCAAGTGATCACGCAGTGCGGCATCGCGTTGTTGGTCGGTTTCGGCATTGAAATAGCGCTCAAACGCCACCAACGCCATTTTCGAATCGACCACCACTTGCTTATCTTGTGGCAGATGAACGATCACATCCGGCTGGTAACGCTTGCCTGCATCGTTTTGCAGATTCACTTGCGTTTGGTATTCGTGGCCTTCGCGTAGCCCTGATTCAGCAAGCACGCGAGCCAGTACCACTTCGCCCCAGTTACCCTGCTGTTTGTTATCGCCCTTTAGCGCTTGAGTCAGGTTAACCGCTTCACGCGTCATACTCTCATTCAAACGTTGTAGGTTCTTAAGTTCGTGCACTAAGGTATGACGCTCTTTGGCTTCTTGGCTGAAGCTATCGTTCACTTGTTTCTTAAAGCCTTCCAACTGCTCTCTCAATGGAGACAACAAACCTTCTAAGCTCTGCTTATTCTGCTGATCGACCTTGGCAGTTTTACTCTCAAACAATTGGTTCGCTAACAACTCAAACTGCTGCTTAAGTCGAGATTCAGCTTGTTCTAGCAACTGCAGCTTTTCGCTATTGGCGAGGTTTTCTTGATCGTGCCTTGCCTCTTGCTCACGAAGTTCAGCTTCCAATTCAGACTTGTGATCCTTAAGCACATTGATCTCATCAGCGTACTGCTGGCGCTCTTGCTTTACCGCCTCAAAGTAGCGCAGCTTTTCCATCGCAGCCATCACCTTACCGTGCGCCTGTTTGAGCTCGAATGCCGCTTTGTCTCGGTCATCATCTAACTCATTGAGTTCTTGTTGCGCCTCTGCAAGTGATGATTTGAGCTGAGATTGCTGAGATTCATGCAACAAACGATCGGACTCTAGCTGCTGTTCGAGCAATCGCTGCTGAAAAGAGAGCTTCTGTTTAATCCACCAACCCACGACGCCACCGCTGACGAGCGCGCCAGAAATTGCAGCAATAAGCGTTGCCTGATGTTCGATAATCCATTGCATGATAATGATTTAGCCTAATTGGAAATAACTCATTAAATGGTATTTTGATACTGGATAAATGTCCAGTTTGCCGTATTAAAATTCGGCAGATAGACTAGGCGCTCCGTATTCTGTCCCATCAAATTAGAATGAGTTACCATGAACGAACGTCGTGCCTTAGGCTTTGGCCTTTCCGCAGTATTGCTGTGGTCAACGGTCGCTACTGCTTTTAAGCTGACCCTTGCTGAGTTTTCACCTATTCAAATGCTGACTATCGCTAGCATTGTGTCGTCGATTGCGCTGATCGCAGTCTGCGCTTTTCAAGGCAAGCTTTCTCAGCTGAGTACAACGTTCCTTTCAAACCCTTGGTATTACCTGCTGCTTGGCTTGGTTAACCCATTGGCCTATTACCTGATCCTATTCAAAGCCTACGACCTGCTGCCCGCTTCTCAAGCTCAAGCTATCAACTACAGCTGGGCTATCACGCTAACCTTAATGGCGGCGGTTTTTCTGGGGCAAAAGATTCGTAAGCAAGATTGGATCGCCTGTACTTTCAGCTATGCGGGTGTGGTAGTTATTGCGACCAAAGGCGATGTGTTAGGCATGCAGTTCGACAGCCCACTCGGTGTGGCACTGGCGCTGCTTTCTACTCTACTTTGGGCGGGATATTGGATTCTCAACACCAAAAACAAGGCTGACCCAGTGGTTGGCGTGCTGCTTGGTTTCTTAGTTGCATTACCCTTCGCGATCGGTTTAACCCTTTACGAAGGCGAAAGCTTTAGCCAAATTACGGCGAAGGGTTGGATGGCGGTGACTTACGTTGGTCTGTTCGAGATGGGGATTACCTTTGTATTGTGGTTATCAGCACTCAAGCTAACCAACAATACAGCACGTATCAGCAACCTGATTTTTGCCTCGCCATTTATCTCACTGATGCTACTTTCAACCATCATTGGTGAAGAGATTCACCCAGCGACACTGTTTGGTTTGGTACTGATCATTGCTGGCTTGGTGATTCAACAGATCAAGTTTTCTAAAAACAAAGCTGCGTAAATAAGAGCCAAAAGACTCGATTGATCGCGAAAACCATCAATTTAGTTACCTTTAACGCTAAACTAGATACAAAAATGGCGAGCCGTATGACTCGCCATTTTTATGTAATTTAAAATCTATGGGAAAACTTAAACCCACTGTCCCGCAGCAAAACCTGAGCTCCAACACCATTGGAAGTTATAGCCTCCAAGCCAACCTGTTACGTCCATTACTTCACCGATGAAGTAGAGGCCGGAGACGCTCTTACACTCCATGGTTTTTGAAGATAAGTGATTGGTGTCCACACCGCCTAGAGTCACTTCGGCCGTTCGATAACCTTCAGTGCCGTTTGGCGCAATTTTCCAGTTCTCTAGGTGCTCAACAATACCACTAAGTTGCTTTTCATTGAACTGCTTAAGCGGTTTGTCTTCCAGCTCTTTACGGTCAATCAACACTTCCACAAAACGCTTCGGCAGTGCTTTCGCCAAAGTATTTTTCAAACTCTGATTTGGGTGCTTCTCGCGAGAATTGGCCAGCAACTCAGCCACATCCACTTCAGGTACTAGATTAATCGAAACCGATTGACCCGCTTTCCAGAACGAAGAAATTTGCAGTACTGAAGGACCAGATAAGCCGCGGTGAGTAAACAGCAACGCTTCTTTGAACAAGGTTCCATCTTGCGCCGTGATCTCAGCAGGAATTGCGATACCAGAAAGCTCTGCGAAATCTTCTTTGTCTTCTTTATGCAGCGTGAATGGTACTAGCCCCGCCGTAGTCGGCATTACAGACAAACCAAATTGCTCAGCAATCTTATAGCCAAATGGCGTTGCGCCCAGCTTAGGCATCGACAAACCACCAGTCGCTACCACCAATGAGTCACATTCAACTTGGTCGGTATTGAGGTGCATCTGGAAGCCAGCGTCTGTTTTTTCGATGGAGTGAACATCACAACGGTAGCGTTGTTCGACTTTCGCTTGCTTACACTCGTCAAGCAACATGCTCACAATGTCTTTTGCGGTGTGGTCATTCACACAGAACAATTGGCCGTGATCGCGCTCTTCGAACTCAATACCGTACTTGCTCACCATCGAGATGAAATCCCAGTTGGTGTATTGAGATAAGGCTGATTTCACGAAGTGAGAGTTGTTACACAGGAAGTTGTTTGCTGAAACATCGTAGTTAGTGAAGTTACAACGGCCGCCACCTGAGATTAAAATTTTTCTGCCTGGCTTTTTCGCATGATCAACCACCAGCACTCGTCGGCCACGTTTACCAGCTTCCGCAGCACACATTAAGCCTGCGGCGCCCGCACCAATTACGATTACATCAAATTTTTCACTCATGTGGTTCTGCTTTTCTTCACTTTTGCAACCCGAGTACGCCCTGTTCTCGAAATGCCATCAATAAAAAAGGATGTGCATAAACAGCACATCCTTACTAATTGCTCGCTATTTTAGCGGCAATTTTAAACTTTGCAATTGGTGTTCAATTGTACAATTTGTAGACAGCAGCAAAACCACTATTTGGCTTAGCGAACCAACAACCGTAGTTTTACACCAAAAACTAAGTTCTACTTCACACGTGCTAAATGACTTAGACGATGAAAGAAGCCAGCAACGTTACACCCAGCAGGGCGGAAGAGAGTATGAATAACTTTCTCACACGATCGCACTTCGCAGTAAACACTTCATCGTGATGATGGTGATACTCTTTGCTTTTGATGTAGCTAAACAAGCGAACCTGTTTGGTCATATTGCCATGGGTTGTGAAAAAACCGCCTCCGTCTACTTGTTGATAAAGCAGAGGATGCGCTTCTCGCATAATATAAATGAGCGTTCTTAGCGCAGTAAAATAACGCGCCCAGTTCACGCAAGTCACAACCATTAGTGCAAATAGAATAGTGTCGCCGCTGATCATCCTTTCCTCCCTACATCTTCATAAGAAAACTCAAAAGAAAAAGATAATCAGTGTCTTTCTCGTACTACCTAAACGGCAGGAGCTTCCATAATTGAAGATGAACCATCTTTTGCCAATTGCGCTAGGTCTTTATCAATAAAGAACAGTGCTTTACCGTCTTCACCAACAAGTTCTAGCTTATCCAATACACCTTTAAACAACTTCTCTTCTTCGTGTTGCTCTGCAACGTACCATTGCAGGAAGTTAAAGGTTGAGTAGTCTTGTGTGCTGAAAGCAACGTGAGCCAGTTTGTTGATCTTTTCAGTAATCATCTGCTCATGTTCATAAGTTTCACGGAACACTGCGCCAAGGCTTTCGAATTCGTGTTTTGGTGCTTCAATCGCACCCAGAATTGGCATTGCACCTGTTTCGCTTACGTAAGTGAAAAGACGTTGCATATGTTCCATTTCTTCTACTGCATGAACACGCAGAAACTCTGCTGCACCTTCAAATCCTTTGTCTTCACACCAAGCACTCATTTGTAAGTATAGATTGGATGAGAAAAATTCTAGGTTAATTTGATCATTCAGTTGCTCAACCATAGTTTTTGACAGCATTTAAGACTCCTAATTACATCCTCAATTTTCTCTACTATATCACTATTTAATGAATATCTCGCAGGCCATTAGTTAACCAATATTTCGAGCTGTCATTACGCAAGACAGTGGATATGAGATCACTTCAGCAAAAAAAGCCATCGCATAGTGCTAATCTTTAAACAGACAATGAATAAAGGAGGTAGCGATATGAGTTACAAACATATTTTGGTCGCAGTCGATTTATCAGAAGACAGCAAATTAATTGTGGATAAAGCGGTAGCATTGGCAAAGCCATTGGAAGCCAAAGTCTCTTTTATCCATATCGATATTAACTACGCAGAGCTCTACACTGGCCTGATTGATATCAACATGGCCGAAACCCAGCACAACGCGATGGAAGCGTCTCGTATTCAGCTGCAAAATTTTGCGGAGCACGCTCAATACCCGATCACCCATACCCTCGTTGGCAGTGGTGATTTAAGTCATGAACTGTGTGACACCATCAACGAGTTCAATGTTGACCTCGTGGTTTGTGGTCACCATCAAGACTTTTGGAGTAAGCTGCTTTCTTCAACACGACAACTGATCAACGCGTCTCCGGTTGATATGCTGGTCGTGCCTCTAAGAGATTCAGAAGACTAATGATTTAAGGTTAGGTAACATACAGCTCATATCTTATTAACGAAGTTTTACTATGAGCTATTTAGCTGGTGTTACCCTCCTATGGGCCTTCTCCTTTAGCCTGATCGGCGTTTACCTTGCGGGTCAGGTTGACTCTTGGTTCTCTGTTTTAATGCGTGTTGCCCTTGCTGGCGTCGTATTTCTTCCTTTTCTAAAGTTTCGCGGCATATCGCGTAAGCTGATCGCTAAATTGATGGCAATTGGTGGTATCCAGCTTGGCCTAATGTACTGCTTCTACTATCAGTCTTTCTTACTGCTGTCCGTTCCTGAAGTCCTTTTATTTACGGTTTTCACACCAATTTACGTCACCCTGATTTATGACTTTCTTAAAGGGCAATTCTCTCCGTGGTACTTAGTGACAGCTGCAATTGCGGTATTGGGCGCGGTATTCATTAAATTCGCAGGCATCAACGAAAACTTTTTAGTTGGCTTCCTTGTCGTACAAGGCGCGAACCTCTGTTTTGCTATCGGTCAGGTGGGCTACAAAGTGGTGATGGAGAAAGAATCGACCGAGTTACCTCAGCGAACAGTATTTGGTTACTTCTACCTAGGGGCGTTATGCGTCGCGTCGGTTGCTTTCATGCTGCTGGGCAACCCCGAAAAACTACCAACCACAACACTTCAATGGGGAATCCTGATCTACCTTGGCTTGATTGCCTCGGGATTGGGTTACTTTATGTGGAATAAAGGCGCGTGCATGGTGAATGCTGGTGCGCTAGCGGTGATGAACAATGCATTAGTGCCTGCGGGCCTTGTGGTGAATATCCTGATTTGGAACAGAGATGTCGATTTAGTTCGATTGTCTATTGGTGGTGCTGTTATCTTGTTCTCTCTATTCGTCAATGAGACGTGGGTGAAGAAGCGCGTTGCAAGATCCGCAAGCAACGCCTAACTGCTTTCAATGAGCTGCATGAGTTAGCTCGGATAACCCCAAAAAGCAAAAGAGCGACCTTAGGTCGCTCTTTTTAAATCATCGCGGTAGCAACAAACCATTCAAATCAACTTCAGTGGATGTGATTGTGGCTCACTACCTGAGTCTTGGTTTCAGTGAAGGCAACGTCATCAAGTTGTAGGTTGATGCGTTCAAGATCACTTTCCAGTTTCTGACTTTTCTTAAACAGCTTTTGCTGCTTCTTAATCATCTTCACTAACTTTTTGTTGTATTTCTCTTGTTTCTTTGCCGCTTTCTTCGCACGCTTGAGTTCTGCTTTCTCATCACCACTCGCCTTCGCCATCAGTTTTTTCAGCTTGGCTTTTTTCTGTACTGCTTCTTTTTTTGCAAGATGAGGGGCAATATCAGCAGCGGCTGGATCGAATATTTGCACGCTACGCTCAATTGACTCGTTGATTTCCGCGAGCGATAGCTCAGGTACAGGTAATGTTTCCGCTAACAGGCCGCATGCTGCCTTCTCTTCTACAGGCTTGTTCTGACAACCAAGAGGTGGAATTGCTGTTGGTTTGCATAGATTAGCTTGATCCGCCGAAGAACGAGCACAAGAACGACACACAAACTTAGGTTCAGTAACCAAGCTGTGGATCTCGCCCAAGTGTTCAGTGATATCTCGACGGTTTAACTTACAAAAGCGTTTAGCCATGCTACAACTCCAGCTAAGAATAATAATGATTCTTAGTTAGATATACATCCGTAACGCGACTATCGCAAGTGTTAAATGGCATTTTATCGTATTTATGACGGGAAATTTTCTTAGCGTGTCTCTAAGTTATTGATGCTTTATCTAAGTCATTGATGCTTTCACATACACATCAAAACGATTCTTTTTGGTTTCGATCGCCATGCTCGGCTTTTGCTCGTGTAACCAAGCCGCATAATCGGGTCTTTTAACCACAACTCGCTCTCGATGCCAACTTCATCGCCGGTTCAAATAGACCATCAGCATCCAGATCCGCACCCACTAAAGATTGGAATACGCGCATCTCTTTTTTGACCAAAGCTGATTTCTTTTTGTTCTCAGGGTGTGGGTACATTGGATCGAGGTACACCACATCAGGCTGTTCAAAATTAGGATCGTTACTAAGCTTATCCAACGCATCATGGCTCGAAGCGTGAATCAACGTCATACGTTCGCTTACCCAACAACCAATATCAGGGTCTTGCTGTGCACGCTGTAATCCATCATCAAGCAGCGCTGCCACAACAGGATGACGCTCGACCATTTGCACCTTACAACCTAGAGAAGCCAATACAAATGCATCACGCCCTAAGCCAGCCGTACCATCAAGAATGGTTGGCGTAGCCCCTTTATTCAAACCTGCCGCCTTAGCGATTGCCTGACCTTTACCGCCACCAAATTTACGTCGATGACCAACCGCACCGCCAACTAAATCAACGAAGATAGCACCTAACTTGGGTTCGTCTACTTTGCGTAGCTCAAGTCGTTCGCTAGTCAGCACCAAAGCAAATTCGCTGCTTTCATCGTGAGATAAATTCCAACGGGTCGCTAAGTCATTCAGATGATCGATTTGTGTAGCATCTTCGCAAATCAGTTGTAGTTGCAAGGTCGTCTCCAACAGACAGTAGTATTCAAAACAAAAGAGGCAACCAGTTTACCTGATCGCCTCAACAATACATATTAGCGGTGCAAAGTAATCCCAGCTAAAGTCGGCTTACCTAAACCAATGGCTCTCTCTCGCGTTCTTGTCTTAACTCTTCAACGAGCTCCGCCAGTGGCTTAGGTCGTCCTATGATGTAGCCCTGCGCGTAGTTCACACCAAGCTCGATCAGCTTGTCGATGATCTGGGTATTTTCAACGAACTCAGCCACGGTGTGCTTGCCCATCTGCTTAGCAAGATCATTAATCGAACGAACCATCACATGATCCATCTCGTTGACATCAATATCACGTACAAATAGGCCATCGATCTTTACAATATCGACGGGCAGTTTTTTCAGATAACCAAATGACGATAGCCCTGAGCCGAAATCATCCAATGCAATCATGCAGCCAAGCTCTTTGATCCGAGTGAAGAATTTGATCGCTTGTTTCATGTTGCTCATCGCAGCCGTTTCGGTGATTTCTAAACAAATCTTATGGCAAGGCACTGACGATCTCGCCAAGCTTTCAATCAAGAATTCAACAAACTCCCTGTTACCCATCGAATGACCGGACAGATTGATTGAACACATCCCAAGTTCATCAATCACCTCAGGTCGATGTTCTAACCAAGCCAATGTTTGACTCACGACTCGGCGGTCAATCAAGTGCGCAATGTTATAACGCTCTGAGGCAGGCATGAAGATCCCCGGGGAGATGTATTCCCCTTTGATGTTCTTGATGCGTACCAAAATCTCGAAGTGCATTTTATCGCTGTTTTTATTTAGGCCAAGAATACGCTGAGCAAACAACTCTAAGCGATCGTTAGCCAAAGCCTCATGCACTAGGTTGACGCTCTCCATCTCAAGATGACGACGACGCAGGTCTTCATCATCTTGATGGTAAAGGTTGTAACGGTTACGGCCTTCTTCTTTAGCGGCATGACAAGCCGCATCCGCCTGAGCATGCACCATCTGCGGTGAAGCGGCAGTATGGTCAATCAATCGAATGCCAATAGAACAGGTCAGGTTGAGACGAATATCATCCCACAGGAATGGATTGTCGCTCATCATCGAGATAATACTGCGACATACATTAACCGCATCGCGCTCAGTGCAGTCTTTGATTAATACCGCAAACTCATCACCACCCATTCGTGCCAATACAGCATTATATGGCAGTACCTCTTCCAATAACTGCGCACTAAACAAGATCGCGGCATCGCCCGCTTCATGCCCTGCGGTATCGTTCAAGACCTTCAACTGATCCAAATCTAAGAACAACATCGCGTGAGTTCGCATGTGACTCTCAACCTCTTTAAGCGCTTTTTGCAGCTCTTGCTCAAAGTGGTTACGGTTGAAGGTGTCAGTCAGCAGGTCATAGCGAGCTTGATACTCTAGCTTTTCAGAAAGCTCGTGCGTCTCGGTGATGTCTTCACCCACAATCAACAGCTGATCAGACTCGACCAACGGGCGGATATTTTCACGAATCCAGATCTTGCTACCGTCGGCATGGCGATATTCGATATCACGACGCCACACACCACGAATTTTATGCTGTGGTTGCAACAAGATATGGCGAGGAATCATCGCATTCTCATCAACATAGAACTCTCTAGGACGATGCCCTAATAGCTGATCTAGTGGATAACCCAAAAGCTCCTCGGCAAATTGGTTCACTTGTTGAATGCGATTATTGCCATCGAGCGTAATCATCATCACAGGCTGTTTGTCGTAATACAGCTTCAAGTTCGCTTCACGTTGGAACAGTTTATTCTCAGCAAGTTTACGCGAAGTCACGTCGCGCGCCTCAAATAGGAACTGAATGTCTTCCTCTTCACTGTCTGGCATCGGTTTCAATGAAATATCCAACACCATCGCCCCACGATCACGACACCACACTTCAGCTTCAAATCGTAAGGCTGGGTGCTCATTTTTTGCGATGAAATATTCGGTTAGCACTTCTCGTGCGGAATCTTCCCAGTGTTGATGTTGTTGAAGCGGCGTTCCCAATTTATAGCCTTGATTATAAAGCAGCTCATGTAGCTTGCTGTTACTCGACAACAACACACCGCCCTTATCAATAATGCCCATGAACTGCAGGCTTTGGTCGAATATCGATTCCAGTAGCAGCTGGCTTTGTCGGCTGGCACGTTCACTTTTTTTAAGGCGATTAAGGTAATACACCAAGGTCGCGATGACACACGACATAACCAAAAACAGCAAACCTATGGTGCGAATTTCATCGCGGTAGCGTACTAAAAATGACTTAGGCTTGTTGAGGAAGGTCACCGAGGCTTCATTCTCTGCACCCAGACCCCAACGTGAGATTTGTTGGTAATCGAGTTTGATTTCTGGCGCGCCAGCAACCACTTGGGGCAGCGGTTTATCCGGATTGGCGAGCACATTCAGTAGCACTCGCCCAGTGTCTCGACCTTGCGTTTCACCACTTTGAATCACACCACCAATCGCACCAAAACCTAGCCCTAGATCGTGCACCATATACAGTGGCATTTGAGTCTTGATATTCAGTTGTCGCCAATCTTCATCGCTACTCACTCTACCTTGTGCATCGCGGTAATAGGCCCAAAATAGCAAGCTCTTACCTAGATCAGCACGTTGAGAAAATTCCATTAACTCTTGGTAGGAATCCGGCACATAGTGCTCAACGAGATCAGAAAAATCCGGATGAGTTTTGATGAAAAGATCGATTTGAGAACGAATCGCCTCCCCCGTGACCGAGTGATCGGTAACAATGTAGATCTTCTTTACGGTCGATTGAAGACGTTTAACCAGCTCGATATTGCCCACTAAGTCGATATCTTCGGTGATGCCCGTTGCGTTCAAACCTTCGATCATTTCAGGCGAGAAATTATTGATGCCACCAAAGATGACAGGTGTGCTCTTGAGATCGGGCGCAAGGCGCTTCATTAGGTTGAGCGCATTATTGTCACTAACGACAATTGCTGCAAATTCTTCATGCTGTAGCTTGGTGTGATAAAGCTGATACACACGCTCTAGGTATTCTTGGTTTTGGGTACGTTTACTATCGAGATAAACGACACGGTAAGACAACCCGTCGCGATCGAGTTCTTCGGACAATCCTTTATGGAAATCATCCGTCCAGAAAAAACCTTGATGGTAGGAGTGGATCACCAATACATCTTTTGTCTGCGCCGAAGCAAATACGCTCCAACACATCGCAATAAATAACACCCAAAATCGCACTGAATTCACCCTAACATCATTGTTGCTGCTAATATTATCACCCTTGGCTATGATATGTACTCTAGCCGATATATTTTCATTAAATCTAAGGGTTACGCATGTCCACAACCACCGCTCGTCTCGATGACCTAGACCGTGCCATTCTGAAAACCTTAATGGAAGATGCTCGTACACCTTACGCAGAGATGGCAAAGCAGTTTGACGTAAGCCCTGCGACTATTCACGTCCGTATCGAGAAAATGAGATCGGCCGACATTATTGAGCGTACCGAGGTTGTGGTAAACACGAAAAAGCTAGGTTACGACGTATGTTGCTTTATCGGCATCAACCTTAATGCAGCCAAAGATTACCACTCGGCAATCGCCAAGCTGAATGCCCTAGATGAAGTGGTTGAAGCCTACTACACCACTGGTGCCTACAATATTTTCGTTAAGCTGATGTGTAAATCGATAGAAGAATTGCAGTTCGTGTTGATTGATAAATTGCAGGCGATCGACGAGGTTCAATCGACTGAGACATTGATTTCATTGCAAAACCCAATCAATCGCAATGTGAATCCATAATCGATTGATAAATAAATACAAAAAGAGCCTCACTAAGAGGTAATGCCAGTCAGTTAAGCTGACTGGCATTTTTTCTGTTTGTTGCATATTTCTTGGGTTTCAGTTTTACCCAGCGAGGATAGCTTCTATCTTCTCTTCGGGGTGGTAGGATAAACATAGATACTTGCTGTAATAACACTTCATAGTGTTTAGGTAGTTTTCCCGGGCTCGTTAAAGGTAAAGCAGCGAAGTATTGAGTCACAGCCATGGCACTACTCGTAAAGCTTAATTGATTCGGCCAGATGCTATCTAACTTACTCGCTGCTTTTGTCATAACCTGCCTTATAAGGTTATAGGCTAACAAAATTCCCCAGAGCTCCTGTTTGACCATATCTGGCCGCTTACTTCGCAATGTATACTCACTATCCAGCAAGGTTTGCTTCATTTCCCGATAGCCTAATTCGATCTCCCAACGATAGCGATAGAGCTCTACGATGTCTTCACCAGGAAAGCGCAACCCATCACACATTGATGTAAGTACCTGATATTCCTTACCCTTGATAATTTTCGATACTAACCTTGCTTCTATTGTCTCAGGGAGATCACTGAACTTCTTTCTTGCCTGAGGTGTTGTTTTTATGGCAACGATAGCGTCACTCCGGCTGTATTTATGGACGACTTCATACTGAAAGTCCTTTCTCACAGGGAGCATCCAATGCCTTTCTTGACCTACTTTGTTCCAACGATTAAGCAGCCCTAAAGAGTAATATCCTTTATCAAAAATAGTCAGAGAATGATTTGGTGTTTGCTCGATGAGCTCTTCTGCGAGCCGCATTTCGCTGGTGCGATAGTCAGAGAATGCACTATCGATTAGTTGATGACTTGTAAGCTCCATCAAGCAAACCATACGTACCTTAGGGTAAATATTTTCAGATGATTGATTACGCTGTGCTTTAAATTCTTGATGATTTTCAGGTGTATCTGTTGTTCTCCAAACGACACCATCGACGGAGAGAAGGTTTAATCCACACCAAGTTTCGAAGTTAGACGCTTGATAGCTATGCGCTGCCATCTTCTTAAAGACTTGCTTTACACCTTCTTCACCTAATCTCTGCCTCGCTTGAACAACAGCACTTGGTGCAACAAAGCGTTGTTTGTCTGGCAGGACAATATCGAGTTGGTTAGCGATATCCCAAACAGATTGTTGACGAAAGAGACTCATTCCAACAACGGACCAAAGTACTGCTTCCAAAGGTAACCGCCTTCTTCTAACGGTTGCTACGCCAGCTTGCTCAAAGCCTTGCTGGATAAGCTCTGGACTAAGAATGTCAGAGTATTTGTCAAAGTGATGGAAGGTATTACATGACCGAAAAGTATTAGCAAGTTGGCTTTCTAAAGACATAAAAAATCCGATATTAGTTTCCTAATATCGGATTTTGAAGCCTTTTGAGGATCGGTCAAATGATCTCACAAATTTCTTAACTGATCGGCATTACTCACTAAGAGGCTCTTTTTACATACTAACCAGCACAATATTACGCGCTGATACCCGCATGACGAAGCATTGCATCGATTTGTGGCTCACGACCACGGAAGCGTTTGAACAGCTCCATCGGCTCTTCACTGCCACCCATCTCAAGGATGTTGTTCAGGAAGCGGTTACCGGTTTCAGTGTTGAAGATACCCTCTTCTTCAAATGCCGAGAACGCATCTGCAGATAAGACTTCTGCCCATAGGTAGCTGTAGTAACCTGCACTGTAACCACCAGCAAAGATGTGGCCAAAGCTGTGTGAGAAGCGGTTCCAATCAAGGCTTGGCAGTACCGATACCTTAGACTTAACATCCGCTAGCGTTTCTAGTACGCGAGCACCAACTTCTGGATCGTATTCTGTGTGTAGCGTGAAATCGAACAGGCCAAGCTCTAGCTGACGCAGGATAAACATCGCTGATTGGAAGTTCTTCGCCGCAAGCATCTTCTCTAGCATCTCTTTTGGTAAGGCTTCACCCGTTTCGAAGTGACCAGAGATAAACGACAGCGCTTCTTCTTCCCAACACCAGTTCTCTAAGAACTGACTTGGTAGCTCAACGGCATCCCAAGGCACACCGTTGATACCTGCCACAGCACCCGCTTCAACTTGCGTTAGCATGTGGTGGATACCGTGGCCAAACTCGTGGAACAAAGTCACTACTTCATCGTGAGTAAATAGTGCTGGCTTATCACCAACAGGTTTATTGAAGTTACACGTTAGGTAAGCGACAGGTGTTTGTAGCTCGCCAGACTCGGTAATACGACGACCACGACAGTCATCCATCCACGCTCCGCCACGTTTGTGTTCACGTGCGTACAAATCTAGGTAGAAGCTACCGCGCAGTGCTCCTGTCGCATCAAAGATATCAAAGAAGCGCACTGACTCATGCCATGTGTCGACGCCTTCACGCTCTGTTACCGACATACCAAACACACGGTTTAATACCTCAAACAGGCCTGAAACTACGTTTGATTCAGGGAAGTATGGACGAAGCTCTTCATCAGATATCTCGAACAGGTTCTGTTTTTGTTTCTCGCTGTAGTAAGCGATGTCCCACAGGTTTAGCTCAGAAACACCAAACTCTTTCTCAGCAAACTGACGCAGCTCTTCAACTTCGCGTTCACCTTGTGGTTTTGCTTTTACTGCTAGGTCGTTCAGGAAGCCAAGAACCTGATCTGGCGTTTCTGCCATCTTGGTCGACAGTGATTTCTCGCTGTAAGTGCTAAAACCCAGCATGCGAGCGATCTCGTGACGCAGTTTAAGTTGCTCGGTGATGATCTCTGTGTTGTCCCATTTACCAGCATTTGGTCCACGGTCCGAAGCGCGTGTTACGTACGCTTCGTACAGCTCTTTACGTAGCTCTTGATTATCACAGTAGGTCATCACCGGTAGGTATGATGGGATATCCAGAGTCAGTAGGTAACCTTCTTGCTCTTTAGACTCCGCTGCCGCTTGAGCTGCCGCCAGTGCTGATTCAGGCATGCCCGCTAATTCAGCCACGTCTGTCACCTGCTTGCTCCAACCCATGGTTGCATCAAGCACGTTATTTGAGAACTGAGAACCTAGCTCAGACTGGCGCTTGCTGATCTCGCCGTAGCGGTGCTGCTCGTCTGCTGGCAAGCCAATGCCCGACAGTTCGAAGTCGCGCAGTGCATCGGTAATGGTTTTTTGTTGCGCTCGGTTTAATGCCGAGAATGCTTCACTGGCCTTGATCGCTTTGTACGCTTCAAACAAGTCTTTGTGTTGACCAACCCAAGTGCCGTACTCAGACAATACTGGTAGGCAGCTCTCATACGCTTCACGCAGTTCATCGCTGTTCACAACCGAGTTCATATGGCTTACTGGTGACCAAATACGGCCTAAACGATCATCCACTTCTTCAATCGGAGCAACTAGGTTGTCCCAGCTTGGTGAAGTATTACCTTCAAGTACTTGTTCTATCTTGTTGCGACACGCTTCAATCACTTGCTCAACCGCTGGCTTAACGTGCTCAGGTTTGATTTGTGAAAACGGAGGTAAGTCCGTGAAGGTTAATAGCGGATTAGACATATAAACATTCCTTTGGCTTTAGAGACTTTCGTCTTTTTTGTAATGAGGTCGTCTTACAGTCATCAGGCTCAGGTTCGCCCTAAAAAATCACCTGCGAATAGTTATTAAATAGTGCCCAATAAGGCAAATTTCAATAGTAGAACCAATAACTAACCACATATTGCAGACGACTGTTCCTGAATTGTTCGAGAATTTATGGTCCATTGAGGGTTATAATGGTCTGATTAACCCCACCTACACTAACCACACTCTAAATCGAGAGTGTTACGAGAGTTTAATTTGTTAAGTTATCGCCACAGCTTCCACGCAGGTAACCATGCCGACGTAGTAAAGCATATCGTACAGAGCCTTATTCTTAATTCTTTGAAACAGAAGGATAAGCCTTTTGTTTATCATGACACTCACTCTGGTGTAGGTCGTTACGACTTAACGCATGAATGGTCTGAAAAAACCGGTGAATACAAGCAAGGTATTGCACGCGTGTGGGAGCAAAAAGACCTTCCTGAAGACATTCAAAGCTACCTTGAGTCTATCTCAACGCTAAACAATGGCGACAAGCTGCGCTACTACCCGGGTTCACCACGTGTTGCACGTGCCCATCTGCGCGAACAAGACCGCATGGTACTGACCGAGCTTCACCCAGCCGATCACCCGCTGCTTGAGCAAGAGTTCCACCGCGATCGTCAGGTATCTATCTACAAAGAAGATGGCTTCCAACGCTTAAAAGGCAGCCTACCACCAAAAGAGCGTCGTGGTTTGGTACTTATCGATCCGCCTTATGAGCTAGCAAGAGAGTACCGCGATGTGGTGACGGCGATTGCTCAAAGCCATAAGCGCTGGGCAACTGGTATCTACGCAATTTGGTACCCGGTAGTAAACCGTTGTGACATCGAAGATATGATCGAAGGCTTAGAAAGCTTAGGCATCAACAAGATTCTACAAATCGAACTTGGCGTATCACCAGACACCAACGAGCGCGGCATGACAGCATCAGGCATGATTGTTATCAACCCGCCTTGGAAGCTAGAAAGCCAAATGAACGAGATTCTTCCATTCTTGAAGGAAGCAATTGCACCGGCAACCGGTCACTTCAAAGTAGAGTGGATCGTACCCGAGTAATCTCGAATCCACATCATAGACTGAAGAATCTTCAACAGACTGTGATGTGGACGAATAAATTTTAAACAGGGAGATTGAGTTCAACCGATCTGCCCTCAATATAATAATTAGACAATTTAAGAATCTATAGGACGTAGGTGTTCAGTGCGCTCACTGTACCCACAGCCTTCAATAAATGGAGAAAGTAATGGCGACTCATTTTGATTACATCTGTATCGGCGGCGGTTCAGGCGGCATCGCATCAGCTAACCGCGCAGCAATGCACGGTGCAAAGGTTGCACTTATCGAAGCTCAAGACCTTGGTGGTACTTGTGTAAACGTTGGTTGTGTTCCTAAAAAGGTAATGTGGCACGGCGCTCAAGTTGCTGAAGCTATCAACCTATATTCTGAAGATTACGGCTTCGATGTTGACGTAAAAGGCTTCAACTGGAGCAAATTGGTAGAAAACCGCCAAGCGTACATTGGCCGTATCCACCAATCTTACGATCGCGTTCTTGGTAACAACAAAGTAAACGTAATCAAAGGCTTCGCTAAGTTCGTTGACGAGAAAACTGTTGAAGTTAACGGCGAACACTACACAGCAGATCACATCCTGATCGCGGTAGGTGGTCGTCCAACCATTCCAAACATCCCAGGCGCAGAGTACGGCATCGACTCAAACGGCTTCTTCGACCTAATGGAGCAACCTAAACGTGTTGCTGTTATCGGCGCGGGCTACATCGCAGTTGAAATCGCAGGCGTACTAAGCGCACTTGGCACAGAAACACACCTGTTCTGTCGTAAAGAGTCACCACTTCGCAGCTTCGACCCAATGATCATCGAAACATTGGTTGAAGTAATGGAAGCGGAAGGCCCAACACTGCATACACACTCTGTTCCTAAAGAAGTAGTGAAAGAAGCAGATGGCACGCTGACTCTGCACCTTGAGAACGGCAACACTCAAAACGTTGACCACCTAATCTGGGCTATCGGCCGCCACCCAGCGACTGACGCGATCAACCTAGCATCAACTGGCGTTGCAACCAACGACCGTGGCTACATTAAAGTAGACGAGTTCCAAGCGACTAACGTTCCTGGCATCTACTGTGTTGGCGACATCATGGAAGGCGGTATCGAGCTAACACCTGTAGCAGTTAAAGCAGGTCGCCAGCTTTCTGAGCGTCTATTCAACGGTCAAACTAACGCGAAAATGGACTACAACCTAGTACCTACTGTTGTATTCAGCCACCCACCTATCGGCACTATTGGTCTAACGACTCAAGAAGCCGAAGAGAAGTACGGCAAAGACAACATTAAGGTTTACACATCTGGCTTCACTGCGATGTACACAGCAGTAACCAAGCACCGTCAACCTTGTAAGATGAAGCTAGTATGTGCTGGCGAAGAAGAGACCGTAGTCGGCCTACACGGCATCGGCTTCACTGTTGACGAGATGATTCAAGGCTTCGGCGTTGCAATGAAGATGGGCGCAACCAAAGCAGACTTCGATTCTGTTGTGGCAATCCACCCTACAGGCTCAGAAGAGTTTGTTACCATGTAGATCGTAGTCTGGAAAATCTACTCTTTAGATTTGTAAAGTCTGGAAAACATACTAGCCTCAATAGAGTTCAACACTCTGCGAGGCTAGTATGGTTACGGTTATCCACTCAAAAGATTTCAATGTTCCTCGCATATTTCCTGCGTCAAAAATCTCAAAGTCTTTCTTACTAAAAGGCTTTCCAACTTTCTACTCAAACGAAAATGAGTACATTCTTCCCGTAAATCTCTGGTTAAATTATCTTCAAAATATCAGAAGCGCATCTGACATTTCTTGCTGCGTTAGAGCAATGAAAAGGTACTGGCAATTTCTTGAAGATACTGGATGTGCCTGGAATGCTTTTCCTCCTACAGATTACCTAAAGCCTACTTACAGGTTTAGAAACGATAACTTACTCAACGCAGCTAAAAAGGGAGAGATCGCATACTCAACTGCATCGCTCTATATGCTGCAAGTTATTAAGTTTTATGAATGGGCGGCTCACGAACGTTTTATAACTTTTACGGAAGATAATAAACCGTTTAACTACCAGTTAGTTCATATCGCAAACACAGGGATGATGAGCCACAACAACCCTAAGTTTATTGTTCGCTCCACAGATCTAAGAATAAGAAAACCAGCCAAGAACGAAAACCAAAGACTTAATCCCTTATCAAAAGAAGAGCTTGCTCAATTTGCAACCTGCTTAACAAACTACTCTGAAGAGTTCATCATTCATCAACTATTACAGCTTCAATCAGGGTTAAGAGTCGAAGAAGCTTGCACGTTCTCTATTGCTTCCGTAGAAAAACCAGCCCCAAACTCAAAGAGATTCGAAGTAGAAATCGGTCCCTCTAATGGGGTGCACACAAAATTCAAGAAAACCAGAAAGGTCGAAGTTCCATTTTCACTTATGCAAAGGATGTACTATTACAGCGTCTCAGAACGTCGATTCAATCGAGCAAAAAAACCAACCAAGACCACTCTACCCTTTTACTCAATAATCGTGGAATGCCTCTATGTAGCAATAATATTCAACAGTACTTTCGCCGTCTACGAGAAGATATTAAGAACACGTTTCAAACATCATTCGATCATAGAACACATGACTTGAGAGCAACTTATGGAACCTACCGGTTAGATGCTCTTTTAGATCATCTAGCTGTTGGTGATGCGCTAGCGCTAGTAATGGCTTGGATGGGTCACAAGGATGACAAAACAACATGGAAATACCTTAAATACCTTCGCAAAGAGAAAGCTAATCAATCTGCGATAGTTCTCCTTGATCAGATTTTAGAGGAGTCACTTAAATGAGCTATTCGCCCCCAATTTTGACCATAAGAATGCGCACCGGTATTGATCAGTATTTTACATATGATTTCACTCGTTTTTTTTATCATGGTGTAGCCTTTAAAAGGAGCTTTGAATCAGCAAGGCCAGCAAACCGTGATGATGATGTTTTACGTTGGTATCGATTTTTTAATGATACCAATGAATATTCAGATCTTACCAAGCAAAGCTACCTTCGAGACTTTGCTCTCTTTGTTCGTTATTGTGATTCAAAGAGCCTTCGACCGGAGAGCCAGGAAGCTGTTGAGTCTTTAGAAAGGCATTTAATAGAACAAGTTAGAATTGAAAAAATGAATGTGAACTCCGCTAGAAAGCAGATTTCATGTGTAAAAAAATGTTTAGAAAGACTGGGAAACCCCAGCTCAACTTGGTTTTCGCCTTACACCCTGTTTCGCTCTGAACCCAATCCAACTGAAGGTTATTCTGATCAAGAGCTAAGTCTTCTTGTAAAAGTCATATATCGTTTTTTTAACCAGCTATCAAAACAAATCTTAGATGAACCACAGAAATACCTGAAAGCTGCGACCAATAAACGTGTTGGCACTTTCATGTACCAGGGGTTTACTCATGATATTGCTTCCCCCATTACAAAATGTTTTAGCGCTGCTTATTTCTTGCTCGCGTATTACACATGGGGAAATACAACGGTGCTCCTAAACATGACTAAGCCAAAAGAGAAAATTTATGAAGGTGGAGCTTGGTTTGAGCAAAGTGTATTGAAACCCAGAGCAAATAAGTTTGTATCGGTTTCAATTGGCGATAATGGCACTTACCATGTTCCAAAGATAGCTCTGCGTTTTTTTGAGCAACTCCTTAAGCTTAGCGCGTCAATATCGACTGACTCTCATCTGCTGTATCAAGTTAAAGCAGGGGAAGTAGCACCATTGCAACAAGGTCATATCCAAACATTCTCAAAATGGCTGCAGCAAACATTTTCCTTGATGACCGATGACAATAAACCTCTAAAACCAACGGCATCAAGGTTCCGGGCTAGTGGGAGCTATCGGTACTTAGCAAAAACGGGAAACGCAGTAGAAACTTCACTTTTATTGGGAAATACTCCACGCACGCTCAACAAACACTACTCTTCAGGGAACAGGATTGAAAACGACAAGCAATTATTGGCAGCTACATACACAATAGAGGGAGTTGCAAGGTGTTCTGATATTAACCAAGCAAAAGAGCACGCAAAAAAAGAGCTGGGTATTGAGGTTCTCCCTTATGAAGAATTTCTACATAAGTACACTGACTCTAATGGCCAAAAGACTGTGCTTGGTACTGGCTGTAAGAATGTTTTTTCTGGGCATGTCGAGAAATACCGAAGAAGGAATCACTTTAGCCCTAAAGACTTCATCGTTGACCATTTAGCATGCTCAGATATCCATAATTGCTTTAACTGTAAGAACCAAGTGATCATTGAAAGTGTTGAAGATATCTGGTGCCTGTTAAGTTATCGAGAATCAATCAAGGATTCCAAAGTTTATCATTTAAACGAGCAGCATTTTTCCAACAATTACTCCGATCTTCTAGCGTCAATTAATCGAGTAATTTTCACAATTCACCCTAAAGTCAAAAGGCTAGCTGAAAAAAAGCTTAAAAACGAAGGTCGCCATCCTATTTGGCCTAATGGTATCAATATTGATTTTTAGGAGGACAGCACCATGACACCACTTTTTGAGTTACCAAAAAACATCTTGCAAGAAAACGTCTCTGAATACAAAAGAATCATTCAGCTCTATGCAGACAAGAAATACCGAGAGCTAGATAAGATCACTGTCACCAAAAATTATGATGGCTCAACTAGAAGTCAAATAGGAGATGAGGAGTGGAACTTTCAAGCTTATCTTGACGCTAGAATCACCTACAAAAAAAGTATCGTGTTCTCAAAAATAGACGATGACGATTTGGCTAGAGAGATGAAGCTAATTTGTTTTTCATGGTTGTATATCGCTGGCCACCATAGAAAGGGCGCTGTAATAAAACCCTCGACTCTCATCGCTCGTTATTCAAAGTTATGTATCGTATATAAGTTTCTAGATAATGAAGGTTATACCTCTGTCGAGGCACTAACATCCAATTTAGTTTTTAGTCAATTTTGCATATTCGTTCGAAACCAAGGTTATAGCGTTGGTCAAGTAGAAGGCTTGTTCAACGCCCTAATGCATGCAGAAAAAATAGCCCGATACTTACCAATAAACCTTATAATTCCAGAAGGTTACACACAAACCACCTTTTCCAGAGAGATAACCGGAAAAGCTAAGTTAGAGTGTAAAAATCAGTTTTACGCTATTCCTACTCGTCTAATGGAAAAAATTTATAGCCATTGCTTTGGATTGGTCGAAAAGTACCATCCACACAAAGAGGCCTTGCATGAACTATTACATGATATGAGGCAAAACTACGAAGAAGGAAAGAGAAGGGTTGATGACAAAATTAAGAGCGGCACTTGGCACTGGCTAGACAAAGACTCTCCAGATTATCGGGTAGAAGTTAATAAGCATCAGCCTTTTAGCTATCGAAGCATATTCCAAGCTCACCTAGAAAACTCAGAGCTCGCACAATTGCTGCCTAGACACGCGGTAAAAGTTCAAGGAAAAGTAATAGAATTACAAACTGCTTGCTACATTGTATGCGGTGCACTTACAGGAATGCGCCGCTCAGAGCTATTTTGCCTTCACTCAAACAGTTATAAAGAAAAAGAAGTATATGGGCGTACTTATAGCGTGCTCCAATCCGAGCAGCATAAATTTAGTCAAGGTGCGGGGAAGAGTGCCGAATGGGTGACGACCCCCTTAGCAAAAAAAGCAATCGAGCTAGCAGAAGCTATTTCTCGCTATATGAGAATTCAGCTGCTAGAAGATGATGACCCAATGAGTAACCACGACTCAAGCTGCTTATGGTTAGGGCAAGGAAGAAAGGCTCAAAAGCCAATTATTCGTCAAGACGGTAATATGCGTACCCATTTCAACAGATTGTGTAAGGATGCTGGCGCCGTGATTACAGCTCAAGACTTAATAGAATTTGAAGTTATCAATCCCAATAGAGAGCCAAATCACGCAGACGAAAGGATTGCTGAAGGTTGCGTATGGCCATTAACAACCCATCAACTTCGCAGAACATTTGCCGTTTTTTCCAAAAGACACAACTTGTGCCATGACATTGCTATAAAACAACAATTCAAACACTTAGATCTTCCAACTTCTGAATGGTATGGGGAAGGAGGACTTGCAAGCAAGATTAAGGCATTACAGATTGATACTGAACTCCAATCTTTTTTAAACGATGTCATTCAGGAATCAACAACTCAAAAAATTCATCAGTGGTATGAAGAAAAGGAATCAAACAATCTCATGGGAAATATGGCTGGTTCTATAAACAAAAACCGCCTTTCACTGCATAAGAAATACCGAACTTGGGATGCAGTCAATGAACATGTAAGGGCTGGTCGCTTAACTTTAGTTGGTACCCTACACTCGTACTGTATGGCTGGATACGAATGCCAGATGCATAAGATTAGCTCACCTGCAAACTGCATGAATTGTGAAAATCAGCTAATTGGTCAAGAGCAAGTTGAAAGCTGGCAAAAGCGGCACTCGTGGGTTTCTCAGCAAGTTAAAGACATGGATGCGATCGGTACATTAACAAGTTCGATGTATTCTCATTTCATAACGCAGATTAGAGCGGCAGAAAAAGTACTGCACCGATTTAAAATTCCATTCGAAAAGTTCGACATAGGAAGCGACCAGTATGAGCAAGTCCCAAATTACGAGGGTTGAGCTTGAAAATGCGCTAAAGCGTATTCTAAGTAGGCAAACCGAACGCATAGATCCAAATAGAAAAATTTCTGTCAAAGCCGTAGAAGAAGAAGCAGGGTTAGGTGATGGGTCCGCATATTACTACAAAGACATAGTCTCAACGATAAAAGAGACAGCGATTAAGAGCTCACCAAAAACGAGAAAGCAAAACCTCTACGAAGAAAAAATCGCAAACCTGAGAGAGCGTTTAGCGAATGAAAAACGCTTGAAAGAAAAATATTACAAGCAAGCTGAAGACTATAAACAACAATTAAGTGAAATGGCCAGTCAGCATAACCAACTGGCCTTAATGATTCAGCAGTATCAGTATCAAGTCGCCGAATTAGAATCAGGTACTACACAAATGATTGACGTTAATAACCTCGAGTAATTCTTCCCTTGAGACTCTTATGGAAGTTTTCAGCAGCATCTTTACCAGTGGTTGCAGAATCGAATACGCCTCGACGGTTTAAAGCAACTGTCTTTTCTCGACGGTACTCCTCAATAAACAAAGAAAGATGGCTCATTCTTGCCATTTGAGGCCACATTTTTAAGTACTCTGGTAAAGCACTATACCCTGTTCTATAAGAAGATATTCGAGTTGCTGATATTGTTGCCTCCCCAATCTCAAATGGAACCCACCAGGAGCTTGCGGTATCCTGTGATATAACCGCAATCATATGTGTAGAGCGAGCAATATTTCTTGTTATGACTTCGGTAATATTCACACTCGTTTGTGATTCCGTATCTAATACATCCAAATAGGTTTCAATACCAGAACTTCGTAGGTGTCTATCAATTTCAAGTGCTGTACCCCTATCAGTATGTCTATAACTAATAAATACTGTCATTAGAAATGCCCCTTAATTGCAAGTTCACGATAATATGCACCCAGTGCAGTAAGGCGGCACCCTGCAGACTCCATAGCTGCAAAATACATATGCTCTGAATCAACAGGCTCTATCAAACTATGACGATTACATTTTTGTAGTTGAGCAAAAATTTTGCCCAACTCTGGATTATGGTTGCTGTATTCAGGTTCATATTCGGGTGTAAGAGCGTAAACAGTTTCAGATTCTGGGAACCACTCTGGTAACTGACGAAGTGTTTCTAAGGGAACCAAAGGGGTATGTTCTTTTAAAGAAATAAATTCAGATACGTTGGTTTTAAATACAGGCCTTTGTTCCCAAGGACCTAATGCATTATCAACAAAAGAATATAGGCTACCAGGTGTAACGTGGCCAAGAACATTTGTCGCCCCTCCATGCAAAGCTTGGAGCATAAGCTTAGTAAAGACTCCATGACCACTAACCTCTTGAGCATACTCATCCTTTCTACAAGCAGTTAGAATTGTTATTCCATCACTAATAACGCTTGCTCCTCCCTTCAATTGGCGCACTTCGCCTGCACCACCGGCCTCACAGCAATCAAGGATAATAATTTTGTTCTTTATTCCAGTTGCATTATCAGCCCATTGAAGAATATCACTCACTCTCACACCATCTCTTGAGTCTCGATAATCTTGAGGAATGATCATTCCTTCATGGAGGTTATCGTCAAATTGCCCATGACCTGCAAAATATAATAGAGCTACATCACATGAGCCAGAAAATAGCTCCTGTATTGACTCTTCAACAAAGCGTCTACTTAAATTATTTTCCGCAGTTGTATATACCTTGCTATGGAAGTTAGGGGTACCAGATGCGTGTCGTTTAAGTACAGACGCCATCTCAATAGCATCGTTATTACAACCATTTAATGGATTGATATTCGAATAATCATTTATCCCTAGAAAGAGTGCTTTTCTCATGATGTCATCCCTCTTACGCCAATCGACGTATTGCAGAAATAATGCTTTCAGTCGACCAATTACATACTTCACTAGCCGCACTCCTTACCGTTGTAGAAATATTAGTCGAACCAAAAGGTTTAACGGCTAGAATTGGCTTCCCCAATCTCTTTGCTATCTCTATCTCTTTATTAATCCACTTACTATGGGTTGAATAGACGCCAGCCATAATTACAACAACTGAACATGCTCGAACTTTGTTTTCAATAGCTTGTGATAACTGATAATCAGTTCTAGCTCCTGTTATCGGGCTACTCTTCGGTACGGAATAATTCTTAAAGTTGAAGTAAGGACGGGAATTTAACAAATTGGTAAAATTGATGTATTGAGAGCCATAGCTCCATGAGTGGGAAATAAATAAGTTATAAGTATTCATTGTGTAGGCAACCTTCTGATTCAATATTTTTTTTAACCAGACCTAGAGGTCATGGTGAACAAAAGAGATACTACCCCTCAATTCTGGTTAAATCAATTATTTTAATCAGAAATTGCCGATTAATTTATATACAAACTCTTTGCCGCCACTTTCTGCTGCTTCTTCAACTCTGTTAACATACCCGAGTTTATAAATATTCTTCAGGCGAGTACTCGCATTTTGTGTAGATATATCAAAATGTTGCGCGACTTTACTAGTGGTTGCCTTTCTTTTCTTAATCAAATATTCAACCAACTCTTTGACTGATTTAGTCATGTCTGGGCCGATGAACGTAGCTGAACTTCCTTCCCAGACAGTCATAGGTTGCTCTTTAGCAATAGCTCCGTATGTCCAGTTATCAATCAAATCCTCATCTTTAAAGTTAGTTAAATAGAAAAATTTTTCTCCAGAAAAATGTTTAGCAAGCGCCATCACACTCTCTCGTGGGAACGATGCATCAGTTGCAACTATTCCATCAAGGGAAATCTCAAATGTATCTTCATTTTGATGACAAGCTACAAAGTCAAAAAGAGCAGCGTATACAGCTTTTCCTTTTACATTGCCATTTGGATGTTCATCTTGTGTAAAGTTTTTGAGTTTTAAAAGCATGATTTCTGATTCATATATTTTATTTAATGAGAATATAGCACATTAATCGAGATAAAAATCAAAACAAATGTGAGTTCCTAGGATTTTTGTGAGTTCGTCTTGATATGAAAACTCATAAACTTGCCCTTCTTGGTACTTAATCGTGATTTCAAAGCATTCTTGTCTTATGCAAATAGTAGCGTCAAACTTGGCAGCATTCTTTGCACTCAACTTCATCCCTAAACCACGACTTTTATAATTGGGGTCTTTTGCACCACTAATTCCCCCATTCTCAAACACTTCTTTAAGTAATAGTGCATTTGATTTTGTATTATCTAATGGGTATTTCCGATATAGCTTAGGGTATCTAAGCTGTAATACAGGTCTCAATGTACCAATAATACCCTTCCCACTATCCGAAAAGACTGTTTGTACGTTTTTTCTTTTCTTATCTTTTCCATAAACTTGAAGTGCTGCAACTCCGGGAATTGACGTTTCAGAGTGCTCGATAATGTTGTTAATAAACTCAGCTATGAACCCAAAGGCTGTGTTTGCATGCTCTTCACCTGCGAGTTCAATAAATGATTTTTTAAGCCTAGTAGGTAGATCCGTCTCTTTTGTCTCAAAAGGGATAGAGACAAACTCCATAACTTTACTATTTTGACCGTAATGGCAAGAGTGATCTTGAACTTTGGGAATAACACTAATTGTTTCATCTAATTCATCAAACAGCCCTACGCGGCAAAGGTATGAAAAAGATTCAGAACATTCTAAAAAATCTAAAGTTATAGATTTCCCATTAATTGAAAGTTGATTAACAAGACATAAAATTCTAGATACTGCTCCTAGTAAAATTGCACAATTGCGAAATTCCAATCGAACTGATTCTACGGACTCTAACCACAGATCTTCATTCTCGAATAGGATTTTTTCAAAATCAGACGCTCTAAGCCAGCCTGCTTTTTCAATCTTTACAACTGTCTCAGCTCGGCCTAGATACCATCTATTTTCAACACACTTGAACAACCCACTTTCATCATGGTGTAAAAACGAGTTGACTGATTTTTTATCCAATTTCAATTGCTTAGCAATTTCTCGGCCTTTTAGTCCTGAGCTACTTTGTAGCAGGCATTCTATTTTGGACTTCATTAAGCAACACTCACCTTTAGACGTATCCACAACCTCAAAACCACCTCAACAATGCCACATTGCGTATAGTGACTGAGCTCATATTCCATAGTGACGATATTGTAACTGAAATAAAGAGTTAACTAGAGTGTTGAGATCATTTTTAAACTACGAAGCGGCTAGAAAGGCTGAAATTACGCGATGCCTAAAACTTCCCAATCGAAGTTCGTCAAAGGTATTAAGAAATCTGCTTGAATTGGAATCGATGTAGGTAGTACTACTCCAGTTCAAATTTGAGTTCACTTCATCTCGCTCTTCTACGAGGCTATTAACAATTAGATGAGCCCGTTGAGGCTCTAACTCAAAATCTATCAAGCTATCTATTTTTGCAAACATGCAAGACTCAGGAATGTCTTGTTCAATCCGTTCGGCATACTTAATCAAGCTTTGTTCCGCAAAAGTAAACAACCAAGCCTCCTGATTCACAGCGTCATTTACCCTAAGAATTCGCCCTAATACCTGCCTAAAATACAGCTCAGTTTTGACCGAACTCATGTGGCAACAAACTTGAAGGCGAGGGATATCAGTTCCTTCGCTAATCATTCCAACACTGACAATCCATTGAGCGTCACTTTGACGATAGCGTTCTATTTCGGCTAAAGGTTCTTCGTGGAGGTAAGTGACTATTGAAACTGATTGAGCATACTTTTGAGAGAGTATCTTTTTGATCGCTTGAGCGTGCTGAACAGAAGAAGCAACAACTAACCCTCCGGCAGTCGGCAATTGAGAGCGGATTTCTGCGAGCTTCTTACAACCGAGCCCAAGCAAGTATTCCATAGCTTCTTGGTTATGTATGACACTTAGGTATGAAGTTTTTGTCTGTTTAAGCATTTCTAAAATTGAAGAAAACGATTCAACTTTTTCATCACTGGCCACTGAGAGGTGTTCATTATCCACTAGCACCAACGTCGGAGATCGACAAACCTTGTCTGCAATAGCTTGCTTCAAGGTATATTGGTAATCAACGAGAAGTTGGTTATCGTTATTGCTGTATTCACCCATAACGATAGGTAAAGCATCTGAACGCCACGGAGTTCCTGACATAGCAAGTGTATAGGTTGCGAGCCCTTGAATCTTTGTGAGTACTTGTTGCCCCCAAACATTTGCATTTTCAATCTCTGAACCTGAACAGTGATGAATCTCATCAAAAACAACAAACACTCGATGGTTACAGAGGGTTTTCCAGAATTCATCATTAAGAAATTGAATTGATTGATATGTTAGGGATTGCCCAATAGAGCCAAGGCCTCCGTTAAAGGTGCAATTAAGAGTTCGTGAAAAGGTTCTCTTGATTCCATCAGAAACCGTTAAAGACGGAGAAAAACACAAAACAAGATCGACCATATTATCGTTAAGCAATCTTGATGCGACTGTTGCGGCGAGCACCGTTTTTCCAGCCCCTGGAGTTGCTTGACAGAAGAAGTGCTGCTGATTCGATCTAAATTTCAGTAACGCTTTTTCTGAACATTCGATCTGCCATTGCCTTAACATGGTAGGTTGTCATCTGAGAGCGCTTTAAGAACATTCGTTAATCCATTAACCTTTCCAAGCAGGTGCGCTGAACGTTCTTTTGCTTGCTGTAGCAATGGGGATAATCGGCTCTCAAGTTCAGGAAAGCGGTATCTTAATGATTGATATTCATCAATTTCACCAAGCACGATCTCCAATTCACCTTTGTATTCGTTGCTCTCTCGAAATAGCACAGAGTAATCCGATGTAGCCTCTTTTATCGAGGGTTCGCGTTTAGCTTTCCTTCGGGGCAACACTTCAAGATATCTAAATTGTTCGGTTTGAAAGTACCTTTTATTTCTTCCTTCACCTTCAGTTCGAAGCCAACCCCTTTGTTGATATTGCCATATTTGGCGATAAACCTTCTTCCGAGCCTCATCAAGATTTTTTATGCCATCTACAATGTTTAATGAAGCGTCCCTAGCTTCTATTACAGAAAAACCATCCATTCCTTTTTCAATCAACAACTTGTGCATTACTGCACTGATTTTTATAGAACGTTTCATGTACTGCTTATACCAATCTAAATACTAAGGATTGCTTAGTATACAGAAATCAGTAAAACTAAGAAAATCTTAGTCATATAGAGCCAATAGTATGAATTATAAATGTCGACCGACAACCCTGTTCCAGCGCGGCTCAAAGAGGTGCGTAAAAAAGCAAAGATCTCCCAAAAAGAATTGGGGTTGCGTATTGGCATCGATGAAAGTTCGGCTAGTGCAAGAATGAATCAGTACGAGAAAGGAAAACATACACCTGATATCAGTACATTGAAGAAAATGGCTGACGAACTTGGTGTACCTTTGAATTATTTTTTCTGTGAAGACGAATGTTCTGCTAATTTAGTTTTTTTAATCAATGAATTAGACAAAAACCAAAAACAAGAATTAATAGTTCATATAGAAAACACTTTCAAAGTAGCCTTAGTTGATAACTAAAACTATTGATACCGCCCCCCTTGATGCTGTATTATTGTTTAATATACATACAAAACTGTATGAATTTTTATACCTACCAAATAAATTAGGGTACCCATAATGACAACCTCAAACATAGCTGAATTCGCAAAAGCAAAAGCAAAAGCGCTAGCCATGCTAGAGCGTTCAAAATCTGGTACTTTTAGATCTGTAAATATGCAAAACAAGTCAGCTCGTCATAACTCTAACAACGAGCCAACTTTATACACGAACGCTAAAAGCTATTAGCCAGATAATTCATAAACTGGAACTTTTAGATACGGAGGACGAAACTCTACTTCCTCTGCATCTAGAAAGAATTCTTTGTATCTGTGAATCAACCGTTTAGCTGGTTCCATAATACGAATTTCTTCCAAGTCAAATACTTCTGAAATTCTATACATCAACCCAGAAACAAATGGGATAGCACGACCTTCAAAGCTACTTTTGCTGGCATCTCTCTCGATCTGAGACAGCACCAACCGCTTATTGACCAAATCCACGTAACCAGATACCAAGCCTACTAATTCTTGATTATGCCTTATTGCCAAGACAAATCGTTTAGAATTGTAGACAGACTTGCTAACGGCTTTCTCCCAAGGGAGATTCCCATAACCGTCTTTGTTCCCTTTTGGAACCCAATCTCGTGCTGCTTTAGCATCGCTTCTTGTTGCAAACTCTAATTCTAAAGGAATTCCGTCATCTAACGCTTCATATTCATTAGTAGCAATTTGAAACGCTATTTCTAAAATCTCTTTAATTGGACTCTGCTCATTAGCTTCTAGTAACGTTTTACGACATGTTACTTCGTCGGTGTTCATACCACTGGTAAACATTGGTTTTCTCCTGTAAGAAAAATTGATTGAGGGACAGACGTGACTTAATTAGGAACAATCCTAGTTTCATCATGAAAAACTCCGATTTAATTTGCGGGATTTCCGCTTCTTTAATTTGCCGATTCTATCGATACAAAAAATGAACAATAGAGAACCGACTTCGTTTACTAACTAACAAACAACGTTAGAAAGAAGTGCTTTGCTTTCGCTAAGCGACAATGAGGTTAAGATAGTGACTTGGTCCTGTCAACGCAGAAAACCGGACACTAACTATTGATAAATAACACAATATACTAAGAGGCAAAGAAGAGAGGATAGGATGGGAAGTGCCATAAAACTCTAATAACTAAAATTCTGGAAAATTAATTTTCCAGAATTTATTATTCTTTAAATTTTTTTGATTTTGAGATTTTTCTGGAAAATGACCTGAAGCTTTATGTTGTATAGGTTTCCAGTTTTTTTCACTTCTAAATATAAAGAGTGTAGAGTTACCATGAGATAATCAACGTCTTAGTTGATCACTCTTTAGAAGCAGGCCTCGTGCCTGCTTTTTTTATATCCGCTCTGAACCTTAGTTACCGATTCGACGTAACACAAATATCCACCTACCTAGAACAGCAATGGAGTTTGTGATGAATCTACTAATTGAATCATTTGAAGGCGGGATCTACTTAGCTTACCAAATCATTGGCGAGCAAAAACAGTTAATCAAAGACGACCACCAGCACCCAATGAAGTTTTTGAGTGTTAACCAAGCGCGCGACCACTTTAGTGACCAAGGCGTAGCGTCGGCCACGCTTATTCATAACAGTGCCTACGACGAGATGTGTGGTGAGCATTGTGGTAACACCCAACCATTCGAGATTGATTTGAAGTGGAGTTAAATCAACTTCAAAGCAATCGCGATAAAAATTGAAAGGCTTGCACATCTGCAAGCCTTTTTCGTTGGGGTTTTATTTCTTATCGTGCTGTACGTTTTTGTCTGCGTTTGATGTTTTGCTCTTTCACAATAAAGTCGAACAATGGAGCAAACAAGTTAGCAAACAAGATAGCGAGCATGATGCCTTCTGGATAAGCAGGGTTGAGCACTCGGATGCCGACCGTCATTACACCAATCAAGATCCCGTAAGCCCACTTACTCTGGTTGGTAAAAGCGGCAGAAACTGGGTCGGTCGCCATGAAGAAGGTACCAAAGGCAACACCACCCAGCACAAAGTGCCAGTAGAACGGCATCGAGAACATAGAGTTAGTCTCTGAACCAATCCAGTTCATCAAGCTAGATGTCACCACAAGGCCGACAATTACACCCGCTACAATGCGCCAAGAGGCAATTTTCATGACAATCAGAATCAGCCCCGTCAACATGATAAGCAATGAAGAAACCTCACCCATCGAGCCGGGTATATTGCCGATAAACGCGTCCATCCACGTTATTGTCTCGCCAGTCATATTGTTAATCAGAGAGGTACTGCCCCCCTCATACCATTGACTCAGTGGAGTCGCTCCTGAATAACCGTCAGCGGCAACCCATACTAAGCCACCCGACATGTTGGCTGGATACGCGAAATAGAGAAACGCGCGGCCTGCGAGTGCAGGGTTGAGGAAGTTTCGTCCTGTACCACCGAACAGCTCTTTGGCGACAACGATACCAAAGGTGATACCTAGCGCTGCTTGCCATAACGGAATGGTTGGTGGAAGAATCAGTGCAAACAGCACCGAGCTAACAAAGAAGCCTTCATTAACTTCGTGCTTGCGAACGACAGCAAACAGTACCTCCCAGAAGCCACCTACCACAAACACCGTGGCATAAACGGGTAGGAAATAGAGTGCACCAAGCAACACCTGACTTACCCAACCACTTGCCATCAGTGACTGTGCATCACCAAATGCCCACGACAAGCGCCAACTGCTGTCGATGATGGAGGCAAGCTCAGCGCCAGAATAGGTAGCTGTCAAACCCATCACGGCTTGATGACCTACGTTGTACATACCCCAGAACATTGCAGGAAAAGTTGCCAGCCACACCAGAATCATGATTCGTTTGAGATCGATGCTATCTCGAACATGGGTCAAGCCTTGGTTTACGTTACCAGGCGTATAAAATATCGTCGCGAAAGCCTCGTATACAGGATAAAGCTTTTCGTACTTCCCTCCGGCTTCAAAGCGTGGAGCCACGTCTTCTAATCGTTTTTTTAAACTCATAATCTCAATCACCTTATTGCTTGAGTTATGGTTTTCTACGCATCAACCGTGCTATTTGAACAATTTTTAGCTATTTTTAATCAAATTCGTCTTGAAGAACGAGTATCTGAAAGTCGAACCGATGTTGAAAAAGAAGAATGTATAAACAACAAAGCCCCAGCAATGGCTGAGGCTTATTTGGTATAACAACGGTCGTCGTTACTTAACGCACATCACATTGAGCAATGAAGAGCCTTTCAATTGGTTAACGTTACCGTTGGTAAACAGGCCTTTCTTATCTGCGCCCCAATAAGGGAGGTGCATTGGCCAGTTCTGTTTTTCCATAACCTTTGAGCTCAAGATGCTTTGCCATTGCTTTTCACTCATCAGCTTCATGTTGACCTGATTACACACTAATTCAGCGCTATCGTAATCTAGGCGGCTCCAAGGCTTACCTTGTTCCATGTAGAACTGTTGTTGATGGTCTAGAAGGTAAGGAATCGCATATTGGTTACCCGCAACGTCTGCTGTCACGCGAATCTCGATTTCTAGATCACCATCTGAGCGCGCATTACCGCTTGGTAGCGTCTGAATAGCAGCAGCACTCGTTACCGCGGCCGCTTGCTTAACGGCCACAGGTTTTGCTGTTGGTTTTGGTTTTGGTTTTCCAGGAGCCTTAGGCTTAACCATTTTTGGCTCTGCCGGTTTTGCAACAATAGGCTGTGACGAGGTCTGAGACTTATCAACCATACGAATGAAGGCTTCACTGTATCCAGACACTTTACGGACCTGAGCTAGGTCTTTTCTTGCATCGGAGAAGGTAGAATAAGGGCCAATTAAACAACGATAGTCTCCGCCTTCCGGCTTCATCCATACATTGGTCGAGATCTTCTCATATAGGGGCTTTGCTCGGTTCAGTGACAAAGGCTTATTCAGCAAGCCACATTGAACCCAAAACAGCTCGTTATCTGAATGACGTTTAGGCGCCTTGCTCCCCCAAACACCCTTACCGATCGGACATGATTGCTCTAGCTGTGGTAATTGGTTGGTGCTTGCCTGAGTTGCATCACATAGAACCGACTCTGCATTCACTTGGCTCGATACCAAAAGAGATGCAGCGATAAGCCCCATACGATAATTTCTCGTCACAGCACGACATACAGCATTCATTGTCAATTTCATAACCACCACTTAAACCCTTACGGACTAATTATTACCGAATCCATGTCGATAAAACATGAATTCCATTTTAAGTATTATTGACACTATCAATGATACTAAGTTCCAGATCCATTAAGCAAAAAAAGAGCCGTAATTGCTTACGGCTCTTAGTTTAGTGACTTTTTTTACTAAAAATCAAACCGAGCTATCACCCTTTATAAATTTTCGGGTTAAACACGTCGCGTAACCAGTCGCCTAATAGGTTAATAACTAGAACCAATGTTACCAAAAGCACTCCTGGGAATGCTGTGATCCACCATGCTCCTGAGAAAATGTAGTTAAAACCAGTACTGATCAGGGCGCCGAGTGACGGTTGGTCTACCGGAAGACCCAAACCTAGGAAAGAAAGTGCCGCTTCTGACATGATGGCATTTGCCACCTGTACCGTAGAGATAACCAAAATCGGTGATAAACAGTTAGGCAGAATATGACGGAACATGATACGAGGCGCTCTAAAGCCCATCACACGTGCCGCTTCTACGTACTCTTTCTTCTTTTCTGCCAATACCGATGCACGAATAGTACGAGCATACTGCGGCCATTCAGCAATACCAATAATCACCACCAGCATAACAACGGCATATTGCGCGTAGAAGTCACTACCGAAACTCGCCTTAAAGATGGCCGAGACAATGATCGCAACCATCATGGTTGAGAACGAAAGCTGAACATCGGCAAAACGCATCAGGAAGCTATCAATACGACCACCGAAGTAACCCGCAGACAGACCAATAATAATACCAAGAGTCAGCTGAAGACCTACCGCGAGGAAACCAATCGTCAGTGACAGACGCGAGCCGTAAAGCATCGTAGATAAGATGTCACGACCTTGCTCATCAGTACCCAGTAGGAAACGTTCTTCTCCGTCTTCCATCCAAGATGGTGGCAACTCAGAATCCATGATGTCGATAGACGTCACGTCATACGGGTCTGTTGGCGCTAAGATCGGTGCCGCTAATGCCATCACTAGGAAGGCTGCAAAGATCGCAAAGCTGACCATTGCCACTTTATCGCGTAAGAAGTAGTACAGAATGTCTGACTGCTTAAATCGCTCCCAGCGAGATGGAGCTGTTGTTGTTTGTTCCATGATTATGCTCCTTTCCCTGTAATGTTCACTGTTGGGTTAATGATGCCGTACAGCAGGTCAACAATGGTGTTCGTTACTACGAAGATCAGACCAACGAAGATAACGTATGCGGTAATCAGTGGAGTATCCACTCGGTTAATCGCTTCAAGGAATAGAAAGCCGGTACCCGGCCACTGGAATACAGTTTCCGTAAGAATGGTGTAAGCCACCATTGTACCAATTTGAACACCACCAACCGTTAGTACAGGTAGCATTGTGTTCTTCAGAGCGTGTTGGTAGTAAATCTTGTTCAGCGCTAGGCCTTTTGCTTTACCAAACTTGATGTATTCAGAACTAAGAACCTCGAGCATTTCAGAGCGTACTAGACGAATGAACAGAGGCAGCATGATAGATGCTAGAGCAATACTCGGCAGCACTAAGTGCGCAAGGCCATCTAGCGTTAGGAAGCCAGATTCCCAGCCGAACCAGTTTGCGGTATCACCACGTCCGAATGACGGTAGCCAACCTAACTCAATCGAGAACACATACATCAGCATGATTGCGGTTAAGAAAACAGGTACCGAGATGCCGACACTACTGCCCGCCATCACCAATTTAGTGAAGAAACTTTTTGGGTGTATTGCAGAATAAACGCCGAGTGGGATCGACAGACAAACAATGATCAGAGAAGCGCCAAACACAAGTTCAAGCGTCGCGACCAATTTATCTAAGATTACGTCCACAGCAGGGCGTTTAAAGAAATATGAAGTACCAAGATCACCTTGTAGAGCTGCGCCCACAAAGCGAGTGTATTTTGTAATGAAGGGATCATTTAAGCCGAGTTCATCACGCAGCGCTTGACGCTCCGATTCTGAAACAGATTGACCAACTAACTCACGCAACGGGTCGCCCAGGTTATCCTGAATGGCAAACGCCACCAAACTGATCACAAACATCACTATCAGTGCCTGAAACAGGCGCTTGACCAGAAACGTAACCATTCCTTGCCCCTTATCTATCCATGACTATCTAGTCGAAATCCGCGACTAGATAACAAAATTCAGTCTTAAAAAAGGTATTTAGCCAGACTGAAGGAAGACCAAATACCGAAACTTAAATCTATTTCTTAATAATTTGAGAGCCTGAAAAGCTTCAGGCTCTCGATTCTAGCAAGCTAGATTATTTTACAACTAGGTCGCCGAAGTAAGGCATAACCATTGGGTTTACTACGTCTGCTGCACCTACGTTAGACTTCGCGCCCCACGCTTCACTTTGCCAGTGTAGCGGTACGAATGCTGCGTCGTTGTAAAGTGTTGCTTCAACGCCTTTTAGCATTTCAGAACGCTTAACTGGGTCAGTTTCAGTGTTAGAAGCTTCTACGATCGCATCCATTTCTGGGTTTGAGTAACCAGAACAGTTGTATTGACCACGACCAGTCTCTTCGTTACGAGTCATAGTTAGGAACTCGTTGAAGTTAGCTGAATCTTCTGTATCTGAGTGCCAGCCGATCATCATCATGTCTGCTGAACATAGGTCAAACTCAGGCCAGTACTGTGCTTTAGGCATAGTCTTAAGATCAACTTTAATACCAATCTTAGATAGCATTGCTGCAGACGCTTGCGCTACTTTCGCATCGTTCACGTAACGGTTGTTCGGTGCCATCATAGTTAGCGTAAAGCCATCTTCGTAGCCCGCTTCTTTCATCAGCTCTTTCGCTTTTTTCAGATCGTAACGAGGAACTAGGTCTTCGTTGTGACCCGCGTAGCCTGTTGGGCTTTGCTGACCAGCTGCTGTCGCGAAACCTTTCATGATTTTCTTAACAATACCTTCATTGTTAATAGCATGAACGATTGCTTGACGAACGCGCACGTCTTTCAGTGCTTCGTTGCTGTTTTGGTTCATTTGGAACGTAATGATACGAGTACCAGGTAGCGTTACTAGATCGATGTTCTTAGCGTTTTTAACACGCTTGTGATCGTTTGGTGCTACTGGGTGAATCATATCAACGTCGCCAGAAAGAAGTGCAGCAACACGTGTTGCATCTTCTTTGATTGGCACAAGTGTTAGCTTGTCTACGTTGCCTTCAGTTTCTGTGTCCCAGTAATCGTTGAAGCGCTCAAACGTTACTTTAACGCCTTGCTCACGTTGCGTTACGATGAATGGACCAGTACCTGAAACGTTAGTCGAAGCGAACGAGTTACCGTGCTTAACTAGCTCAGACTTGTCTTTACCTTCTGCTGTTTGGCCAGAGTAGAACTTGCTGTCCATTGGGAAGATGTAAGTTGCTGTTTGTAGTACTAGTGGGTAAGCCGCTTTAGAAACAAGCTCAACTGTGTAGTCATCCACTTTTACCATTTTTTCGTATGGCGTGAAGATAGACTTAAAGTCTGGAGAAGCTTGTAGACGTTCAAAAGTCCACACAACATCATCAGCAGTCAGTTCGTTACCAGAGTGGAATTTCACACCTTTACGTAGGTTAAAGCGGAAAGTCGTTTCATCAACACGCTCCCAGCTAGATGCTAGGCGGCCTTCAAAATCCATCTCTTTTGTGAAACGTACTAGAGGGTCAAACACCATGTGAGACATTTGCAGTGTGCCACCAGACAGCTGCTCGTGCGGGTCAAGTGATACAGGGTCAGCTGCGTAGCCAACGGTAATATCTGCTGCTGCTGCACTAAAGCTTAGGCCAGCTGCCATTAAAGCTACTGCTAATTTGCTTTTCATGGTTTTCATTGCATAACTCCTTCATGCGGGAATCCAGATCCCTAGTTGTTGTATTTGCGTCTGTTTATTGTTTTTAGCAAGCCAAACTCCAGCCTGCTGATTTTTATACCGCGGCTTGTGCCACTGCTTTTTCTTCTCTTAAACCTGTAAATTCAGGCATTAAAGAAATTAGGTGTTTGCTGTATTCATGCTGAGGCGATTGGAATAGCTGCTCGGTTGGCGCGACTTCCAATAGTTCTCCCATTTGCATCACACCAACACGATCACACATTTGGCGAATAACCGGTAAATCGTGACTGATGAACAGCATGGTTAGGTTTAGCTCGTCTTGTAAGTCTTTTAATAGGTTAAGGATCTGAGCCTGTACCGACACATCCAGTGCCGAGGTAGGTTCATCACAAATCAAAAGACGAGGGCGAGTTGCCAAAGCGCGAGCGATAGAAATACGCTGACGTTGGCCACCTGAGAATTCGTGTGGGTACTTAACCCCGGCCATTACGCCTAAACCAACGTGCTCTAGCAGGTCGTTCACGATCTGACGAGTTTCATTCTCGTTGCGCGTAAGTTTATGGAATCGGATAGGCTCAGCAATGATGTCGAATATCTTCATTCGAGGGTTCATTGATGTGTAAGGGTTTTGGAAAACCATCTGCATTTGACGACGCATAGGGCGACGTTCTTTTTCAGATTTCAGACCAGTAAGGTCAACGCCTTCAAACGTTACCTTGCCTGAATTCGGTGCATACAAGCCAGCAATCACACGAGCAATAGTTGATTTACCTGAGCCTGATTCACCTACTAAGCCAAACGTCTCACCTTCATGCACTTCAAAGCTCACGTTGTTTGATGCTTGAACGTACTCACGACGACTCTCAAAGAAAGAATCTTTGGTAGTAAAGCGTAAGTGCACGTTTTCAACATTCAACAATGGGCCAGTGTAATCACGGTGATCTTGGCTTTGACCTAACCAGTGATTTTTCACATCTAGAGGTTCCATCTCGTGCGCTTCTTCGATGTAGCTCACAAGAGGGAAACGATCGAGTTTACGGTCTGAACGTGGAACCGCTGAGATAAGACTGTGTGTGTATGGGTGTTCAGGAGTACCAAGGACTTTCGCCGTCGGGCCAAACTCAACCAAATCACCACGATACATCACGGCTACACGATCAGTAACATTAGATACCACACCCATGTCGTGTGTGACCAACATACAACCTACGTTCTTCTTAATACATAAGTCGCGAATCAAACCCAAGATCTGGTCTTGGATAGAAACATCCAGTGCAGTTGTTGGTTCATCTGCGATGATTAGGTCAGGTTCACCAGCCAATGCGATCGCGATAACCACACGCTGACGCATACCGCCAGAGAATTGGTGTGGGTACTGCTTTAAACGGTTTTCTGGTTGTGGGATACCCACTTGGTTCATCAAGTCTAATGAGCGCTGGTAGGCTTCTTGATCCGAAACCTTCATGTTGGCATGAATCGTCTCTTTTAACTGCTGTTCTACTGTGAATAGAGGGTTAAGAGAAGTCATTGGGTCTTGGAAGATAAAACCAATCTTTGAGCCGCGAACAGAACGCATCTGTTCAGGAGATAAACCAGAGACTTTTTCGCCGTCCAGAAATACCTCGCCGCTAGCAATGCGGCCAGGAGGGCTCAGCAAATCGATCACAGCATTACCTACTGTTGATTTACCTGCACCAGACTCGCCTACAACACCAACAATCTCACCACGTTCAATGTTGAACGAAAGTGATTTAACTGCGGCGTGAACTCCATGACGAGATGGGTATTCGATACGAAGATTTTTTACTTCTAAAAGTGACATTACCAGACCTCTACTGCTTTGGCAGCTTTCTGCCCTGTCTGCAAAATTGAATCCATTCTTACCAGAATATTGTTCTGATATTTTATACGGTTGACAATTTGGCAAATAATTCACAGAAAAGCAACAAAAATAGGATAAAAAGTCGACATTAAACGCTTAGCAAGCAAAAGTGCCACATAACTATTCACTCAAAGAGCATATAGTAAGAAAAATCAACATTATATTATCGGTAAGAAATACTCACAAACTCCTTACCACCACTTACTTGTAGAGTTTAAACTGTGCTTCAAAGCAGATCTCACTACCAGTCACTGAAAACAAATAATTATTCCAAAAAACAATTAACACTATAGAAACAAACGCTAATTTTGTTAATTTAAACAAATAAAACAACTAGATAAACGAAAATTAACCATACATATAACCATTTAAATTATTTTGATAAATACAAACCAGAGAAATGAAAGGCTTAACAAATCAGAGGCGTTTTTGAACGAGCAAATGCGCAGAAAGCTGTCAAATTCAGGCCTTAGTGAGCAGGTTTAGGGTCAGGTTTCACTTTTCATAAAAGTCTTTAGACCAAGCCCATTAGTATGTCGAATTATTGAACTAACTATTTATATAAAATTAGATATAAAACTGCATGTTTGATAAAGAAAGTAGCTCTGTATCAACACCATAATCAAGAAAAATGGTAGGAATCTGTCTTACATATAAAGGGGGAGGTTTACGGAAGCAACAGCAGGTAAGATCCCAATATTCAAAGTAGAGAGTTACTGAAACAACAGATGTAAAAAACCAGTTTTTCGACTAAGGCTTCTTAAGAGTCGATGAAGAGGGGTTTGGCGCGGCAGGGCTCCCTGTGGACTGGCGATCCACCGGGCTGGCGCACCAGCCCGCGACCCTCTTGGCACCAAATTATCTAAATTCCAGACGTAAAAAAGCCCCGTCATTTCTGACGGAGCTTCTTAAGTGATCAGTGAAGAGACATTCTTTGAACATCAGGCGAACCCCACTTGGGTTCCAATCTAGCGATCTACAGATGAAAAAAAGCTCATCATTTCTGATGAGCTTTCTTAAGGTGGTCGGTGAAGAGGGATTCGAACCCCCGACCCTCTGGTCCCAAACCAGATGCGCTACCAAGCTGCGCTATTCACCGAGACGTTTCGCTTGATTTCTCAAACTGGAAACTTCAAAGAAGCTACCAAAATTAATGGGGTGGCTAACGAGATTCGAACTCGCGACCACCGGAATCACAATCCAGGGCTCTACCAACTGAGCTATAGCCACCACTAATTTTTTATATAACCGCTTAAAAGCGATTATTGAAATAGTGGTCGGTGAAGAGGGATTCGAACCCCCGACCCTCTGGTCCCAAACCAGATGCGCTACCAAGCTGCGCTATTCACCGACTAATTTTGTATCGACTCTTGGGAAGAATGAATCAACACTGGAAGCCGAAGCTACCGATATTTTGTAAAGAAAGAATGGGGTGGCTAACGAGATTCGAACTCGCGACCACCGGAATCACAATCCAGGGCTCTACCAACTGAGCTATAGCCACCATAATTTCTTTTCTGCCAATTTCTCGCTTACCGAAGTAAGTGACCGGATGGCGCGCCTGAAAGGATTCGAACCTTCGGCCTTTGGCTCCGGAGGCCAACGCTCTATCCAGCTGAGCTACAGGCGCATGCCCTGTCGGCGGAGTGGAATAATACGTATATCACCCAATGCCGTCTAGTACTTTTTTAACTTTTTTTTCTGTTTGGTCTCTTTTTCGACAGTTAATATGTGATAAACCCCTTATTTGAGTACTACAACCTGCCACAGCTTATAAGTTGTTGTTTATTGCAACAACTTATCGGGATATAATCACCCATTATTTACATTGGTTTAACAGTTGCTCTTTGCTGGTTAAAGCCAAAACACCCTTCCAACACTATAAATTGGTAAGCATGTACTTACCTTGGGAATGTAAAGTGAGTTTAATGGATATGTCTCGTCGAATTTTAAGCGTTGTCATCGCAGTTTTAACCTTTTCAACTGGCGCAATGGCTGCAGGCCTTAGCGAAGCGGAGCAAGATGCAATTGCTGAACGCATCAAACCAGTTGGCCAAGTTTACCTAGTCGGCAGCGAGCCAGTAGCCGCAGAACCAACAGGCCCTCGTGATGGCGCAGCAGTTTACGGTACCTTTTGTATCGCTTGTCACGCATCTGGCGTAAGTGGCGCACCTAAAACAGGTGATGCTGGTGACTGGGGTCCTCGTATTGCTCAAGGTCGCGACATCCTAGCTGACCACGCAATCAACGGTTTCAATGCGATGCCTGCGAAAGGTTCATGTATGGACTGTTCAGACGACGAAATCAAAGATGCTATCGAGCACATGATTGCCGGTCTGTAATTTACCGATCTGTAATTAAAAATGCCAGATTCAAAAAAGGTGACCTCATGGTCACCTTTTTATTGGCTTCTATATGGTGTTAATTAAGTAGAGAGTTACTTCTTATTGAACATCGCACGAATGTTAGCAATGTGCGCCTGCCCTTTCTCCATTCGCTCTTCAGCGGACTGTGGCTTCTTCACGCTTTCCCACTCCACATCACCATGTGGCAGTTCATCTAAGAAGCGGCTTTGTGTTGGCTTAATCAACTCGCCATACTGACGACGTTCACGACACTTAGTAAAGGTCAGCTCTTTCTGAGCTCGAGTAATCCCTACATACATCAGACGACGCTCTTCTTCTACGTTACCTTCATCGACACTGGTTTGGTGCGGCAAGATACCCTCTTCAGCACCCATCAGAAATACATACGGAAACTCTAGGCCTTTCGATGCGTGCAATGTCATTAATTGAACTTGATCTGCATCGTCATCATCTTCACCTCGTTCCATCATGTCGCGCAGCGTTAAACGTTGAACCACCTCGCGTAGGGTTTTCTCTTCTTTGTCGTAGTTGTCACCCTCAAGATCGGCCACAATCCAACTATAAAGATCAGAAACGTTCTTCATTCGCATTTCAGCAGCTTTCGGGCTCGCAGAGGTTTCGTATAACCAATCTTCATAGTTAATATCACGAACCAAAGAACGAACAGCCTCAACCGTATTACCACGTTCAGCATTATCCGAGATACGAACAATCCAATCACCGAATCGGCGCAGGTTTTCTAAACCACGCCCCGTCAGCGTTTGCTCTAAGCCCATTTCAAAGCTTGCTTCAAACAAGCTTTTACCACGCATGTTGGCGTAGCTGCCTAATTTCTCAAGCGTCACCGGACCAATCTCACGACGCGGTGTGTTTACAATACGTAGGAAGGCGTTGTCATCATCTGGGTTCACCAACACACGCAGGTAAGCCATGATGTCTTTAATTTCTGCTCTGGCGAAGAAAGAGGTGCCGCCGGAGATCTTGTAAGGCACGCGGTTCTGCATCAGCGCTTTTTCAATCAAGCGCGATTGATGGTTACCACGGTAAAGCACTGCGTAATCTTTATATTCAGTACGGTTCAAAAACTTATGAGCGATGATCTCACCGGTAATACGCTCGGCCTCATGCTCTTCATTCTTAGCATTCAGTACCTTGAGCTTTTCACCGTCTGGGATCTCTGAGAACAGTGACTTTTCATAAACGTGTGGGTTGTTGGCGATCAAGATGTTCGCCGCACGTAAGATTCGACTGGTTGAACGATAGTTTTGCTCTAGTTTGATCAAGCGTAGGTTCGGGTAGTCCTCACCAAGCAGCACCAAGTTTTGCGGTTTTGCACCACGCCATGAATAGATAGATTGGTCGTCATCACCTACCACCGTCAAGCGGCCGCGCTCTCCAACAAGCAAGCGAACCAGTTCATATTGGCTGGTGTTGGTATCTTGGTATTCATCCACCAATAAGTAGCGAATACGCGACTGCCAACGCTCGCGTACTTCTTGATTGGTTTTGAGCAGTAATACCGGCATCGCAATCAAATCATCAAAGTCGAGTGCGTTATAGGCCTTCATCTGTTTTTGGTACATCTCAAAACAGAATGCAAAAAGCTGTTCTTGTTCGCCTTGAGCTCGAGCTTTCGCCTGATCTGGCGTCAGCATGTCATTCTTCCAATTCGAAATCGCACTCATCAATGCACGCAATAAATCCTTATCGCCATCAATTTGTCTTTCAGTTAACTCTTTTAACAGAGCTAACTGGTCTTGATCATCAAATAGAGAAAAACCCGCTTTCAAACCCAGTGCTTTATATTCACGACGAATGATAGTTAAACCCATGGTGTGAAACGTTGAAACGATCAGACCTTTCGACTCACCTTTACCAAGAGTTTGTCCAACACGCTCTTTCATCTCACGTGCCGCTTTATTGGTAAAGGTTACCGCAGCAATATTACGCGCCTTATAGCCACACTCTTGAACCAAGTAAGCGATCTTATTCGTGATAACACGTGTTTTACCGGATCCAGCGCCCGCTAATACTAAGCAGGGGCCCGAAACATATTTCACGGCTTCATCTTGTCTTGGGTTCAGTTTCATTTGGTTCTCAATTTGGTCTAGAGGAGCGAATTAAATTGCGCGCCTATAATAATGCTGCAACACCTCGAATGCTACGTTCTCTTATACAAGATTTTTACGCTGCATGTGTAAAACTTTGTTGCACATGTGTGTGGTTCTTAGGCTATAATGAATGAACGTTCATTCACTGGTGATAGAATAATGACAACTCATGCACCTCAGGATAAACGCCAACAAATACTTTCTGCCGCTGAAAAGCTCATTGCCGAGGTCGGCTTTCAAGGCCTTTCAATGCAAAAATTAGCCAAAGAGGCGGGGGTTGCTGCAGGCACTATCTACCGCTACTTCGATGATAAAGACCACTTGATAGATGATGTTCGAGTGCTCGTGACTCAAAGAGTAGCTGATGCTGTTCAAGAAGGGGTTAATGATTCGGATCCAATAAAGCAACGCTATAGAACCATGTGGCTCAACATATGGAACTTAGCAGGAACGAACTTAGCGGCGATCAAAAATCGGGTTCAGTATGACTCACTACCCATAACAAATAGCCTAAACTTCAGGGAACTAGAACGTAAAATGTTTGCCCAAGTTGAGCTGCTATTTAATGAGGGTAAAGAGCAAGGATTGTTTAAACCACTTGATAATGAAGTACTAAGTGGCTTGAGCTTAGCAGCTAGTGTATCTCTAGCGCGAAAGCATTCTTTAGGATTTTACCAACTCGACGAGGCTGCACTAGAAGCTGCAATTGAAGCCAGTTGGGACGCAATAATTAAACACTAGATCGGAGTTTTGACCATAATGAAAAAGTGGACTTTCTTCATGTTACTCATCGCTGTACTACTTTTCGGCAGCGTTATTGGGTTCAACATGTTCAAACAACAAAAAATTGCTGAGTATATGGCCAACCGCCCTGAACCAGAGTTTCCAGTAACAGTGACTGAAGTTCAGCCGATCGACTGGGTTCCAGTGATTGAAGCTATCGGCTTCATCGAACCTAACCAAGGTGTGACACTAGCTAATGAAACTAGCGGTGTTATTGACCAAATCTCTTTTGGTTCAGGAACTGACGTTAAAAATGACCAACTTCTTGTTCGTCTTGATTCTGGCGTAGAAAAAGCCAACTTAAAGAGTTCTGAAGCTCGCCTGCCTGCGGCAAAAGCAAAATACAAACGCTACCAAGGCCTGTTTAAGAAAGGCTCTATTTCAAAAGAAGCATACGATGAAGCAGAGGCAAACTACTACTCTCTATCTGCTGACATTGAAAGCTTAAAAGCATCGATCGAGCGCCGTGAAATTCGTGCACCATTCGACGGTACTGTTGGTATTCGTAACGTATACCTAGGTCAATACCTGCAATCGGGTACAGATATCGTTCGTTTAGAAGATACCAGTGTAATGCGCCTTCGCTTCACGGTTTCTCAAACCGACATCTCTCGTATCAATGTAGGCCAAGCTGTCGACATCTTTGTTGATGCTTACCCAGAAACACCGTTTGAAGGCTCCATTAGTGCAATTGAACCCGCTGTTAGCATCCAAAGTGGTCTTATCCAAGTTCAAGCAGATATTCCAAACAATGATGGCAAACTTCGTAGCGGCATGTTCGCTCGCGCTAACATCATTCTGCCTAAACTAGAGAATCAAGTAACTCTGCCTCAAACAGCGATTACTTTCACTCTATACGGTGACAATGTTTACATCCTGACTGAAGAAGACGGCGTTCAGCGTGTTGCTCAACACGTCGTGAAAGTTGGTGAACGCACAGCAGATATCGCGCACATCCTTGAAGGCGTTAAAGCTGGCGATACGGTTGTAACTTCTGGCCAAGTACGTCTAAGTAACGGCGCCAAAGTTAAGGTTGTTGAAAGTGATGCAATCACTCCACCATCTGAAACACCTAAGCTGTAACTGGAGGCACAATGCGCTTTACTGATGTTTTTATTAAACGTCCAGTTCTAGCGGTATCCATCAGCTTTTTGATTGCGCTGCTTGGCTTACAAGCAATTTTCAAAATGCAGGTGCGTGAATACCCTGAAATGACGAATACCGTAGTAACCGTAACCACGAGTTACTACGGTGCAAGTGCCGATCTTATCCAAGGCTTTATCACCCAACCCCTCGAACAGGCTGTGGCGCAAGCGGATAACATCGACTATATGACTTCCTCTTCTGTACTCGGTAGCTCGACGATTACGGTGAACATGAAGTTGAACACCGACCCGAATGCAGCGCTGTCTGACATACTGGCCAAGACAAACTCGGTGCGTTCTCAGCTTCCAAAAGAAGCGGAAGATCCAACCGTAACCATGTCGACTGGTTCAACAACAGCTGTACTCTACATTGGTTTTACTAGTGATGAGTTGGTGTCGAGCCAAATTACCGATTATCTAGAGCGTGTAATTAACCCGCAGCTATTTACGGTAAATGGTGTATCGAAAGTTGACCTATACGGTGGCATGAAATACGCACTACGCGTATGGCTAGACCCGTCAAAAATGGCTGCAGTTAACCTAACTGCTAGTGATGTAATGACGGTATTGAATGCCAACAACTACCAATCGGCTACAGGTCAAGCAACCGGCGAGTTTGTTCTTTATAACGGCAGTGCCGACACGCAAGTATCGAACACTGAAGAATTAGAGAACTTAGTCGTTAGAAGTGGTGAAGGTGAGATTATTCGTCTGTCTGACATCGCTAAGGTTTCTCTAGAGAAAAGCCACGACGTTTACCGTGCAAGTGCAAACGGTCAGGAAGCGGTTGTTGCTGCGATCAATGCGGCACCAAGTGCCAACCCAATCAACATCGCTGCAGATGTACTTGAGCTTCTTCCTCAACTAGAGAAGAACCTACCAAGCAACATCTCTATGAACGTAATGTACGATTCAACTATTGCTATTAACGAGTCAATTCAAGAGGTTATCAAGACAATCCTTGAAGCTGCATTAATCGTATTGATCGTAATCACCTTGTTCTTAGGTTCATTCCGAGCGGTACTGATTCCTATCGTTACTATCCCACTGTCTTTGATTGGTGTGGCAATGGTAATGCAGGCAATGGGTTTCTCTTGGAACCTGATGACACTCCTGGCAATGGTACTCGCCATCGGCTTAGTGGTAGATGATGCGATCGTAGTACTTGAGAACGTCGACCGGCACATCAAGCTCGGGGAGTCCCCTTTCCGTGCGGCAATTATCGGTACCCGTGAAATTGCGGTCCCTGTTATCGCAATGACACTAACGCTAGGTGCGGTATATGCTCCAATCGCAATGATGGGTGGTATCACAGGCTCGCTATTTAAAGAGTTTGCGTTAACCCTAGCAGGTTCGGTTTTCGTGTCAGGTATTGTGGCACTTACGCTATCGCCAATGATGTGTTCAAAAATGCTGAAAGCTCACGCTGAGCCAAGCAAGTTTGAACAGAAAGTTCATGGTGTACTGGATGGTATGACTAACCGTTACGAGCGTATGCTTGGCGCGGTAATGCAGCATCGTCCAGTATTCATTGGCTTTGCTATCATCGTATTTGCAAGTTTGCCGATGTTATTCAAGTTCATCCCTAGTGAATTAGCACCTTCAGAAGATAAGGGTGTAATCATGCTAATGGGTACGGCACCTTCGAATGCGAACTTAGACTTCATGCAAAATACCATGAACGACGTAAACACAATTCTGTCTGACCAGCCAGAAGTAGCGTACGCGCAGGTGTTTACTGGTGTTCCTAATGCAAACCAAGCGTTTGGTATTGCATCTATGGTTCCATGGAGTGAGCGTGAAGCAAGCCAATCAGAAGTAGCAAACCGCGTTGGTGGTTTGGTGAAAGATGTTCCTGGAATGGCGGTAACAGCGTTCCAAATGCCAGAACTACCAGGTGCAGGTTCAGGCCTTCCAATTCAGTTTGTCATTACAACGCCAAACAGTTTTGAAAGCTTGTTCCAAATCACCACTGATATTCTGGCTGATGTATCTTCAAACCCACTGTTTGTATATTCAGATCTCGACCTGAACTACGACTCAGCAACCATGAAGATCAACATCGACAAGGATAAAGCAGGCGCATACGGTGTGACCATGCAAGATATCGGTATCACGCTAGGTACCATGATGTCAGATGGCTACGTCAACCGTATTGACTTGAATGGACGTTCTTACGAGGTAATTCCTCAGGTTGAACGTAAATTCCGTTTGAACCCAGAGTCGATGAACAACTACTACGTTCGAGCAGCTGATGGTAACGCCGTTCCACTAGGCAGTTTAATTACGATTGATGTTGTGGCAGAACCTCGTTCTCTTCCTCACTTCAACCAATTGAACTCAGCGACGATTGGTGCGGTACCTGCACCAGGTGCGGCAATGGGTGATGCAATTGCTTGGTTTGAAGATACAGCAGCAAATAAACTACCAAGTGGCTACAACCACGATTACATGGGTGAAGCGCGCCAATACGTAACTGAAGGTAGCGCACTTTACGCGACCTTTGGTCTAGCACTGGCTATCATCTTCTTGGTACTTGCGATTCAATTCGAATCTCTTAAGGATCCATTGGTTATCATGGTATCTGTACCACTGGCGATCTGTGGTGCTCTAATAGCTCTAGCTTGGGGTGCGGCAACGATGAACATCTACTCGCAGGTAGGTTTGATCACCTTGGTTGGTCTGATTACCAAACACGGTATCTTGATCTGTGAAGTTGCAAAAGAAGAGCAGCTACATCATCACAAGACTCGTATCGAAGCGGTAATGGAAGCTGCGAAGGTTCGTCTTCGTCCAATCCTGATGACAACGGCGGCGATGATCGCAGGTCTAATCCCACTGATGTACGCAAGTGGTGCGGGTGCGGCTCAGCGCTTTAGTATTGGTATCGTAATCGTTGCTGGTTTAGCGATTGGTACTCTCTTCACGCTATTTGTACTGCCCGTGATTTACAGCTACCTGGCTGAAAAACACAAACCTCTACCTGTATTTGTTGAAGACAAAGACCTAGAAAAGCTAGCTCGTGTCGATGAAGCAAAAGCGGCACACAGAGAATTAGCTGATAATAAGTAATCGCTAAGTCGTATTAACAATAAAAAGGCTACTTCGGTGGCCTTTTTTTATACGCCATAGGCGACATCTCAAGTGTGATTAAATAGAATAGTAGTAAATATTCAGGAGTTTTAATTGATATGTTTGATCCAAAAAAATTAGAGCAGATTGCTAAGCAGATCCACGATTCTATGCCTCAACCAGTAAAAGAGCTTGGTTCAGACGTAGACCAAAAAGTTCGCCAGGTTATCCAAGGCCAGCTAAACAAGCTAGACGTTGTGAGCCGTGAAGAGTTTGATGTTCAAACACAAGTACTGCTTCGCACTCGCCAAAAGCTAACTGAAATGGAACAGAAGCTAGCAGATCTAGAAGCTAAGTTTGCTGACAAGTAAGTTATCAGCGAAAAACATAGAAGGGTTGACGTGAAAACGTCAGCCCTTTTTTATGCGAGCGAGAATAATAAGGAGAGATTCCCGGCCACGTTTCTTCGCCACTTTCAGGAATGACTTAGTTTAAAAGCTATCGTCCTCTGGTACGCAAAACATTCTCGACTTCCACCTCTGAAAAACAAAAAAGGCTTGGTCAACGGCGACCAAGCCTTTTCATTAGATGTTGTGTTGCTTATTCATAACTCCAACCTGTAAGGAGTTATTGATACTGCTTTGCTTTTTCTACAAATTCGCAATATCTAATCTAAGCGACGAATTAACCGCCTACAGCGATACGTTTCATGTCGCTCATGTAGCTACGTAGCTCTTCACCAATGTACTCTACAGGGTGGTTACGGATAGCTTCGTTAACTTCGATTAGTTTAGCGTTATCTACTTGGTTAGATGTTTCACCTAGACCACGACCGATTACGTCAGTTGCAACTGAAGGCATGAACTTCTCACGTAATAGCGGTGTTGCTACGTTAGCGAATAGGTAGTTACCGTACTCAGCTGTATCAGAGATTACTACGTTCATTTCGTACAGACGCTTACGAGCAACTGTGTTTGCGATTAGTGGAAGCTCATGTAGAGATTCGTAGTAAGCAGACTCATCGATGATACCTGATGCAGTCATAGCTTCGAATGCTAGCTCAACACCGGCACGAACCATAGCAACCATAAGAATACCGTTATCGAAGTACTCTTGCTCTGAGATTTCTACGTCAGAAGCTGGGTAGTTTTCGAATGCAGTTTCGCCTGTTTCTTCACGCCAGCCTAGTAGGTTCACATCATCGTTCGCCCAGTCAGCCATCATAGTGCTAGAGAAATGACCAGAAATGATGTCATCCATATGCTTGTTGTAAAGCGGACGCATTAGGTCTTTAAGCTCTTCCGAAAGCTCAAACGCTTTAACTTTAGCTGGGTTAGATAGACGATCCATCATGTGAGTTACGCCACCGAACTTAAGTGCTTCAGTGATTGTTTCCCAACCGTATTGTAGAAGCTTGCCTGCGTAACCTGGTTCAATGCCGTCAGCAATCATCTTCTCGTAAGATACGATAGAACCTGCTTGTAGCATGCCACAAAGGATAGTTTGCTCGCCCATAAGGTCAGATTTAACTTCCGCTACGAAAGAAGACTCTAGGCAACCTGCACGGTGACCACCGGTACCAGCAGCCCAAGCTTTAGCGATATCCCAGCCTTCGCCTTTAGGGTCATTTTCTGGGTGAACAGCGATCAGTGTTGGTACACCGAAACCACGCTTGTACTCTTCGCGAACTTCAGAACCAGGACACTTAGGTGCAACCATTACTACCGTAAGGTCAGAACGTAATTGCATGCCTTCTTCAACAACGTTAAAGCCGTGAGAGTAACCAAGTGCAGCGCCTTCTTTCATTAGAGGCATTACAGTTTCAACAACGTTTGTGTGTTGCTTGTCTGGAGTCAGGTTGATTACTAGGTCTGCTTGAGGGATTAGTGTTTCGTAGCTACCCACAACAAAGCCGTTCTCATCAGCATTTTTGAATGATTGACGCTTCTCGTCAATTGCCGCTTGGCGTAGGGCGTAAGATACGTCTAGACCAGAATCACGCATGTTTAGACCTTGGTTTAGGCCTTGAGCACCACAACCAACAATTACGATTTTCTTACCTTCAAGATATTCAGCTTCTGTCGCAAATTCTTCACGATCCATAAAGCGGCAACGACCTAATTGGTCTAGTTGTTCACGAAGGTTTAATGTATTGAAATAGTTAGCCATTCTAGGGCACTCCTTTAAAAATAAGTCCGTAAGGTCGATATTTCTCTATCGAATGACTTCATACTAAAACAGACACTCCGTTGCTGAAAGTGATATATTCACAATTAGTTATTGCAATAAATGCAACATGGAAACGATCGCAGAACATGAACATAAAATCTCTACAATTATTTATACATTTATGTGACAGCAAGAGTTTCAGTAAAACCGCTGCTGCTATGCATGTCAGCCCTTCAGCGCTGAGCCGTCAGATACAAAAGCTTGAAGAGGAAACGGGACAAGAGCTGCTTATCAGAGACAACCGCAGTGTTGATCTGACCCCAGCAGGTAAACATCTATTACCTGTGGCATTGAACATCGTTGGCGAATGGCAACAATATAACCTTCATCTGAAGGGCGGAGAACAAGAGCTTAAAGGTGAAATACGTATATTTTGTTCTGTGACAGCTAGCTACAGTCACCTACCTGAACTCATAACCGAATTTAGGGCTATTCATCCGTATATTGAATTTAAGCTCTCTACTGGCGATCCGGCTCAATCCATCGACAAGATCTTAAATGATGAGGCGGATATCGCGATCTCTGCAAAGCCAGACATCCTTCCTTCAAGGCTAGAATTCGAGACCATCAGCGATATACCACTTTCCGTTATCATCCCATCAGGAGTGAGTAGCTTTAGCCAACAACTACAATCTGATAAACCAAACTGGAATGAAGTACCTTTTATCATCCCAGAAGCAGGAACGGCCCGAGAGCGTGCAAACGCATGGTTCAAAAAGATGAAGATAAAACCCAATATTTACGCTCAGGTTTCAGGGCATGAGGCAATCGTGAGCATGGTTGCCCTTGGTTGTGGGGTTGGTATCGCGCCAGATGTGGTCATTAACAACAGTCCAGTAAGAGATAAAGTAGACCGTTTAAAGATAGAACCCATCAAACCGTTTGAATTGGGTGTATGTTGTAAGCGAGCACAATTAGATAACCCTCTAATTCGAGCGTTCTGGCAAGTTGCAGAAGGGAAATATTTAACAGACTAATAGTCGTTATTTTCAATACAAAAGAGGGAAGAGCACGTCAGTGCTCTTCCCTCTTTTCATTTATGTATATCTCAGATAAGAAAAAAGCCCGCTGATTTCTCAGCGGGCTTTCTAATGGTGGTGGAGGGATAGGGATTTGAACCCTAGAACCGCTATTAACGGTTGCCGGTTTTCAAGACCGGTGCTTTCGACCACTCAGCCATCCCTCCAACAAATTGTCATCAACAGATTAGTACACTGTAGATGTTGTTACATGTATGTACAGGTAACGATACCTTTTTGTCTTCACTTTTAAAAAAGTGAAAATAAATTAAAGCCTGGCGATGTCCTACTCTCACATGGGGAAGCCCCACACTACCATCGGCGCTATTGTGTTTCACTTCTGAGTTCGGCATGGAATCAGGTGGGTCCACAATGCTATGGTCGCCAAGCAAATTTTAAAATTCGGAAAGCTGCTTCTCTATTTAATAGAGCTATAAAAGTTATTCTCTTCAAACTCATTCAAGGTCTGTCTTTGAGTCCACAAAACCCCTTGGGTGTTGTATGGTTAAGCCTCACGGGCAATTAGTACAGGTTAGCTCAATGCCTCGCAGCACTTACACACCCTGCCTATCAACGTCGTAGTCTACGACAACCCTTTAGGACGCTTATAGCGTCAGGGAAAACTCATCTCAAGGCTCGCTTCCCGCTTAGATGCTTTCAGCGGTTATCGATTCCGAACTTAGCTACCGGGCAATGCCATTGGCATGACAACCCGAACACCAGAGGTTCGTCCACTCCGGTCCTCTCGTACTAGGAGCAGCCCCTTTCAATTTTCCAACGCCCACGGCAGATAGGGACCGAACTGTCTCACGACGTTCTAAACCCAGCTCGCGTACCACTTTAAATGGCGAACAGCCATACCCTTGGGACCGACTTCAGCCCCAGGATGTGATGAGCCGACATCGAGGTGCCAAACACCGCCGTCGATATGAACTCTTGGGCGGTATCAGCCTGTTATCCCCGGAGTACCTTTTATCCGTTGAGCGATGGCCCTTCCATTCAGAACCACCGGATCACTATGACCTGCTTTCGCACCTGCTCGAATTGTCATTCTCGCAGTCAAGCGGGCTTATGCCATTGCACTAACCACACGATGTCCAACCGTGTTTAGCCCACCTTCGTGCTCCTCCGTTACTCTTTGGGAGGAGACCGCCCCAGTCAAACTACCCACCAGGCACTGTCCGTAATCCCGATTCAGGGACCAACGTTAGAACATCAAAACTACAAGGGTGGTATTTCAAGGACGACTCCACCACATCTAGCGACGCGGTTTCAAAGTCTCCCACCTATCCTACACATGTAGGTTCAATGTTCAGTGCCAAGCTGTAGTAAAGGTTCACGGGGTCTTTCCGTCTAGCCGCGGGTACACTGCATCTTCACAGCGATTTCAATTTCACTGAGTCTCGGGTGGAGACAGCGTGGCCATCATTACGCCATTCGTGCAGGTCGGAACTTACCCGACAAGGAATTTCGCTACCTTAGGACCGTTATAGTTACGGCCGCCGTTTACCGGGGCTTCGATCAAGAGCTTCGACCGAAGTCTAACCCCATCAATTAACCTTCCGGCACCGGGCAGGCGTCACACCGTATACGTCATCTTACGATTTTGCACAGTGCTGTGTTTTTAATAAACAGTTGCAGCCACCTGGTATCTGCGACTCTCGTCTGCTCCATCCGCAAGGGACTTCACTGATAAGAGCGTACCTTCTCCCGAAGTTACGGTACCATTTTGCCTAGTTCCTTCACCCGAGTTCTCTCAAGCGCCTTGGTATTCTCTACCCGACCACCTGTGTCGGTTTGGGGTACGATTCCTTACAATCTGAAGCTTAGAGGCTTTTCCTGGAAGCATGGCATCAATGACTTCACTACCGTAGTAGCTCGACATCGTATCTCAGCGTTAGTAGCGGTCCGGATTTACCTAAACCACCCGCCTACGTACTTGAACCTGGACAACCGTCGCCAGGCCCACCTAGCCTTCTCCGTCCCCCCATCGCAATTGTAAGAAGTACGGGAATATTAACCCGTTTCCCATCGACTACGCCTTTCGGCCTCGCCTTAGGAGTCGACTTACCCTGCCCCGATTAACGTTGGACAGGAACCCTTGGTCTTCCGGCGAGGGAGTTTTTCACTCCCTTTATCGTTACTCATGTCAGCATTCGCACTTCTGATACCTCCAGCAGCCCTTACAGACCACCTTCAACGGCTTACAGAACGCTCCCCTACCCCACATACCCTAAGGTACGTAGCCGCAGCTTCGGTGTATAGCTTAGCCCCGTTACATCTTCCGCGCAGGCCGACTCGACCAGTGAGCTATTACGCTTTCTTTAAATGATGGCTGCTTCTAAGCCAACATCCTGGCTGTCTGAGCCTTCCCACATCGTTTCCCACTTAGCTATACTTTGGGACCTTAGCTGGCGGTCTGGGTTGTTTCCCTCTCCACGACGGACGTTAGCACCCGCCGTGTGTCTCCCGGATAGTACTTACTGGTATTCGGAGTTTGCAAAGGGTTGGTAAGTCGGGATGACCCCCTAGCCTTAACAGTGCTCTACCCCCAGTAGTATTCGTCCGAGGCGCTACCTAAATAGCTTTCGGGGAGAACCAGCTATCTCCAGGTTTGATTGGCCTTTCACCCCTAGCCACAAGTCATCCGCTAATTTTTCAACATTAGTCGGTTCGGTCCTCCAGTTGATGTTACTCAACCTTCAACCTGCCCATGGCTAGATCACCTGGTTTCGGGTCTAATCCTAGCAACTGTACGCCCAGTTAAGACTCGGTTTCCCTACGGCTCCCCTAAACGGTTAACCTTGCTACTAAAATTAAGTCGCTGACCCATTATACAAAAGGTACGCAGTCACACCACGAAGGTGCTCCTACTGCTTGTACGTACACGGTTTCAGGTTCTATTTCACTCCCCTCACAGGGGTTCTTTTCGCCTTTCCCTCACGGTACTGGTTCACTATCGGTCAGTCAGTAGTATTTAGCCTTGGAGGATGGTCCCCCCATATTCAGACAGGATATCACGTGTCCCGCCCTACTCGTTTTCACTGATGATGAGATGTCGATTACGGGGCTATCACCCTTTATTGCGGCACTTTCCAGAGCCTTCATCTGTCTCATTAAAAGCTTAAGGGCTAATCCAATTTCGCTCGCCGCTACTTTCGGAATCTCGGTTGATTTCTCTTCCTCGGGGTACTTAGATGTTTCAGTTCCCCCGGTTTGCCTCCTGTTGCTATGTATTCACAACAGGATACTTACTTATGTAAGTGGGTTTCCCCATTCAGGAATCCCAGACTCAAAAGGTTATTACTACCTAATCTGGGCTTATCGCAAGTTATTACGCCTTTCATCGCCTCTGACTGCCAAGGCATCCACCGTGTACGCTTAGTCACTTAACCATACAACCCGAAAGGGTCTTATGTATGGCAACTAACCAAGGTTTTTGGTTGTCATCAAGAAGGGTTAATTCTTGATAACTGTTTGCCGGACTCAATGTGATTCAAATAAGTTTGAATCGAATACAAGACACTTGAATGTGTTTGTTGTGTTTATCTAATGAAAGATAAACATTGAGAACTTTTAAATTTGATTGAATTACTCGTAAGTAATCAATCAGTCAGCTTTCCAAATTGTTAAAGAGCATGAGACTTTAAGAACCAGTGTTCTAAAATTCACATTTTCTAAAGACTCTCACAGTCGAAAAATCAAACCAGCGACATAAGAAGTGGTTTGGAGTTTTAACTTCCAAGAATATTTAGAGAATGGTGGGCGATACCGGGCTCGAACCAGTGACCCCCTGCTTGTAAGGCAGGTGCTCTCCCAACTGAGCTAATCGCCCACTAAAAGTTTTAATTCCTTCGTGGAGAAAGAATGGTGGGTCGTGCAGGATTCGAACCTGCGACCAATTGATTAAAAGTCAACTGCTCTACCAACTGAGCTAACGACCCAATGGTATCCCGTAGGGGAGTCGAACCCCTGTTACCGCCGTGAAAGGGCGGTGTCCTAGGCCTCTAGACGAACGGGACACTGCTAATTTATCTCCACTAAAAAAAGTAGAAACAAACTTTGAAGAACTTGGGAGTTCTTCATCTCTTTGCTTTTCTAAACCTAATCAATCTGTGTGGACACTTATCGTGAGTATCTTCGTATAAGGAGGTGATCCAGCCCCAGGTTCCCCTAGGGCTACCTTGTTACGACTTCACCCCAGTCATGAACCACAAAGTGGTGAGCGTCCTCCCCGAAAGGTTAAACTACCCACTTCTTTTGCAGCCCACTCCCATGGTGTGACGGGCGGTGTGTACAAGGCCCGGGAACGTATTCACCGTAGCATTCTGATCTACGATTACTAGCGATTCCGACTTCATGGAGTCGAGTTGCAGACTCCAATCCGGACTACGACGCACTTTTTGGGATTCGCTCACTATCGCTAGCTTGCTGCCCTCTGTATGCGCCATTGTAGCACGTGTGTAGCCCTACTCGTAAGGGCCATGATGACTTGACGTCGTCCCCACCTTCCTCCGGTTTATCACCGGCAGTCTCCCTGGAGTTCCCGACATTACTCGCTGGCAAACAAGGATAAGGGTTGCGCTCGTTGCGGGACTTAACCCAACATTTCACAACACGAGCTGACGACAGCCATGCAGCACCTGTCTCAGAGCTCCCGAAGGCACACCTGCGTCTCCGCTGGCTTCTCTGGATGTCAAGAGTAGGTAAGGTTCTTCGCGTTGCATCGAATTAAACCACATGCTCCACCGCTTGTGCGGGCCCCCGTCAATTCATTTGAGTTTTAATCTTGCGACCGTACTCCCCAGGCGGTCTACTTAACGCGTTAGCTCCGAAAGCCACGGCTCAAGGCCACAACCTCCAAGTAGACATCGTTTACGGCGTGGACTACCAGGGTATCTAATCCTGTTTGCTCCCCACGCTTTCGCATCTGAGTGTCAGTATCTGTCCAGGGGGCCGCCTTCGCCACTGGTATTCCTTCAGATCTCTACGCATTTCACCGCTACACCTGAAATTCTACCCCCCTCTACAGTACTCTAGTTCACCAGTTTCAAATGCAGTTCCGAGGTTGAGCCCCGGGCTTTCACATCTGACTTAATGAACCACCTGCATGCGCTTTACGCCCAGTAATTCCGATTAACGCTCGCACCCTCCGTATTACCGCGGCTGCTGGCACGGAGTTAGCCGGTGCTTCTTCTGTTGCTAACGTCAAGAGATAGCGCTATTAACACTACCCCCTTCCTCACAACTGAAAGTACTTTACAACCCGAAGGCCTTCTTCATACACGCGGCATGGCTGCATCAGGCTTTCGCCCATTGTGCAATATTCCCCACTGCTGCCTCCCGTAGGAGTCTGGACCGTGTCTCAGTTCCAGTGTGGCTGATCATCCTCTCAGACCAGCTAGGGATCGTCGCCTTGGTGAGCCATTACCTCACCAACTAGCTAATCCCACCTAGGCATATCTTGACGCGAGAGGCCCGAAGGTCCCCCTCTTTGGCCCGTAGGCATTATGCGGTATTAGCCATCGTTTCCAATGGTTATCCCCCACATCAAGGCAATTTCCTAGGCATTACTCACCCGTCCGCCGCTCGACGCCCATTAACGCACCCGAAGGATTGTTAGTGTCGTTTCCGCTCGACTTGCATGTGTTAGGCCTGCCGCCAGCGTTCAATCTGAGCCATGATCAAACTCTTCAATTTAAGATTTTGTGACTCAACGAATACTGACTTCAAAACTAATATTCATGTAAACATGAACATGTAATTCTAAAGCTATTACCATTCCAACAGAATGGTAATGAATTGACTGTGCCAAAATTAAGTAAACTTAACTTTGTATTGGTCACTCAGTTCATTGAAATCAATTTTAATTCCGAAGAATCTGTTTTATCTAACGATAAAACGTTTTGATATTCATCAACGAGTGCCCACACAGATTGATAGGTTTAAATTGTTAAAGAGCTTTTCCTTTTTGAGCTTCGCTCAAATCGGACGGCCATTTTAGCGATTTAAGTTTTAGTGTCAACCACTATTTTCAAAACTTTTTTCAAGCGCTTAGCTTGGCTAATTTGACCTGCTGATTCGTTTTGGTTTCTTACGAAGCCTTCCCGTTTCAACGAGGTCGCATTATAGAGATTTCGATCACACTGGCAAGCCCTTTTTGAAGTTTTTCTCGTTTTTTTATTCGTTCGATTAAAAAGAGCACAAAACGCCTCAAAAGTAGGCTTTTCTCTTACATATCTTGCAGTTTCTTAGAGAATAAAGAGACTTTTTCCCAGTTTGTGTATTCGACTTCCTTGGTTGTATCCGTTTCACCACCTGTCATATTCATAATGAAGCGAATCATGGTTTTATCGAACCAGTTATAACGTGGATAATAGAGTGCGCCAGCAAACACACCGATTAGAGTCGGCTGCCATGGGGACTTTAGAAGAAACTTCTTAATATAGGCGCTACCTTCAGGGGTATCTTTTCCTTGGTCTTCTTTACGCGCTGTTAAGTTAACGCAAAAGAAGGCAACCTTATTTGATTGCAGCTGATCAAGGTTGGCATCAATGAACTGATATAGCTTCTTATTGAGATGCCCATAGCGAATAGATGCGCCAATCAACACTCTGTCGTATTGAGCAAAGTCGACATTACCAATGGTGTGCAGATCTTGAAGCTCACATTCGAACTCATTCATTTCTTCTTTTATATAGTTCAAGATTTTCTTGGTCTGCCCTTCACGGCTTGAATACAAAAATAGAGCTTTTGCCAAAATGTTGTCCTTAGCTACGCCAAAACGTAGGGGTCAATAAAATTAATAAGGTGAATATCTCTAAACGACCAAACAGCATAGATACGATCAACACCCACTTAGCCTTGTCATTCACATCGCCGAAGTGCATTGCCACTTCACCTAAGCCCGGGCCAAGGTTATTCAATGTTGCCGCTACGGCAGAGAAAGCACTCAGCTCATCCATACCAGTTGCAATCAGAGCCAACATACAAACCACAAAAACCAATGCGTATGCAGAGAAGAAGCCCCAAACCGCATCGACGACACGCTGTGGTAGTGCCGAACCGCCAACCTTGATGGTATAGACAGCTCGCGGGTGGACAAGGCGCTTCATTTCACGAGCACCTTGCAAGGTAAGCAGTAATATTCGAATGACTTTCATACCGCCACCCGTTGAACCTGCACAGCCCCCTATAAAAGAAGAGAACAGGAGCAGCACAGGTAAGAATAACGGCCACTCAGAGAAACCTGTGGTGGTGAAGCCTGCGGTTGTTGAAATAGACACCGTTTGGAACAAGGCTTGATCAAAAGCATCGTAATACGAGTCATAAGAGTGGTGATTAAGCAGTAATAAGAAACAAACTAAGAACAAGACTGCTTGAATAAAGATAAAGGCGCGGAATTCAGGATCTTTCCAATAATACTTAGGATGCACACCACCAGAAGCAAATGCAGCAAAGTGAAGCGAATAGTTACACGCAGAGATAAGAAGGAACACGACCGTAATCATGTTGATAGCAGGGCTGTTGAAATAGCCCATACTCGCATCGTGAGTCGAGAAGCCACCAATCGCAATAGTAGAGAAGCTATGACTTATAGCATCAAAAAAGCTCATCCCTGCAAGCCAAAACGCCACCGCACAAGCAATCGTTAGACTCAGATAGATGTACCAAAGCGCTTTTGCCGTTTCAGCAATACGCGGAGTCATCTTACTGTCTTTTACAGGGCCCGGGATTTCTGCACGATATAGCTGCATACCACCGATGCCCAGAACCGGAAGGATGGCTACCGCCAATACGATGATACCCATACCACCAAACCATTGCAGGAACTGGCGGTAAAACAGAATCGCCTTAGGCAGATCATCGAGGCCGACAATAACGGTCGCGCCCGTGGTTGTTAATGCAGAAAAGGATTCGAAGAAAGCATCGGTTACCGACACATTGGGGTTATCGGCGATCAAAAACGGCAGCGCACCAGCACTACCGATTACCGTCCAGAATAAAACAACAATCAAGAAGCCATCACGCGCTTTCAATTCATGCTTATAACGCCGGTTTGGAAACCAGCAGGTTGCTCCACAGAATAAGAGAACAAAAAAGGTCGTCACAAATGGCACACCCGCACCATCTCGATAGATCAGTGCGACGAGCGCAGGCGCGAGCATTGATACACTAAAAAGTGCTAATAATAATCCGACGATTCGAATAATTGAGCGAAATTGCATGAGCTATTGAACGAAGCGAAATGCTTCACACTTCCTAGTTGTCTTTGACTTTCGTTACCAGTGCCTTAGCACCGCTTTTATTGATCATGGTTTGGGTAAACGAATCTACCTGAAGGAGCTCTATTTCAATAATAAGCTCAACTTGAACACCATAATCCGCTTGGACTTCAACAGCCTGATGCTGAGCCATGATGGATTGTGCAATCGGCACAAAGCCATAGTCTAACTCTAGCCGTAATTTTGTGGTTATTTTTTTCTCGATAGTTTGAAGCAGCTTGAGAGCTTGTTGTACTCCACCACCATAAGCCTTAACTAAACCACCAGTACCAAGCTTAATTCCACCTGAATAGCGAGTGACTACAGCCGTTAACTCGCCAACACCCGAACCAGACAGTTGCGCCAAGATAGGCTTACCCGCAGTACCCGAGGGTTCGCCATCATCACTAAAGCCCCACTTCATCGAGTCTTCAGGTCGCCCTGCAGCAAAGCCCCAACAGTTATGTCGCGCTGAAGAGTGCTCTTTTTTTACCTGCTCTACGAATTGTTTAGCAGTTTCTATACTTGGTGTATGAGCAAGGTGCGTAATAAAGACGCTCTTTTTTATCTCTTCTTCAAACAGAGCTGAAGCTGACGGTATTAAATAGGGCTGTTCATTCATATCGTTAACTTAGTAAATAAGAGCGGAGAAGTGTATCACGCGTGAATAATAAGGGTTAGAGGATCTGTGCTATCGCACAATGTTAAACAATTGTTTAAAAAATGTATTGAAATTAATCAACCACAGGTACAGACTAAGATAACTGGTCTTACCAGGTATTCTACAATAATAGAAAGATAACAAGATTCTCTCAAACAATCGTGGATTGTATGTCATGGAGATAGACAATGATTTACCAAGCTAACACCCTACAGGTAAAGGAATTACAAGATGGTATTGCGGAATTAAACTTCTGTGCACCGGCATCTGTAAACAAACTCGACCTTGCAACTTTAGAATCACTAGATAAAGCGTTAGATGCCCTTAATGCTCACGCAGGATTACGTGGTTTAATCTTAACTTCAAACAAAGACGCGTTCATTGTGGGCGCAGACATCACTGAATTTCTTGGCCTATTTGCTAAGCCAGAAGCAGAACTTGATGAATGGTTAAGATTCGCTAATTCAATCTTCAGCAAGCTCGAAGACCTTCCTGTCCCAACTCTTTCAATGATGCGTGGCCATGCCCTTGGCGGCGGCTGTGAATGTGTACTCGCTACCGATTTCCGTATCGGTGACAAGACCACCAGCATAGGTCTACCAGAAACCAAACTTGGCATCATGCCTGGTTTTGGTGGTTGTGTGCGCCTACCTCGTGTTATCGGTGCTGACAGCGCGATGGAAATTATCACTCAAGGCAAAGCATGCCGTGCAGATGAAGCGCTTAAAGTTGGCTTGTTAGATGCGATTGTTGAAACAGACCAACTACTAGAATCAGCGATCAACACGGTTTCTTTGGCAGCCAATGAGAAACTTGATTGGCAGCTACGCCGCAAACAAAAAACGTCAGCGCTTTCACTAAGCAAACTAGAAGCGATGATGAGCTTTACCATGGCTAAGGGCTTAGTGGCTCAAAAAGCAGGGCCTCACTACCCAGCTCCGATTACTTCTGTGATTGCAATTGAAGAAGCAGCGCGCAGCGATCGCAATGCGGCGTTAGACATCGAACGCAAACACTTCGTTAAGCTAGCAAAATCTGAAGAAGCAAAAGCCCTTGTCGGTTTATTCTTGAATGACCAATACATTAAAGGCTTAGCAAAACAAGCTGGTAAGTCTGCGAATAAAGCAACTGAACGCGCAGCAGTACTTGGCGCTGGCATCATGGGTGGCGGAATTGCTTACCAGTCAGCGTTAAAGGGCGTGCCAGTGATGATGAAAGACATCGCACAAGCGTCTCTTGATCTTGGTATGAACGAGGCTTCTAAGCTGTTGAATAAACGCTTATCACGCGGTCGCCTAGATGGATTCAAGATGGCAGGAATTCTGTCTTCTATTACTCCAAGTCTACACTATGCAGGTGTTGAGCAATCAGATGTGATTGTGGAAGCAGTTGTAGAGAATCCTAAAGTAAAAGCAGCGGTACTGAGCGAAGTGGAAGGTTTGGTTGGTGAAGACACGGTTCTAACATCAAATACCTCAACGATTCCAATCAACCTGTTAGCGAAATCTTTAAAGCGCCCAGAAAACTTCTGTGGCATGCACTTCTTTAATCCAGTACACCGCATGCCTTTGGTTGAGATCATCCGTGGTGAGCATACTTCAGAAGAAACAATTAATCGCGTAGTCGCTTACGCAGCGAAAATGGGCAAATCCCCTATCGTTGTTAATGACTGCCCTGGCTTCTTCGTAAACCGTGTACTTTTCCCTTACTTTGGCGGTTTCAGCATGTTGCTACGTGACGGCGCTGACTTCACTAAAATCGATAAAGTCATGGAGCGTAAGTTCGGTTGGCCAATGGGCCCAGCATACCTACTAGACGTTGTTGGTTTAGACACAGCACACCATGCCCAAGCAGTAATGGCGCAAGGTTTCCCTGAGCGTATGGGTAAAGAAGAGCGTGATGCGATTGACGCGCTTTATGTCGCTGAAAAATACGGCCAGAAGAACGGCAGCGGTTTCTACACGTACAGCGTAGACAAACGCGGTCGTCCGAAGAAAACTTTCTCTGAAGACATTCTTCCTATCTTGGCTGACGTATGCCAACAGCCACAAGACTTTGATGACCAGACAATTATCCAACGTGTGATGATTCCTATGATCAACGAAGTGGTGCTTTGTTTAGAAGAAGGCATCATCGCGACACCGCAAGAAGCGGATATGGCACTGGTTTATGGTTTAGGCTTCCCTCCATTCAGAGGCGGCGTATTCCGCTACTTAGACAGTGTGGGTATTGGTAACTTCGTTGAAATGGCGAAGAGCTACCAAGACTTAGGTGCAATGTACCAAGTTCCTCAACTATTGCTTGATATGGCAGCGAAGGGCGAAAGCTTTTACGACGGTCAACAAGCCAGTTCTCTGTAACCCACATTTGGAAAAGGAATAGCAAAATGAAAAATGTAGTTGTTGTTGATTGCCTTCGTACCCCAATGGGACGTTCCAAAGGTGGAGCTTTCCGTCACACTCGTGCTGAAGATCTATCTGCACATTTGATGAAAGGCATTTTAGAGCGCAACCCAGAAGTAAACCCTGTCGAAATTGAAGACATTTACTGGGGTTGTGTGCAACAAACGCTAGAGCAAGGCTTCAACGTGGCACGTAACGCTGCTTTGCTTGCTGGTCTACCGATTGAGATTGGTGCGGTAACGGTCAACCGTTTATGTGGCTCATCTATGCAAGCTCTGCATGATGCAACCCGCTCTATCATGGTTGGCGATGCTGAAATTTGCCTGATAGGTGGTGTCGAACACATGGGTCATGTACCAATGAACCATGGTGTTGATTTTCACCCAGGCATGTCTAAACACGTAGCGAAAGCTGCCGGTATGATGGGCCTAACGGCTGAGATGCTAGGTAAAATGCACGGTATTAGCCGTGAAGACCAAGATGCATTCGCAGCGCGCTCACATGCTCGCGCTCAAGCAGCAACAGTTGAAGGTCGTTTCAAAAATGAAATCCTACCAACAGAAGCTCACGCGGCAGACGGTTCACTGTTCACTCTGGATTACGATGAAGTCATTCGTCCAGAGACAACGGTTGAAGGCCTATCTCAGCTTCGCCCGGTATTTGACCCGGCAAACGGCACAGTAACAGCAGGTACGTCATCAGCTCTGTCTGATGGTGCTTCTGCAATGCTAATCATGAGCGAAGAGAAAGCCAACGCACTTGGCCTCAAGATTCGTGCTCGCGTGAAGTCGATGGCTATCGCAGGTTGCGATCCTTCAATCATGGGTTACGGCCCTGTCCCAGCTACACAAAAAGCACTTAAACGTGCAGGCCTAACCATTGAAGATATGGGTGTGATTGAGCTAAACGAAGCGTTTGCCGCTCAATCTCTTCCGTGTGCGAAAGACCTAGGTCTACTGGATGTGGTTGATGATAAAGTAAACCTTAACGGCGGTGCGATTGCTCTTGGTCACCCACTGGGTTGTTCTGGCTCTCGTATCTCGACGACCCTAATCAACCTAATGGAAGCACAAGATGTGAAATACGGCTTAGCGACCATGTGTATTGGTTTAGGTCAAGGTATTGCAACGGTATTTGAACGCCCATAGCGATCACTGACGGTAATACTTGAAGAGTAATCTTTTGTGCAGCTATATTTATATAGCTGCACTTTTTATTACTCGACATCCAACAATACATAGATTCGTTCACCGAATTTAGCGAAAGAAAATCACTACTTACATCTATGCACAAAACGCATAGATTCAATGTTGATGTTTCATTATTTTTTCTCGGATGATTCAACTACAGTTACTTCAGTTTCCTAATATTTCTCCCATGGAGCAGATCATGTTTAAAGCACTTGTACTAAACCAAGAAGACAAAAAAACTATCGCATCAGTTTCTCAAATTGAAGAGTCTCAATTACCAGAAGGCAACGTGAAGATCGATGTAAGCTACTCTTCTTTGAACTACAAAGATGGTTTGGCGATTACAGGTAAAGGGCGCATTGTTCGCAACTTCCCGATGGTTCCTGGTATCGACCTTTCTGGTGTGGTTTCACAATCTGATGACCCTCGCTACAAAGCGGGCGACGAAGTAGTTCTGACTGGTTGGGGTGTTGGTGAAGGTCACTGGGGTGGCATGGCTGAGAAAGCAAGCCTAAACGGTGACTGGTTAGTGCCTATGCCTAAAGGTCTAAACGCGAAAAAAGTAATGGCAATCGGTACTGCTGGCTTCACCGCTATGCTTTGTGTGCAAGCAATCGTAGATGCAGGCATCAAGCCAGAAGACGGGGAAATCCTAGTAACAGGTGCAAGTGGCGGCGTAGGCAGTGTGTCTATCACTCTACTAAACCAACTAGGTTACAAAGTAGCAGCAGTAACAGGCCGAGCTTCAGAAAACGGTGAACTACTAAAATCACTAGGCGCGACACGCATTGTTGAACGTGCTGAACTAGAAGAACCAGCTAAACCACTAGAAAAACAACTGTGGGCTGGTGCTATCGATACTGTAGGTAGCAAAGTACTTGCAAAAGTATTGGCGCAAATTGATTACAACGGTGCAGTTGCGATGTGTGGTCTAGCAGGCGGTTTTGACTTACCAACAACAGTAATGCCATTCATTCTACGTAACGTTCGTCTACAAGGTGTTGATTCTGTAATGTGCCCTCGTGAAAAACGCATTAAAGCGTGGGAACAGCTGGCTGAGCTACTACCAGAATCTTTCTACGCTCAAGCAACCACAGAAGTGTCTTTAGACGGTGCAATTCAAGCCGCAGAAGACATCACTAACGGTCAAATCACTGGTCGCGTTGTTATTAAACTGTAATTGTGAATTAAACTCCCGTAACCCAAAATAACAAAGGGCTGATAGTAATCAGCCCTTTTGCGTTTTTGTCATTTAGGTCGAGTGAGTCCAAACTAAGTCTCAATTAACCCAAACCTACATCCGCAATCCGTTTTTGAATCAGCTCGCCACACTCTTCTTTGACCACTCTTCTTAACCATTGCTGTGAAGCAGAAGAGTCGCAACGAGCATGCCAGATCAGTGAGTAATCAAACGGCATAAACTCAAATGGCAACGGTTTAACGACTAAGTCATAACGCTCTGCTACCAAATAAGCCAAATCAGCAGGTACTGTGATCACTAATGGCATTCTATCGACAATCGCTAATGCCGCTTCAAGATGATAAGCGCGCAGCACCATTTTACGAGGCTGTTGATTAGCTAAAGCGTTGTCTAATAAAGATTTAACACCATCACTGATCGCAATCATCGCATGAGGTAAAGAAACATAATCCTCAAGGCTTAAAGGCTGCTCGGCCAATGGGTGTTTTTTAGATAACAAACACGATACACCAACCGGTCCCAAGACCTCTTGATGAAGTGGTGCAATGCTGCCACTCGGACGACAAATCGCCATATCAACACGTTCGGTACTGAGCTGCTTAAACAAATGCTCATGCTGCAGCGGTGCAAATTCCAAAGAGATATTAGGCGCTTGCTCGTAAATTTTCGGCAGGGCATAAGGCAATATGGTTTGCATCGCGTAGTCAGTGGTCGCAATCAGGAAGCGCTCACTGCAGTAATAGGGGTCAAAATCACTCGGGCTAAGTAATTGGCGAAAAGACTCCAAAGGTTGATCAATGCGCTGACTGATCTCGAGGGCTTTCTTGGTAGGAATAAGGTGCTGACCTTGGCGTGTAAACAGCGGATCGTTAAGTAGTTCTCTTAAGCGCCCTAACACTCGACTGGTTGCCGATTGACTTAAGTTAAGACGAAGCGCGGCTTGGCTAACACTGCCCTCTTCAATCAATACTTTTAAGGCGACCAGTAAATTCAGGTCTCTACGATAGATGTCTTCTAATTCCACGCCACTTACCTAGCTGTATACAATTATCATTGGTCACTAAGTTGTTTATAGCATGCTTTAGATAAAAAAAATCCCGCAATTACGCGGGGAAGCCCAAGAAAATCTGGGGATAGTGTCGGAATGTTGTCGTATCGGAATTTGCTTGTTGTATCCGGGTTAGTGCTCTTGCTCCTCGGCTATGCCTTGCCAACGGCGCATCTCTACCCAAATACCAATAATCGTTGCTACTATGCCAAAGATTGGCATCAGTGAGGTCTCTGTCGATGAGCGTAGTACTAACGCACAAAAAGAAATAAAACAGAGAACCGAATAAATTGTTAATCTATCTAATCCTGTCAACATCGCCACTCCTTAGCTAGTTGCCTTTGTTTCAAGTTGTTATCAACTTGTTAACTAAGTTATAGGAAATGATTCTGTTTGCCAAGCACTTATTGCATATTTTTTCTGCAGACGTATTATTCACTCGTTAGATAGATATAGAGATACAAACCATGACATTCAAACCTGAACTGGCAACCCATACTTTAGAAGCTGAAGGCCTGCGTTGCCCAGAGCCAGTAATGATGGTCAGGAAGACAATTAGAAACATGCAGGATGGCGATGTGTTACTGGTAAAAGCTGACGACCCTTCGACAACTCGAGATATTCCGAGCTTTTGTCGATTCATGGATCACCAGTTGGTAGGCCAAGCAACAGAAACGTTGCCTTACCAGTATTTGATCAGAAAGGGATTGGAGGCGTAGCGCCCCACCGACTATCAAGTATCAAAAAAGCCGCTGGTACCTTATGTTCTTAAACAGAACTCAGAGTACCAGCGGCTTTTTGTTTATTCGCTTCTAGACTTGTTTTGCAGATGCTCCAGCTGATGCTGAATTTCTCGGATATCTTTGCGCATCGGAATAATATGCGCGACCCGAATCCAAGCCTCTACCGCAAGCGCAGTCATGATGATGGCACCCGCGACCATTGGCAGCCACATGTCCGTCAACACCATGCCTAATAATGTAAGTGCAAGACCAAAGGTAAATAGATAACTTTGGCTTTGTGGAGTAATACCCATATAACGCGTCAACATAATCATGCCCTCGTGTTCTTAACTCACAAGATTAAAATATCATGACAAGTATGACAGTTATATGTCCGTTCGCTCGATAAACCCCACAATACTGTAAGAGTATGACCTACAACACATTACTCTACTGATTGAGTATAATAAGACTCAATACCACCTATCAATAGAAAGCCGCAGCGATAGCTAAACCCACGAATAACAAGGCTGTGATCTTACGAATCAGATCAAGAGGCATCTTATCAGCAGACAGCTTACCGATGATCACCACAGGCACATTTGCCAGCAACATACCAATGGTTGTACCCAGAATCACCCACGCTAATGCATCCGCATATTGAGCCCCTAGGATAGAGGTCGCAATTTGGGTTTTATCGCCGATCTCAGCAATAAAGAAAGCGATAAAACTGGCGACAAACGGTCCTCGGTTTGAGATCTGTTCATCGTCATCTAACTTATCGGGAATCAAAATCCAGCCAGCCATCGCAATGAAACTGACCACCAGCACCCACTTTAATACTTCAGGTGAAAGATAATCAGCAACCACGACCCCGAGCCATGCTGCAAGGGCATGATTGGCAATGGTGGCAAAGAAGATAGCTGCGATGATAGGTATCGGCTTGCGATATCGACTGGCTAATAAAAGTGATAGCAACTGAGTCTTATCACCGATCTCGGCTAAGGCGACAGTTGTAATTGAAATTGCTAAAACGCTCACGACATGCTCATTTGGGATGGGGATTATTATATTTAACCAAAGACAAACCTCGCGCCCCATCCCGGTTCACGATGCTTGTCTATGGTCTTGCTAAGCACCACCAAGGTGGTGGTTGCCTCGAACGCCATGATGATTTTGCATCAATTATGTTGACGAACGAACTCATTCAATAGGATATGAATAAGTAAGCTACTCCCCAAAGACCGCGAGATTTTAATAGCCCATGCTTTCAAACACAAGTGTCAAAGTTATCAAAATATCCACTTGTGCCGAAAAACAAAGATTAAAGGCAAAAAAATCCACTAAACGACATTTTAGACCACTAATTAAACAAGATTACCCCTACTCGCTTTACCAATATCTCGGTATACTCAGAGGTTATTTTTATCATTCATTTAAAAGAATCGCGCGAACCTGACTATGCAAAAATACGATATCAAAACCTTCCAGGGAATGATCCTCGCGCTGCAGGATTACTGGGCACAAAACGGTTGTACCATTGTTCAACCACTAGATATGGAAGTAGGTGCTGGCACCTCTCACCCAATGACATGTCTACGTGCACTTGGCCCAGAGCCAATGTCTACGGCATACGTTCAACCTTCTCGTCGTCCGACCGATGGTCGTTACGGTGAAAACCCGAACCGCCTGCAGCACTACTATCAATTCCAAGTAGCTCTAAAACCTTCTCCAGATAACATCCAGGAGTTGTACTTAGGCTCTCTTGAAGTTCTTGGTGTCGACCCGCTTGTTCACGACATTCGCTTCGTTGAAGATAACTGGGAAAACCCAACACTAGGCGCATGGGGCCTTGGTTGGGAAGTATGGCTAAACGGTATGGAAGTGACTCAATTCACTTACTTCCAACAAGTTGGCGGTCTTGAGTGTAAGCCTGTAACAGGTGAGATCACTTACGGTATCGAGCGTCTAGCAATGTACATCCAGGAAGTAGATTCTGTTTACGACCTAGTATGGAACATAGCACCAGACGGTTCTAACGTAACTTACGGTGACATCTTCCACCAAAACGAAGTTGAGCAATCAACCTACAACTTCGAGCACGCAGACGTAGATTTCCTATTCACTTTCTTCGACCAGTGCGAGACAGAGTGTAAAGAGCTACTTGAGCTTGAGAAGCCACTTCCGCTTCCAGCTTACGAGCGCATTCTAAAAGCAGGTCACGCATTCAACATCCTTGATGCGCGCAAAGCTATCTCTGTAACAGAGCGTCAACGTTACATCCTTCGTATCCGCAACCTGACTAAATCAGTTGCTGAGGCGTACTACGCGTCACGTGAAACGCTTGGCTTCCCAATGTGTAAGAAGGACAAATAATCATGGCGAAGAATTTTCTAATTGAACTGGGTACGGAAGAGCTTCCACCAACAGCACTTCGTTCTCTAGCAGAAGCATTTGCTTCTAACTTTGAAGCAGGTCTTAAAACGGCTGAGCTTTCTCACGAAGGCATCAAGTGGTACGCAGCACCTCGTCGTCTAGCACTTAAAGTAACAGCACTGGCTGAAGGACAAGCAGACAAAGTCGTTGAAAAACGTGGTCCTGCTGTTTCTGTTGCATTCGATGCTGAAGGCAACGCGACTAAAGCAGCACAAGGTTGGGCTCGTGGTAACGGCATTACTGTTGATCAAGCTGACCGTCTAAAAACAGACAAAGGCGAGTGGCTTCTTTTCAAACAAGAAGTGGCTGGTAAACCTGTTCAAGAATTGGTGATGGACATCGCTGCGAAAGCACTAGCAGGCCTACCAATCCCTAAAGCAATGCGCTGGGGTAACTCAGACATTCAATTTATCCGTCCAGTGAAAACACTGACAGTACTACTAGGTGATGAACTTGTTGAAGGCGAAATCCTTGGCGTAGCATCTGCTCGTACTATCCGTGGCCACCGTTTCATGGGCGAACAAGAGTTCACAATCGATTCTGCTGACCAATACCCTGCGATCCTAGAAGAGCGCGGTAAAGTAATGGCAGACTACGAAGCGCGTAAAGCGATCATCCTTGCTGACTCTCAAAAAGCGGCAGCAGCGGTTGGCGGTAAAGCTGACCTAGAAGATGACCTTGTTGAAGAAGTAACGTCTCTAGTTGAATGGCCAGTAGTACTTACAGCGAAGTTTGAAGAAGAGTTCCTAAAAGTACCTTCTGAAGCTTTGGTTTACACCATGAAGGGTGACCAAAAGTACTTCCCTGTTTACGACGAAAACAAGAAGCTACTTCCTAACTTTATCTTCGTATCAAACATCGAGTCTAAAGAGCCTCGTCACGTTATCGAAGGTAACGAGAAAGTGGTACGTCCGCGTCTTGCTGATGCTGAGTTCTTCTTCAACACCGACCGTAAGCGTCCGCTAATCGATCGTCTTGCTGAGCTAGACCAAGCTATCTTCCAGAAGCAGCTTGGTACTATCAAAGACAAAACAGACCGCATCACAGAACTTGCTGGCTACATCGCCGAGCAAATCGATGCTGACGTTGAGAAATCTAAGCGCGCAGGTCTACTGGCGAAGTGTGACCTAATGACATCTATGGTATTCGAATTCACGGATACACAAGGTGTAATGGGCATGCACTACGCGACTCATGATGGTGAAGACGAGCAAGTTGCACTAGCACTTTACGAGCAGTACATGCCTCGTTTCGCTGGTGACGATCTACCAAGCACAGGTATCTCTTCTGCAGTTGCAATGGCAGACAAGCTAGACACTATCGTAGGTATCTTCGGTATAGGCCAAGCACCAAAAGGTTCTGACCCATTCGCGCTACGTCGTGCATCACTAGGTGTACTACGTATCATCGTTGAAAACGGCTACAACCTAGACCTAACCGATCTGATCGGTAAAGCGAAAGAGCTACTAGGCGACAAGCTGACTAACGAAAACGTAGAAGCTGACGTTATCGACTTCATGCTAGGTCGTTTCCGCGCATGGTACCAAGATGCTGGTTTCAGCGTTGATATCATCCAAGCGGTACTAGCACGTCGTCCAACTAAGCCAGCTGACTTTGACCAACGCGTTAAAGCGGTTTCTCACTTCCGTGAACTGGAAGCAGCAGAAGCACTAGCAGCAGCGAACAAGCGTGTAGGTAACATCCTTGCGAAATTCGATGGCGAGCTACCAGCTGAAATAGACCTAACGCTTCTTCAAGAAGACGCAGAGAAAGCACTGGCTGAAAACGTTGAAGTAATGACAGAAGCACTAGAGCCTGCATTCGCAACAGGCAACTACCAAGAAGCCCTAAGCAAACTTGCTGACCTACGTGAACCTGTTGATGCATTCTTCGATAACGTAATGGTGATGGCTGATGACGAAGCGCTTAAGAAGAACCGTCTAACGCTACTGAACAACCTACGTAACCTGTTCCTACAAATTGCTGACATCTCTCTACTGCAAAAATAAGCACGAGTGAGACAGGTGCTCTAAGTCCAACTCAGAGTAACCAAAGGTAAACACCCAAAGGGAAGCGAAAGCTTCCCTTTTTGTTTTTGTGAACCAAGCATTTGTTTGTAGAGGTGTTATTGATTATCTGAATGAATCAGCGCTCAGACTGTAGAGGGCATTGTTTGCTATAACTGACCTGTTTATTCAGGGGAAGGGAACAATGAGAAAAACAGTACTCGCGCTTTCAATACTCGCACTCAGCGCATGCAGCCAAACCAGTGATGACAGCTTATTGCTGACGATTGATAACAACACTGTCATATTTGAATCGACAGGAAAAGGCACTGTTATTGCTGAACAGGAACTCGCCAAAGGTAGCTATACCTTCTCTATCAGCGATACTCAAAATACCTGTGGCACCAACTATGCGCTGGCTGAAGAAAACCGCATCAAATTCAATAAACCCCTTCGTCTAGACGACTGCGCCGAGAAGTCTGAATTAGATATCAAGGTCTTTCGCGCTAACACCTACCAGTTTACGCTCAACCCACAAACCAATGAGCTGACGGTTCAGATAAAGCCAAAGCAACAACAAGTACAAAGCTTTGCTTGTCCGGTTCCTAGTGACGAGCCAACGACCATCGACGTTGCTCAAACCTTTGATGATGGCACCTTGGTGAGAGATGCCCTTTCCGGAACACAAGCGACTGTCGCTAACGGCAGCGTCACCATGCAGCCAGCAGAAAATAGCCAAGGTGTCTTGTTGCTAGAAAAGGTTGAGCCCGAAACCAAAGCTGAATTTAGTTGGGATAACGCCACGGTTTACTTCGTGATGACCGACCGCTTCCACAACGGTAACCCTGACAACGACAACAGCTACGGTCGCAGCCAAGACGGACAAGATGAAATCGGCACCTTCCACGGTGGTGACTTAGCAGGCTTAACCGAAAAGCTCGACTACATTGAATCACTCGGTGCTAACGCTATCTGGATAACGTCTCCGTTAGAGCAGATCCACGGCTGGGTTGGCGGTGGTGATCGCGGTGATTTCAAACACTATGGCTACCATGGTTACTACCATCAAGACTGGACTAAGCTTGATGACAACATGGGTACCGAAGACGAACTGAAAACCTTCATCGATACCGCGCATAGCAAAGGCATTCGTGTCGTTTGGGACGTGGTAATGAACCACACTGGCTACGCCACACTTGCTGATATGCAAGAGTTCGACTTTGGTAAGCTCAACCTCACCGATGAACAAGCCAAAAAAACACTTGGCGAAAACTGGACAGACTGGCAACCCTCTAAAGGCCAGAACTGGCACTACTTCAATAACTACATCTCATACAGCGATAAAGAAGCGTGGGAAAAATGGTGGGGCAAGGCATGGCTGCGCAGCGATATCGGCGCTTATGACTCTCCGGGTTACAACAACCTAACCATGTCTTTGGCGCACCTGCCCGATATCAAAACAGAATCGACAGAAACCACCGGACTACCGAACTTCTACCGCAATAAGTCCACCAGCGCGATTGATGAACTCAAAACACCTCGCGACCACCTAATCACTTGGTTATCTGATTGGGTGCGTGAATACGGCGTTGATGGCTTTAGGGTTGATACCGCCAAGCACGTTGAACTGGACGCTTGGGCTGAATTGAAGGAGAGCACCAATCAAGCGCTTGCAGAATGGAAGCAAAACAACCCAGACAAAGCCTTGGATGACCTACCATTTTGGATGACAGGTGAAGTATGGGCACACAGCGTGGTTAAATCCGATTACTTCGCTAACGGCTTTGATTCGATCATCAACTTTGAATTCCAGAGCGACATCGCCCCTAAGGCGCTTAAGTGCCTATCTGATCTTGATGCTGATTACCTTCGCTACGCTGAGAAGATCAACAATGACAGCGAGTTCAACGTGTTGAGTTACCTATCGTCTCACGACACCTCGCTATTCTGGACGCAGCACGGCAGTGACTTTGCCAAACAGACCAAAGCAGCGAATGCATTAATGCTGGCTCCCGGCGCAGTGCAGATCTATTACGGGGATGAGATTGCGCGCGGTTTCGGCCCAACAGGATCGGACCCAATGCAAGGTACTCGTTCAGATATGCCTTGGGATAAAATTATAGGCGAACGAGCGGAGTTGCTGGAACACTGGCAAGCGCTTGGTCAATTCCGCCAACGCCACCCAGCGGTTGCTCAAGGCAAGCACATCATCCGCAATAGTAAGGGCTACTATGCGTTCGAACGCCAATACCAAGATGACAAAGTATTGGTTGTTTATACCGGTTCTAAGTAAACGCCGAGTGACATAAAACAGCAGAAACTCAAGGAGAAGCTTAGGCTTCTCCTTTTTTTATCCTAAGCTAGTGTAAGCTCTATGTAGTTGAATCTTATTGTATATAGGGATATTGAATGCTGGTTGTTTTGGTTGAAGATAATGAGATATTAAATCATCACCTCTCGTCTCAACTTGGTGATCTTGGCCATACCATTTACGCAGAGAAAACTGCATCGGCCTGTCTACAAACCATTCAAAAACAACCCAATACCGATGTCATGATCATCGATCTTGGCCTGCCAGATTTCGACGGCTTTACGCTGATTAAGCAGATACGCCGCAAAGAGATTACAGTTCCTATTCTGATTTTAACCGCTCGCGGTGACTGGCAGGATAAAGTTGAAGGGCTCAACTGTGGCGCCGACGATTACCTAACCAAGCCATTTCAATTTGAAGAACTGCTCGCCAGACTTGAAGCACTTGTACGTCGAAATCAAGGATTTGCAGCCTCTCAAATCAAGGCGCAATCACTGACTCTTGATACTCAAGCCAAAAGCATTACCTACAATGAAATGCTGCTCGACCTCACGGCACTCGAATACCAAATCTTCGAGTATCTAATTCGTCATAGTTTGAAGATCGTCTCCAAGCAACAAATCTTGGACTCGCTGTACGACCAAGGAGAAGGCATTCAGCTTAATAACATTGAAGTGATCGTTTCGCGGCTGCGTAAAAAGCTTGCTCAACATACCGAAGAAAAACTGATCAGCACGGTTCGAGGACAAGGCTATCGATTCGAAATAGAAGCGAAATGATATGAAAAGACTGTATAAAACCCAGTTTAGACGACGTACCTTTGCCACTGCTGCTTCCATTCTTTTTACTATGGTACTGACTAGCACTTGGTTCTATTACAACACCCAAAAACACCAGCTGTTTGAAGACTATTCTAAAAACACGCTCCGAGAGTTACCTTCAATTGTCAACGAACTCCTCTCCTCGGGTGAGATCCCGCCACTCACTGAGTGGAATCGCTTTTATGCCAAAGAGTCACCTAATACCAGCGTCATCTTATGTGACCACAACAGCCATCAAGTTTGGACTTCAATCGACGTTGAGCGAAGAACCAAACAGCTGGCAAAGTTAGGTATCTCACGTCCTCAAATAGACAACCTGTGTACTGATCTCAATTTTCCAATCGATACAATTCGGCTAGTAGAGAAACCGAGTGGAGCCGCGTTTATCGTCCACACAATGCTATGGAAAGGTTTTAAAGATCAAGAAGATGGAAAGGTAATCCTTACTCAAAGAGTCGAACATGAGATGGAACCAATAAAGCAACTAAAATACACCACGATAGGTGTATTGATAGTAGCCCTGACATTAATCAGTGCCCTGCTTTTACTCTTCTATCGCATCAGCTTTGCCCCCTTTGCTCGCTTAGAAAAAGAGCTGCACGAAATAAAACAGGGTAAGCAGAACCAGCTAGCAGAAAGCTACCCAGAAGACCTGCACAATGTGACTAGTGCACTGAATGAGCTATTGTTCCAGCAAAAGGAAAATCAGGAACGTTATAAACGGTCACTGAACGATCTCGCCCATAGCTTGAAGACTCGTGTTGCTGTATCCCAAGCACTACTAGACGATTCATCACCCACTAAAAACCATCAAATCAATCAACAATTACTCGAAATGGATAGCCTTATCCAAGGTCAGTTAAAGCGAGCATCATTAGGAGTGAAAGGTATCACCACCAATGACACCCTACTTAAGCCTGTATTAGATAGCTTGGTTGGTATGTTCACCAAAATTTATACTGACAAGTCGATCCAATTTGTCTCTGACTATCCAGATAACCAAACCCTGCCATTAAGTAAAGATGACCTAATGGAAATAATGGGTAACATATTAGAAAACACCTACCGTTTTGCTGATCAGTCGATCTTGTTCAAGGTTACTAATATTGATAATCAGATTATGGTTGAGATCAGTAATGATGGCCCAGCTATCGACAGTAATACTAGCCAGAGCTTATTTCAACGAGGTGTAAGAGCTGACCAACAAAACCCAGGCACAGGGTTAGGCTTGGCACTATGTGATGAGATAATTCACAGCTACAAAGGGGCAATTTGGTTTGAGACACCAGAAGACCCATCCATGGGTGTCTCACTGAGGATTTTACTTCCGCAGCCCTAGCTATAAGCCATAAATTAAAGATAGGTTAAGATTGAATATCGACTCTACGATTCAGATGACGGCCAGTCTCCAAGTCATTACTTTGAATCGGAGCTTTCTCACCTTGCGAGGTTACCGTAATTTGTTCAACAGGAACCCCATGCTCACGCAGATACGTAACAACTGACTCTGAACGCTTTAAACCCAAGCTCAAATTGTATTTCCCCGATCCTTTCGAGTCGGTGTTACCCACAACACTCAATTCGGGCACCTGTTGCTCTAACTTCGCTCCGAGCTTAAGTAACAAATAGCGCGACTGTTTATTCAGTTCATCCTTATCAAAATCAAACAACACTCTGGCAACCAGGTCACTGGTTTGATTTTCATCTTCGATGACGGCTCTGCTCAACAGAAACTGAGTACAGCTATTGCTGAGATCAGATTGAGTAAGCTTGCCTTGAATTAACTCAACCAGAGCCTGATTATCAACCGTTGCCGATACCTGCATGAAAGGCCCCTGATGGTACATAACCTTAGTACCTTGCCCAACCGTAACCGACTGCTCAAACTCGGAGCGGCCAGTATCACAATATTGGTAAAGTAACTCGTTGGTATCCAAGTTAGATGGCGATGCGATTGCTGAAAAAGGTAACGCCACTAAAAGCGCTATCAATACAAAATTTTTCATGTTCATTCTCTCGGTATTCATTCTATTGTCTCGAATCATTAACACAGGTTACTGTGCTAAGTGACCAACTTCTTCGGTGACTAGGGCTAAGATTTTATTCAAGATGTCTTGCTTATTTTCAGCCTTAAAAACGTTGTCTTTACCTACGCAATTAAGTAGCCCTGTGTTGGCATGTAAATCATAATCAAAGCCGATCACCGACATACGAGCGTTCATCGCCTCGCCCCAACTAGTAAACTTCCCTGGGCTCACTCCATCGACAACAGCGATATCATCATTAAGATTATCTGCTGAAACCTTGCCACCATTGATCATATTCTTGATGTTGGTGCACATACCTTTATTCACTAACTTGTTGGTTTGTCCAGCGTAGTGATTCCAATCCTCACCATCCGACAAGATGATAATCAGTTGGTTCGGGTTCTTCGCCAATGACGTCACAATCTGCCCTGCGCGAATAATTCCTTGTAACGAAGCAGTACCACCAGATGCCTTGAAGGTTCTGACTTTTTTCATAAACCCATCAAAATCCTCGGTATAGAAAATATCGGTAAATACCGCGTCTTCATCTCCGTTCGGAATTCGTTTGGCAGCTCCCTTCACCTTGAATTGTTGCTCAATTGTCTTGTTAAAGTTCACGACATCATCTTTGTCATACTCACCCATTTTGGTAACGATGCGTTGATCTCGAAATACCAGTTTGCCAGCAGTATTAGCGTTCACGGTACGTCGGTTATACCCTGTGAGAGAAACTCGGTGCTTTATACCTGGCGTCACCGCATTAAATTTTCCTAGTTCATCAGTCACCAGTTCTAGCGTGTCTTTGAGGTCTTCAATCTTACTTTTTTTACCGCCACTCCAGTCATCGTTCATTGATGCAGAGAAATCGACGACAAAGGTGATATCAACAATCTTGCTTTGAAACTTTCGAGCCTTTGAAGAACCAGTCACATCAAAGGTGTCACCAAATCCCACGATCACACCTTGCCCCGGAAACCACGATTGGTGCTGCGTTCGACCGGCAACTCGGTATTCAAAATAGCGAGCTCCACCTTGTTCAGCCTGCTGGGTACAATCTGCAATTTGATCGCACGATAGCTTATTAACCTCAACATCAAGCAAGGTATCCATATCGTAGAGGTAGTGATCGATATAAGACTGAGCCAACGAGTGGTTTTCACTGTCTTCTGCAGATACCGCCAATACTGCCGCTTCTGCTGCTTCTTCTAATCTCGCTTTTGTCTGTAAAGCACGTGCGCCATCAGAGCCCAACATAAACACACCAAATAACACGGGGATACATATCGCGAACAAGATCGCAGCATGGCCAGACTGTTTAGCCAAAGATAGACTCATGTTTACCTCCCAATCACGACAGAATCTGACATCACGTCGGTAAAGTCAGTACCAACCAGTTCACCAAACCAATTATTAGTTCGATAGCAGAGCGTTACACGATAAAGAGGCATCTGGTGCCCCCAAACACTCACCACAGACAGATGCTGTAATTCACTAATGGGCTTGGCAACACTGCAGCTTAGATCTCCACGACGTTCCCGAATGCTCGGTGAAGCTTGGCCAATCCCAGTAAAGCTTTGCTCTTCAACCAACAAGCCATAACGCGAAGCGTCATAATTACCAAAGGTACGTTGTAAGGAGTGACGAGCTATCGTGTCTATTTCATCAACCTGCTTAGAGGTTAAGAGCACACTAGAGTCATAAAGCTGCGTGCGTTCTTTGACAACATTCACCAGCGAATAGGACAAACGATCCAACTTACCTTTAACGGAAAGCTTGATGATCACGTCACCACTGAATACCAACAGCAAACTAAAAAAGAACCCTACAATGGCAAACTCGATACTGAATATGCCTTGCTGACACTTTCGCGAGTTAGACTTCAAACTTAGATCTTTCATACTCTTGAACCACGACCATTTCTCGGCTTAGTAATCCGTCTAGACCTAAGAAGTAACTAAAAATTGGGGTGAATGGATAGGTGAGTCGATAAATAGCCAACGACGAGTTCTGCTCATCACCACACTCTTTATAGGACTCACCCGGTGCTATCTGGCACTGATTGGTGACTTTCACCAACTCATCCACCGATGTGAGATAGTAAATGGTTACCTGAAAATCATCACCATCAATCACACTATTCCACATGCTGCCGTCTCTATGTAAAACTTGCTCTACCGTAGCCAAATAATCGTGTGAGCCTTTCTTGGCTTCACGGGCAACTTCCGATATAGCAAGATCGTTAATAGATGAAATGTAAGACATATAGCTCATCTCCACCCACGCCATACACATCAGCCAGAAGGCAAAGAAGCCCATAACAAACTCTATGCTAGCGACACCACGCTGCTTATTTTTCATATTGAATGCTCGACAGCGTATCTAAGCGGCTATCAGCACTCATAGGTTCGAACTTCTGCAGTGAACGATAGATCTTTTCTATTTGGTGCTGACTGTAGGTATCACTTAAGACCTGTTGTACAAACGCATAATGGCCTTGTTTAGCCATGCTAAGCGTCAGATTTGCCATAACCATTTCATCCGCTTGGTGACTCTTATACAACGGCATTAAACGCTTGGCCGCAGTAAGATAATCACCTTCAGCGATGTCCAGTACAGCAAGGTTATTGTTTACTGTGACACCGTCATAGAAGTGATCACGAGCGCGTTCAAAGTAGCGTCTCGCTAGCATCGTTTGAAAGCTGTAACCATAGTAGGTGCCGAGTAAATTCTCAGTGCGGCTATTACTCGGATCTAACTCCAATGCCAGTTTCGCTGCAGCGATTGCTGCTGGATATTGGCCCATATCACCGTATGCCTGCGCTTGGATTTGGTAAGCTTCAAGTGAGGCTTTCTCACTCTCTATAACAGGAGTTATGTAAAAAAGAGCGGATTCTGCATCGGCCAATTTTAAATAGCTACTCGCCAGTTTTTGCCTAATTTCGGCGATATCTTCACGTTGGAGCTGAACTTTATACAGAGCAACCAGTTTTGTGTGATTATTGGTTTGTTGGTAAATCGCTTCCTTCGATTCTTCTTGCTGCCAGTTATTAGCAGTTGAACTACATGCCATTAACCACAATGGCAGCATACATATCAGAAATTGTTTAAACACTTTGCATTAACCTCATCACCCCAGGAGCGGCGATAACGAATACGATCGGAATCAAGATGAAGACAATCAATGGTATCGACATCTTGGCGGCTAACTTCCCTATCTTTTCTTCCAGTTCTAGCATTTGTACTTCACGCACATCACTCGCCAATACAGTTAACATGCGATAAATCGACGAGCCGTGTTGAATGCTTTGAGTCAACGTCATCACAAAGCTACGCATTTCACTGCTTGGCACCTGTTGATAAAGCTCTTCAAGCGCCTCTTCCATCCCAACAACTCGAGCGCGATGATTGGTTTTATTCAGTAGATAAGCCAAGTCACGATCAAAGCCTTGCATCTCTTGTGCTAAATACTTCAGTGAAGCTTCAATCGTCATCCCGCTTTGCACACAGATCGCCGTTAGGTCGATCAAGTAAGGCAACTGACCCACTAATTTTTGATGTCGCCACTTAGTTCGCTGAGCGAGTACCATATCGGGCAGCGCAATAGAAACCATTGCCCAACCACATATCAGAGCGACAGCCTGATTAATAGCGACACCGGACCACCAGCACACACCAATGACCACCACTTCACCTATCGCAAGAACCAGATATTTGAGTGGCATATACATGGAGCTATAGCGTGTTTGATAAATACCCGCACCAATAAAGCGCTGCTGCATCTGTTGGTCGGACGCATTAACCAATTGTGTCAGCGGACATAAGAGGCTATCGATTTGTAACTGTCGTTGACTGCGTTGTTGAGTCATCGATTTAAACTGGCTAGCGATACTAGCCAGCTTTTGCTGCGCGATGTACTGCGTGATTAACCAATAACAGAGCAACAACACACCAAATGACAGGCAAGTCCAAATCAACAATGACTGCAACTGAGGCTCGATTAAAATCGAAATAATATTGGCCATTACCTCACCCTCTTCATCAACATCCAAATGATCGCTAAACCAATACTTTCGCTGATCAACAGGTAATATAGAACCGGGCGACCTTCGTCGGTAAACATCAAGAAATCAAAATTCTCAGGGCTCAGTATTGGCAGCATTGAGATAAAGACAAACGGCGTTGCACTGACTATCTTTGCTGAAATACGCGCCTCTGAAGTCATCGCAAACTTCTTTCTTTCCATCGCTCTAGCTTCGAACATCTGACGGTTCAGACGCGACATGACCTCTTTCAATTGCCCACCACGCTGCATGTTGGCACGTAGGGTAATCACAAAGAAATGAAATGACGGATAAGGAAATCGCTGGCAAGACTTACGAAAAACATCGTCCAGCGGCTCACCTAGCTTCAAGCGTTCTGCCATTCTTTTAAACTCTTTGCCAACCTCACCAGGAAGCTTGTTGCCGACAAAACCAATTCCTCGACCAATACTCTCTCCGGCAGATAGAGAGCTAGCCAACATGTTCAATGCATCAGGAAAGCTCTCTTCAAATTGCTTACGGTCACGCTGTTTTAACCACAAGAAGCCCCATACCCAAGTTACAACCAATGCGCTACCAAGGACTAGCCAAGCTGGGAAACCGAATAGGTAGCGGTTCACTGCACCAGCTAAAACACTCACACAGCCACTAAATAAAACCACCTTTACACCAGCAAAAGAGCCCAACTGTCGCTTAACTTGATGAAAAAGGCTTGCTATCGAAGACCAACCTAAGCCATTGGATATCTGACTAAGTTGAATCGCTTGGCGAGGGGCTGTTGACGCTGTTTTTGTCTTATCATTTGATGGAAAATAATCATCAATTGAGTGACTCTTATTAGAAAAAATTACAACCAGCAGCAGGACAACGCCCCAAAACATTAATAGCCAATACACACTGCTACCCCACTAATTCGATCGCATGAATCAACTGCTGTAGTTGTTGTTCACACCCAAAAAAGTGCGCTTTTTTAAAGAGTACCGAGCGGCTCATGACCCCTGAAGTGACATAGCGTCCCGACAACTTTCCATCACTCAACGCACCCTCGATTTGGAAGGTAAATAGTTCTTCAAGAACCACGCTCTCTCCCTCAAGGCCTACAACTTCGGAGATACTGATAATTTTTCTTGAGCCATCATGCAATCGAGTAACTTGCACGATGATATCGACTGCACTCACCACAGAGCGACGAATCGCATCGATAGGCAAATTGTTGGTCGCCATCATTACCATCGCCTCAACACGTGATATTGCGTCTCGAGGACTATTGGCATGCAATGTCGACATCGAACCATCGTGTCCCGTATTCATCGCTTGCAGCATCTCAAAAGCTTCCGGGCCACGGCACTCACCAACAATGATGCGATCAGGACGCATACGCAGTGAGTTAATCACCAAATCTCGAGAAGTGATGGCACCAGTGCCTTCGGTTCCTGCAAGTCGAGTTTCCATTCGAGCAACATGAGGCTGCTGTAATCTTAGTTCTGCGGTATCTTCAATCGTGACAATTCGCTCAACCTCAGAGACGTGCTGTGACAACGCATTGAGCAAGGTTGTTTTACCAGAACCCGTACCGCCAGAGATTAAGATATTCAAGCGACAACGAGCAGCCAATGCCAATAGTTGCGCCATCTCTTCACTAAGCGCTCCTAGCTCCGTTAACTTGTCCAAGTTAATCACTTGATGGCGAAACTTACGAATAGAAATCAAGGTTCCATCAAGAGCAATCGGCGCGATCACGATATTAACGCGACTGCCATCTTCCAAGCGGGCATCACATGTTGGTGAAGACTCATCAATACGACGCCCTACTCGACTTGCAATGCGCTTAGCAATCTCGATTAACTGTTGTTCATCAATAAACTGCACCTGTGCACGCTCTACCAAACCATTACGTTCAATAAAGACCTGTTGATGGCCATTGATCATAATATCGCTGATGCTGTCGTCATCCATCAGCACTTGAAGTGGCCCTAAACCAACGAGCTCATTGATTAAACTGGTGACATACTCTTGCTTAGCCAATGTTGAAACAGGAAGCTGTTCACGATTAACCAACACCTCAATCGCGTGGCTCAGCTGCTTCTCTAACTCTTGAGTGGATAAAGACTCAATGGCACTCGCATCCAAAGCTTCAAATATTTGCTGACGAAGTTGAAGATAGACTTGTTTTGACTGTTGCATGCGAACTACCTCTTAAGCCAAGAGAGCCATGACGTTTTGCTTTTCTGGACGACTTGCTCACCAAGAAGTATCGCCACCAACTGCGTTAACCCCAATTGCATCTCAGATCGAGTTTCAGTGATCAATTCGCCCTGAAGAAGGTATTGATTGGCCTTGTGATCGAACTCAACGTGGCAATTAGCGGCTTGTCCAAAGTGCTTCACAACATCGGCTTTTGATACCGAGGCGGCATTACTCGGACGAGTGTGATTCATTACCGTCACTATGGTCATTGTTGGCAATTCAGCTTGTACACTGCCAACAATTCGATTGAGCTCTCTCAACGATGAAACGGTAGCATCAAATACCAAAACTAATGAATCAACATCAGCCAGTGCTCGAGACAACTCTTGTTGGGTCAGCGCACTGTGCGAATAGTCTTCAATGATGAATGAACTGTTCTGCTCTACTTGCTTAGTCAGTGCTTGAGTGTATTCATGCAATTCGCCACGACTGAAGTCTTGGGACTCGACCGCCAAAATAGAAAGATTGTTCTCTAAGCTCTGCACCAAATTCGAAGCCAAAGCCGTATCAACCGCAGAAACTAACGTCCCTTTTTGTACGTTACGCTTTTGGAATTTTTTCAAACCGAGCATTACGTCTAGGTTGCTGCCGGTATAGGTGTGGTCAACCAACAAAGTTGGTAGTGAGTGCTGCTTGGCTAAACAACGAGAAACTTCACTCGCAATCAATGAGGTGCCCACTCCGCCTTTCACCCCAACAAAAGCAATTTGCTTAGCCTTACGGTTTCGAGCCACACCTTGACGCTGCATATGATTGTGCAAAACACTTCGGTAAAAATCGGTCACCTCGACTTCGCTGGCAGGCCAAAATAGATAGTAGAAACCTAAGTCCTTTAAAGCACGGATAGTGGTGATCGAATCTTCACTACCAATAACCACAACCGACAAGTGTGTCGGAAGTTGTAAGGCGATCTGCTGAGCATCTCGAACCACATTGTCGCTATCGTTGAGATCAATCATCACCACTTTTAAATTCACGAATTCAGCCAGCTTTAAAGCACTTGCCGGTTGGTTTTCAAAAGCGACAGGCTCAGGCAGGCCTTCAAAACGAAAGGCTTTGTATAAATGAGCTCGGCAATCTTCACTCTGAAAAAGCACGGCACAATGGTTATCTACTTGAGGAGTTTGCTCATCCTTAGCACTCAACTTATCGACTAAATTAAACATATTCGTAAACCTAAAACTTGTTGAAGGAGCTGTAGTAAACGGAGTTACAGTGACTTTTCAGGGTTAACCATTGATTGCCAGCGGTTACCGTCGGTATAGCAACCAAGTTTGCTATACCCATAATGCCCGACCTTTTGTTGCTGACAGACCTCTAGACGAACCTGCATATCCGTTGCAATCACAGACACGCTAAAACGATTTGATGTGTTGTTAACTTGATGCTCCACCTGCGACTGAGCAATATGGTTATTGGCAAGTACCTCATCCAGCACTGACACTAGCGGCTGAGGTGATGAGCCATTCACGATAATTTGCCACTGAGCAGTACTGCCCTCTAATTGATAACGCTGAATAAAGGCTTCAAAGCGCTGCTCAACTACAGTGTGATCCTGACTCTGTGCATTAAATTGATAGTGAATCGGCACCACTTCGATAGAGGTACCTTCAGGTTCAACGACATGGTCAGCGCATCCGGTGATGCCAAAGGCACATAACATTCCTAGTAAATAACGTTTCACTGTTTAAAGCCTCCGGCAGATAAAATTTCGCTCGCCCAACGCTGTTCGGCTTTGTCATATTCACTGTCTAGCGCTAAGAAGCGCTTCAAAGTACCCGTTTTTTCCATTATCGGCAGTTGGATCTGATTCGCTTTAACGGGTTGAACTAAGTTGACCGTCGCCACTATCACGAGCTCGGTCTTATTACGTTCCGTTCCTGTGTGTCGGAATAACGCACCAAGAATCGGGATATCGCCAATAAACGGGATTCGAGTCAGCGATTCGCGCTCTTCACTATTCAGCAAACCACCCAGTACAAAACTTTGCCCATCCCCCAGCTCAACCGTCGTTTGTGCGCGTCGAGTCTTTAGAGCCGGTAAATCGTAGAGTTCGTTACTGTATTGAGCATCTAAAGAGCTCACCTCAGGGGTCAGTGCTAGCTTAATTTTGTCGTCTCTTAGCACCTTCGCCATCAACTCCAATCGAACACCAAACTCTTTATAGTCCACATTGGTGCCACCATCATTACTGGTCACGACCGGTAACTCTCCACCGACAAGAAAGCTCGCTTTCTCACCAGAGATCACCGATAGATTAGGCTCCGCTAGAATCTGACCAACCTGATCCGATCCCACCGCAGAAATCACAGAGACAATATCGCTAGCACTAAAATGGGTAAGCTGATCAACAAACATTCCTGCGTTACCAGCAGTGCCCACTTTGATGCCGAAATCTTGGATAAAAGAGTGAGATACTTCGGCGATAGTCAGCTTTACATTGACCTGCTTGGTAGCGTTCACTTCAATGTTATTCACCACCCCTCGATAGCGACGCTTGGTCATAAACTCAATGCTTAAGTCATCAACTGGCGCTTCGTTTTCAGAAGAGAAGTTCTGTTCAACCTCTTCCTTTCCCAATAATTCACCGACCATCTGGTAAATATTGTCTTTCTCTAGTTCGGAAGATACAGGGCCACTCAAGATGATGTTTTCACCAATGCCATAAACAGTCACTTTGGCTTGTGGATACTGAATTTTTATCTGCTGTTCGACATCGGTATAGCTGCGATTCACGACCAGTTGTTGATTCACCAGTTCGTTGCCTTGTTGATCAAAGGCGATGAAAGTCGTGGTTCCTAGATGGCGGCCAAACACCACAATTTTGTGTTCGTCTATCACCTGATAGTCCGCGACCTTTTGGTCAGAAATGAAGACAGAAGCCACATCACCGGAAACATTCACGGTTGTAGCCTGCCCCTCAGCAAGGTTGATTAGGCTAGCCGCTACTGCTAGCGGCGATAGCAGCCACAGCCCAGCAAAGGCTAATATTCGTTTAGTCATCATGATTGCCCTACTTAAACCGATATTCGCGTATCTCGTCACGTTGACCAGATAAACTGATCACATCACTTGAGTCAGCTTCCAGATCGTCCGAAAATTCTTTACCAATTGACTTATGCACTTCAATCTCTGCAATGCGCTTAGCAATCGTCAATTGAGCAACCTGCCTATTGGTAACTTGCAGTACCAAGGTCACCTCGGTCACTTTTTCACTGCTTAAAGTACTCACCGAACGCTGTCGACTGACCATATCCAAAACAGGAACCTGAGCGAGCAACGGGGCCATAGTCAGGTGTTGAATGTCATCGACTCTCTTATCATTGGCCAAGTTTTGCTTAGGTGCCGACAACACTGAAATATCGACCAAGTCGCCAACACTGATCGTGCCACCAACGACATCCTCTCCCGGAACCGTCACGTTAAAAGGCACAAACCCTGGCTCAATCACTGTATTCAAGTAATCGGCTTGACCTGGGGAGGTCAATAACTCAGGTGTCACAATGCCACCTTGTTGCAAGGCCTGTTTGGCAAACAAACTTTGCTGCCAATTAAAACGAGTATCTTCAGTTAAGCCGTGTGAACCAGCTTGTTGACGCGTAAAGTAAACGGCTTCAACGTCGCGACGGACAAGCTTGTCACCCTGAGCGACGTCCCGCTTCAATTGCCAAGCAAGTATCTTCGTTTCTACTTGATTTACTGACTGCGCAGGAATTTCTTTCGTAGCAGGCGTTTGTGTCACGCCATAAAGCCCAATAGATATAGCAACAACTGCTAGACCAAGAATGATTTTTGAATTCATTGTTTAACCTATAATGATGCAGCTATAGCTAATAAGCTTGCCAAACAGATTGGTACTGCATAGGGGACGCCACGCTGTGTCCATCGAATATCGGCAGTCATTCGTCCTAACCACCACTGACTAATTGCTAATACACCACCTAAAAAGCCAATAAGCAGCAGCGTAACGGCTATAAACTTAGAGTCGATCGCTAAGCTCAGTACCGCGAATAGTTTGCTGTCGCCTGCCGCGAGTATATTCATCTGAAATAACACACCACCAGCAAGTAGCACGGCAATCGGATGTATTAGGTGTTGAGCCTCACTGTGAAACTCCAGTCGCGATAAGGTCCATAACGCCATGCACAACACCAAGCGGTTGCTGATCTCTCGGTATCGACAATCCGTATAACAGGCGTAGATTGCCATGGCGGCTAAAATAATTAGCCACCATAAGTTTTCCACTAAAAGCCTTCAGAGCCAGCAGTAGAAAGTTCAACTGTATTTGCATCTGTAATGTTTTGAGAAATAGCAGCAACAGCATCGTTCAGAGCTGCTGTTAAACCGTCACCAAATACAGCAAGCACGATTGCAGACATGCACACACCAAGAATTGCGTATTCAATCGCAGTAACACCACGTTGGTCGTTTTTAAATGCCGCAGTAAACAATTGAGCTTTAACAAATAATTGAGTAATCATTACTTTCTCCAAAAAAGATAAATAGGTTGTTTTGTCTTCGGGAGAGAGAATATTCATTGCGCTATTTTTGAGCAATAAAAGAGTGACCAACTTCACGTTGTTCTGGCGTTTACTGTCGTTCTATTCAGTTTGGGTTCAGTTTGAGGGTGTTAAATCGTGATATTTAGCCTAGGTAACAAGAAAAGTTTTTTCCGTGTTAGAGCATTTGGCGCTATGCGTCGCAAAAACATTGCGGTATGTTCAAGGAATACACTGATGGCAGACATAAGGTCTGCCTTAATGACACGTAACAAGCAATCACAATGAATTAGGTAAAATAAGTAATGCAGTTCTCTAAGTTTGGTGAAAAGTTTAATCGTTACTCTGGAATCACTCGTTTAATGGATGATTTGAATGATGGCCTGCGCACTCCTGGCGCAATCATGCTTGGTGGTGGCAACCCAGCCGCTATCCCTGCCATGCTCGATTACTTTAACCAAGCCAGTGCCGACATGCTCGCCAGTGGAGAACTCATCGCCGCCCTCGCCAACTACGATGGCCCACAGGGCAAAGACAGCTTCATTAAGTCATTAGCTGCAATGCTAAAAGAGACCTATGGCTGGGACATCAGCGAGAAGAACATCAGCCTGACTAACGGCAGCCAAAGTGGTTTCTTCTACCTATTCAACCTGCTAGCTGGTCAACAACCTGACGGCTCACACAAGAAAATCTTGCTGCCGATCGCTCCTGAATACATCGGCTACGGTGACGCAGGGATTGATGACGACATCTTTATCTCTTACCACCCGGAGATCGAGCTGCTAGAAAACCGACAGTTCAAATACCACGTCGATTTCGAACAGCTAAAAGTCGATGACTCAGTAGCTGCTATCTGTGCGTCTCGCCCAACCAACCCAACCGGTAACGTACTGACCGACGAAGAAGTACGTAAACTGGATAAGCTGGCGCGTGAGAACAACATCCCACTGCTGATCGATAACGCCTACGGCCTGCCATTTCCAAACATCATCTTTGAAGACGTTGAACCGTTCTGGAATGAAAATACAATTCTGTGCATGAGCCTATCTAAGCTTGGTTTGCCAGGCGTACGCTGCGGTATCGTGATTGCGAGCGAAGAGGTTACCCAAGCGCTAACTAACATGAATGGCATCATCAGCTTAGCACCAAGCAGTGTTGGGCCTGCAATCGCCAACCACATGATTGAGAACGGTGACCTGCTGCGCTTAAGCAGCGAAGTGATTAAACCTTTCTATAAAGAGAAGTCTTTGCGCGCGGTTGAGCTGCTACAACAAGCGATCGATGACCCACGTTTCCGTATTCACAAACCTGAAGGCGCTATCTTCTTATGGCTATGGTTTGATGAACTGCCGATCACCACAATGGAACTGTACGACAGATTAAAAGCTCGTGGTGTATTGATTGTTCCGGGTGAATACTTCTTTATCGGCCAAGAAGACGAGTGGGATCATGCTCATCAGTGCCTGCGTATGAACTACGTACAAGACGATGAAGCAATGCAAAAAGGTATTGCGATCATTGCTGAAGAAGTGAAAAAGGCTTACAGCGAAAGCAAATAGAGATTTCCTAATCGGTCGTTCCTCCCTCTATGGAATGACGTTAGAAGGACAAACAAAAAGAGCACCTCATGAGGTGCTCTTTCACTTTTACTTCCCGATAGTTTTTAGCTCTAAGGAGCTAACAGTAATTAACCTTCTAGTAGGCTATTACCATTGATAGCAATCTTACGTGGTTGCATCGCTTCTGGGATTTCGCGTTCTAGGTCGATGTGAAGAAGACCATTTTCCATGCTTGCACCTACCACTTTTACGTAGTCAGCCAGTTGGAATTTGCGCTCAAAATCGCGCTCTGCAATACCTTGATATACGAAGGTTTTCTCTGCTTCTGCTTTACGCTCACCTTTCACAATTAGCATGTTCTCTTTTTGAGTTAGATCTAATTGGTCATCAGCAAAACCAGCAACGGCCATAGTAATACGGTAGTTGTTCTCGTCTTTTTGCTCGATGTTGTATGGAGGGTAACCGCCAGAAGAGTTCTTCGATGTGTTCGCTTCCATCATGTTGAATAGACGATCGAAGCCGATTGCGTTGCGGTAAAGTGGAGTGAAATCTACAGTTCTCATAATGCTATCCTTTTAGTAAGCAATAGTCTTAGCTGTGAACTTTACTTAGATCGAACCTGTGTATGACCCAGTAAACAGCTAAGAGATTCAATTCGCATTCCTCGGGTTTCACCTCTATTGGCGACAACACTGGGACATGGCAATGAATCAATTTTTAAGTTGTGTGCTGCCAAAGTTATCCTCTATTGAGCGACACTCTAGAAACGGTTATGAAGGTTCTGTTTCTTCTCTTGTAGAGCAAGACAGTCATCCTCTTCACAACTAGATATGTGGATTGAGCAAAATAGTTTCAAGGGATTATTTTCAATTATTTTTCCAATCCAATATTTTTCAATACCTTACAAATACAAAAAAGCACTATCCAAAGGACAGTGCTTTTTAAAATTTTAGTTTTTTGAGACGAAGCTATTTCGTTTTAGTTCAAGGAAGAGGCGCGGAGCATACGAATGTATGTGAGCACCTCTGACACAGAAATTAAGCGAAAGAGCGAAGTATCAAAGGTACTAAACGTCTAGGTTAGCTACTTTAAGTGCGTTCTCTTCGATGAAGTTACGACGAGGCTCAACTTGATCACCCATTAGCGTCGTAAACAATAGATCAGCACCAACAGCATCTTCAATCGTTACTTGCATCATACGGCGAGTTTCAGGATCCATGGTGGTTTCCCAAAGTTGATCTGGGTTCATCTCTCCTAGACCTTTGTATCGCTGTAGGCTTAGACCACGACGAGACTCTTTCACTAACCAGTTCAGAGCTTCAACGAAGCTAGACACTTCTTGAGTACGCTCACCACGCTTAATGTAAGCGCCTTCTTCAATCAAGCCATCAAGAGCTTCAGACAAATCAGCTAACTTCGCAAACTCTTTAGAGTTAATCAGGTCAATGCTCAGTACGTGTTCATGAGTCACACCATGAGTACGAACCACAATCTTAGGAACGCTTAAACCTAATTCTTCGTGTTTTTCAACTTCAAGGCTGTATTGGCTTGCACCTACTTCTTTCGCATTTAGCTGCTCAACAAGCTGCTTACCCCAAGCTTCAACTGCCGCGTCATCATGACACTGCTCAGCAGTTAGACGAGGAACGTAAATCAGTTCGTGAACCAATGCGCGTGGGTAACGGCGGCTCATACGATCAACGAGCTTGATGCCTGCATTGTATTGCTGAACAAGCTTCTCTAAACCTTCACCTGCAAATGCTGGCGCTTCAGGGTTTACGTGCAGTTCTGCATTGTCTAAAGCTAAAGATACTTGATACTGGTTCATCGCATCTTCATCTTTAATGTACTGCTCTTGCTTACCTTTCTTCACTTTGTAAAGTGGTGGTTGAGCAATGTAGATGTAGCCGCGTTCAATCAGCTCTGGCATTTGACGGTAGAAGAACGTCAATAGCAGAGTACGGATGTGAGAACCATCGACATCGGCATCGGTCATGATGATGATGTTGTGGTAACGCAATTTATCTGGGTTGTATTCGTCACGGCCAATACCACAACCAAGGGCTGTGATTAGCGTTGCTACTTCTTGAGAAGACAGCATTTTATCGAAACGTGCTTTCTCTACGTTAAGAATTTTACCTTTCAGCGGTAGGATTGCTTGGTTCTTACGGTTACGCCCCTGCTTAGCTGAACCGCCAGCAGAGTCTCCTTCCACAATGTATAGTTCAGACAGTGCAGGGTCTTTTTCCTGACAGTCAGCAAGCTTACCTGGAAGACCCGCTAAATCTAATGCGCCTTTACGACGAGTCATTTCACGAGCTTTACGCGCTGCATCACGAGCACGTGCTGCATCAATAATTTTAGAACAAACTGTTTTCGCTTCACCTGGGTTCTCAATCAGGAACTCAGACAACTTCTCACCCATTGTAGATTCAACGGCAGACTTCACTTCTGAAGAAACCAGTTTATCTTTAGTTTGGCTTGAGAACTTAGGATCAGGCACTTTAACAGAAACAATCGCCGTCAAACCTTCACGAGCATCATCACCAGAGGTCGCAGTCTTCGCTTTCTTAGAGAAGCCTTCCTTGTCCATGAAGCTGTTCAGAGTACGCGTTAGCGCCGCACGGAAACCTGCTAAGTGAGCACCACCATCACGTTGAGGGATGTTGTTGGTGAAACAGTAGATATTTTCTTGATAGCCGTCATTCCACTGCATCGCAACTTCAACGGTAATACCGTCTTCACGCTCAGAGTTGAAGTGGAAGATTTTTTGGATGATTGGCGTTTTGTTGGTATTAAGGTGTTCAACAAACGCTTGGATACCGCCTTCGTATTCGAAGTGATCCATTTTGTCTTCTTCGCGCTCGTCAATTAGCTTAATTGACACGCCTGAGTTCAAGAATGATAGCTCACGTAGACGCTTAGCTAAAATGTCGTAATGGAACTCGATGTTAGTGAAGGTTTCTTCACTCGGCCAGAAACGAATCTCTGTACCTGTTTTATCCGTGTCACCGATAACTGCTAGTGGCGCTTGAGGCTCACCGTGGCTGTAGGTTTGAGTGTGGATTTTACCACCACGGTGGATAGTAAGAGTAACTTGCTTAGAAAGTGCGTTAACTACTGAAACACCAACACCGTGCAGACCACCAGATACTTTGTACGAGTTATCATCGAACTTACCACCAGCGTGAAGAACCGTCATGATTACTTCTGCTGCTGATACGTTTTCTTCTGGGTGCAATTCTGTTGGAATACCACGGCCGTCATCGCTCACAGACACAGAACTATCTTCATGGATAGTTACAATGATGTCATTACAGTGACCAGCTAGCGCTTCATCAATAGAGTTATCTACCACCTCAAAAACCATGTGGTGCAGACCGGTACCATCATCCGTGTCGCCAATGTACATTCCAGGACGCTTACGTACCGCATCCAGACCCTTCAGTACTTTAATACTCGATGAATCGTAATTATCTGACATAGTTACTCTCTGACTAATTATCCTTGCTCTATTTTGCCATGTTCCACATGAAACATCCTGCTATTTTCGTCATGCATATCTGCAATCTGATCAGCGGTAATAGAGCTTACAAAAACTTGAGCCTCGGTCGCCTTTAAGCACTCAGCAAGACGTGCGCGGCGTTGGCTATCTAATTCGGAAGCGAAGTCATCTATTAAATAGATACACTGCTTACCTGTCATTTGAGTGAGGTGTTGCCCTTGTGCTACTCGTAGCGCGCACACCATCAACTTCAATTGACCTCGTGACAAGACATCTTCCACTGGAGTGCCGTTCACTTTTATCTTCAGATCCGCTTTGTTTGGCCCACTAAAGGTGTAACCAAGCTGCTGATCCCTTTCAAAATTCTTTTCTAATATCTCAGCGTATGGGGTGTCTTTGTCCCAGCCACGATAATAGTTAATCTTTATCTCAAACTCAGGAAGGAAGGTCGCACAGATTTCTTCGGCGACTTCTTTGAGCTGATCAACGTAGGTGGCACGCCACTGACTGATGCTTTCGGCTAAACGGGCCAGTTCTTGGTCCCAATAGCTCAGCTCTCGATAGTGCGTTGCCGTTTTCAATAAGGCGTTTCGCTGCTTATTGAGGCGCTTTACCCTACCCCAAGCATCATAGAAGCCCGACTCACTGTGGAAAACTCCCCAGTCAATGAATGCTCGGCGATGCTTAGGCCCATCTGTCAGTAAATCAAACCCTTCGGGGTGAATCAACTGCAAAGGTAAGACTTGAGCTAACTGAGCCAACTTTTGCCCAGTTTGACCGCTTATTTTAACCTCTGTCGTGCCATCGCGCTGCTTATTAATGCCAATTGGCAGCTCAAATTGATCCGAGGTCATAAAACGGCCATGCACAAACAGCTCACTACACTCATTTTGTATAATACGACCGGTGAGTGAACTCTTGAATGAGCGACCGTGTCCGAGCAGATACACCGCTTCAAGGACACTGGTTTTGCCGCTTCCGTTAGCCCCTATAAGAAAGTTAAAGCCTGATGACGGTTGAATGTCACAGGCTTCAATATTTCTAAACTGCTTAACGATTAAGCGCGATAAAGGCATAACGTCTTCATATTAATCTTCAATCACGACTCGATAGGTCAACATTTGGCAGCTTATAAGCGAATAGGCATAACAACGTACATCGCGCTGTCATCTTGTGCGTTTTCGATAAGAGCACTCGCATTGGCGTCTGACATTGAGATGCGAACCTGTTCACAACGCAGTGTGTTCAGAACATCCAATACGTAACTTACGTTGAAGCCAATCTCTAGTGCGTCGCCGTCGAAGTTAACATCGAGTACTTCTTCTGCTTCTTCTTGCTCTGGGTTGTTCGCGGTAATACGCATCTCACTATCAGCAAGGTTAACGCGAACACCACGGAATTTTTCATTGGATAGAATCGCAGCACGAGAAAATGCTGAACGTAATTCATCACAACCCGCTTCAAGCGTCTTGGTGGTATTTTGCGGCATTACGCGGCGATAATCAGGGAAACGACCATCAACCAGCTTAGAAGTGAAGACATAGTTGTTCACTTCAGCACGCACGTTAGAGTTACCAATTTGCAGCGTTACTGGTTGTTCAGGTGCATCCAATAACTTCACTAGCTCTTGAACACCTTTACGAGGAACAATGATCTGCTTCTGAGCAAAATCTGCCCCTAGCTGTGCTTGAGATACTGCCATACGGTGGCCATCGGTCGCCACGCTGCGCAAGATAGAACCTTCAATCTCAAACAACATACCGTTGAGGTAGTAACGAACATCTTGGTTCGCCATTGAGAATTGTGTTTTCTCGATAAGACCGCGAAGTTCAGCTTGTGTCACTGACACTTCAACTTCGCTGCTCCAGTCTTCAATATTTGGAAAATCTGCCGCAGGTAATGTTGCTAATGAGAAGCGGCTACGACCAGAGCGAACCTGAATGCGGTCACCATCCAATACCACAGTAATCACTGAGTTATCTGGCAATCCACGACAGATATCCAGAAACTTACGTGAAGGTACGGTGATACTGCCCGCTTCGAAATCACCTTCAAGCGTTACACGGCTGATCAGTTCAACTTCTAGATCCGTCGCTGTCATCGACAACACGTTATCTTCTACTTTAATCAGTAGGTTTCCTAGAATTGGAAGCGTTGGCCTGCCACCGAGTGCGCCAGATACTTGTTGTAATGGCTTAATCAGATGACTACGTTCAATGGTAAATTTCATATCTTGCTCTTACGGTCTAAATGGCACTGCGTAATAGTACGTGGCCAAGATTCTGCTTATTAAGGTTAAGAATACTGTGTATTAAGAAGAAAGGGTACGAATCAAGTTCGAATAATCTTCTTTAATGTCGTGACTCTCTTCACGCAGCTGAGCAATCTTACGACAAGCATGCAGCACAGTTGTGTGGTCACGACCACCGAATGCATCGCCAATCTCAGGCAAACTGTGGTTTGTTAGCTCTTTAGCCAATGCCATCGCCAATTGACGTGGACGAGCAACTGAACGAGAGCGACGTTTAGACAATAGATCAGCGACTTTGATTTTATAGTACTCGGCTACTGTCTTCTGAATGTTATCAATGGTGACCAGCTTCTCTTGCAGTGCAAGTAGATCACGCAGTGCTTCACGCACAAAATCAATCGTGATCGGGCGGCCAGTGAAGTTTGCATTTGCAATAACACGGTTCAATGCGCCTTCCAGTTCACGAACATTAGAGCGTAAACGCTTGGCAATAAAGAACGCCACTTCATCCGCAAGGTGAATTTGGTGGTCTTCTGCTTTCTTCATCAAGATCGCAACACGAGTCTCAAGCTCTGGTGGCTCAATCGCTACCGTCAAACCCCAACCGAAGCGAGATTTAAGACGATCTTCTACCCCATTGATCTCTTTTGGATAACGGTCTGAAGTGAGGATGATCTGTTGGTTGCCTTCAAGCAACGCATTAAATGTATGGAAAAACTCTTCTTGAGAACGCTCTTTATTAGCAAAGAATTGGATGTCATCGATAAGCAATGCATCAACACTACGGTAGTAGCGCTTAAATTCTTCGATCGCGTTGTTTTGCAGTGCCTTTACCATATCCTGAACAAAACGCTCTGAGTGCATGTAAACCACTTTCGCATTCGGCTTATTATCAACAATGGCGTTACCCACCGCATGCAACAAGTGCGTTTTACCTAGACCAGTGCCGCCGTATAAGAACAACGGGTTGTAGGCTGTTCCTGGATTATCAGAAACCTGACGTGCCGCAGCCAAACCTAGTTGGTTAGACTTACCTTCAACAAAGTTGTTGAACTTATGTTTTGGGTTCACGTTTGAGCGGTGGTTAAGGTCAACCGCTACAGGCTCTTCATCACGCCAGTTATTATGGACAGGCTTGCGAGCTTGTAATTGCGCAGGTGCCGAAGACTCAGCGGCCACGTCGGCTGCAGTGCGAGTGCGAGTCGGGGCCGGTGTCGCAGGCTTTGGTGCAATCACACGCTTGCTTCCCACTTCAAAATGAAGATGTGGGATATCGTTACCGCAATATTCTTGCAGTAAGCGGTTAATGCTATTTAGATACTTATCACGAACCCAATCGAGTACGAAACGGTTCGGGGCAAATAGAGTCAGAGTATTGTCATTGAGTTCCGCTTGTAACGGACGAACCCACATACTGAATTCTGTAGCTGGTAACTCTTCTTGAAGCTGTTGCAAACACTGCAACCAAAGCGAAGATGACACGGTGCCCTCACTCTATTTAAGTAATATGAAATGACTGCTAATTTTACCTGTTGATAAGTCAGATCACCAGCAATTGATCACAGATCCAGTGAATAAGATCCAAGTTATTCACAATAAATTTGTAATTTATCGGTGGATCCACACATCTTGCCCCTACTTTACTCACACAATGATCCACTTATGCCCGGATCCTTACTAGTTATCCCCAAATCGGGAATTCAATCTGGTTATGGTTAATAACATCTGGTTATTTATTCTATTAAGCATTTTCCCAGTAACATCCAATCCCATAAATATAAGGAGTTACCAAATGAATAACTGGATTAAGGCTGCAATTGCGGCTATCGCACTCTCTGCTGCTACTGTTCAAGCTGCGACTGAAGTTAAAGTCGGCATGTCTGGTCGCTACTTCCCATTTACTTTCGTTAAACAAGACCAGCTACAAGGTTTTGAAGTGGATTTATGGGATGAGATCGGTAAACGTAACGACTACAAAGTTGAATACGTAACAGCTAACTTCTCTGGTCTGTTTGGTCTTCTTGAAACGGGTCGCATCGACACCATTTCAAACCAAATTACAATGACGGATGCACGTAAAGCGAAATACCTATTCGCAGACCCATACGTAGTAGACGGCGCACAAATTACCGTTCGTAAAGGTAATGACAGCATTAAGGGTATCGAAGACCTTGAAGGCAAGACGGTTGCAGTAAACCTAGGCTCAAACTTTGAACAACTGCTTCGCAGCTACGACAAAGATGGCAAGATCAATGTAAAAACCTACGATACAGGTATTGAGCATGATGTCGCACTGGGCCGTGCCGATGCATTCGTAATGGATCGCTTATCAGCACTAGAGCTTATCAAGAAGACTGGTCTACCATTACAACTAGCAGGACAGCCATTCGAAACCATTGAAAACGCTTGGCCTTTCGTGGACAACGATAACGGCAAAAAACTGCAAGCCGAAGTAAACGAAGCATTAGCAGCAATGCGCGCAGATGGTACGCTAGAAAGTATCTCTCAGAAATGGTTTGGTGCAGACATTACTCAGAAGTAATCACTCACTTTCACCATTCAAGGCCCACTGCTTTATACAGCGGTGGGCTTTTTGCTTTTGTGCACTGATTAAAAAACCTGATAAAACAGTACTTCCAAATAGAACAACACTTCCAATAAAAATACGAGATAGATTATGGGATTTGACTTTAATTACATGCTAGAGCTGTTGCCGATACTACTGAAGTATTTAGGCACCACGATGGAGATGGCGACTTGGGGCTTGTTCTTTGCTCTGATCCTGTCTCTGATACTGGCGAATATTCGTGTATTCAAAATCCCAGTACTCGACCAATTGAGCCAACTGTACATTAGCTTCTTCCGAGGAACACCATTGTTGGTACAGCTGTTCCTCCTTTATTATGGCTTACCACAAGTATTCCCGTGGATGGTTGGATTGGATGCATTCAGCGCTGCTGTGATTGGCTTAACCCTGCACTTTGCCGCGTATATGGCAGAAAGTATTCGTGCCGCGATTATCGGTATTGATCGCAGCCAGATGGAAGCCAGCCTTTCGGTAGGTATGACCACCAGTCAAGCAATGCGTCGCGTGATCTTGCCACAAGCAACTCGCGTGGCACTGCCATCATTGATGAACTACTTCATCGACATGATTAAATCGACTTCACTTGCATTCACCCTAGGTGTCGCCGAAATCATGGCTAAAGCTCAGATGGAGGCTTCTTCAAGTTTCCGCTTCTTCGAGGCTTTCTTAGCGGTGGCGCTGATTTACTGGGGCGTGGTGGTTATCCTCACTCGTATTCAAATCTGGGCCGAAGTGAAACTGAATAAGGCATATGTACGATGATCAAATTACAAAATATCCACAAGCAGTTTGGTGACACCGAAGTTTTGAAAGGGATCGACCTAGAAATCAAACAAGGTGAGATAATTGTCATCATAGGTTCAAGTGGCACTGGTAAGTCTACCCTACTGCGTTGTGTGAATTTTCTAGAGCAAGCCGATCAAGGCACGATTTCGATTGATGACATCAAGGTTGATACTCAGAAACACACTAAGGCAGAGGTGCTTGCACTGCGTCGTAAGACCGGTTTTGTGTTCCAAAACTATGCACTGTTCGCTCACCAAACCGCAAGACAGAATATTGCTGAAGGTTTAATTACTGTTCGTGGTTGGAAAAAGCAGCAAGCCCATGAAAAAGCACAACAAATACTTGATGATATTGGCTTAGGTGACAAAGGTGATAGCTACCCAGCCGCTCTCTCAGGTGGCCAACAACAACGGGTGGGTATTGGCCGTGCAATGGCACTACAACCAGAGCTATTATTGTTTGATGAGCCGACTTCAGCGCTCGATCCTGAGTGGGTTGGCGAAGTGCTTAACCTAATGAAAAAGCTGGCAAATCAGCACCAAACCATGCTGGTGGTTACCCATGAAATGCAGTTCGCTAGAGAGGTCGCAGACCGAGTGATCTTCATGGCTGACGGTCATATTGTCGAGCAGGGATCTCCACAGGATATTTTTGGTAATCCACAGGATCCTAAATTAAAAAAATTCTTAAATAAGGTTGGGATCGACTAAGGATCCTTGTGATTTTAGTTATTCTACGTATAATCCCCCGACCGGAATTTTAGTTAACCCAATCATTGACACTTTTTGTGACAGTGATTACAATTCCGCCTCTTTGTTGAGAGGCGTCGGTTTTCCTTTCTTATATAAAGAAGAGAAAAAATGCCCACGCCGGGTTTAACAAAAACCTAAAACTACTGATCAGTAAGGTAATTACAATGAAACGCACTTTTCAACCTACAGTTCTAAAGCGTAAGCGTACTCACGGTTTCCGTGCTCGCATGGCTACTAAGAACGGTCGCGCAACAATCAATGCACGTCGTGCAAAAGGCCGTAAGCGTCTTTCTAAGTAATCTTTGATTATTTTGAATAAGCTAGCCTTCGGTCGGGAGTTACGCTTGTTAACTCCCGAACATTATCAAAATGTCTTCAAGCAAGCTCATCGAGCAGGCTCCCCTCATTTCACCATCATTGCCCGAAATAACTCTCTTTCAAATCCTCGTCTTGGATTAGCCGTTCCGAAAAAGCAGATTAAAACCGCCGTGGGTCGTAACCGATTCAAGCGTCTTACTCGTGAAAGCTTTCGTAACACTCAACACAAACTTCCTAACAAAGATTTTGTTGTAATCGCTAAGAAGAGCGCGCAAGATTTAAGCAATGAAGAAATGTTCAAGCTACTCGACAAATTATGGCTTCGCCTGTCTCGCCCTTCGCGTGGATAGCGCTAATACCCATCTATTTTTATAGATGGTTTATTAGTCCACTCATCGGCCCACGCTGCCGATTTACTCCAACCTGCTCTTTATATGCGATAGAAGCGTTGAAAGCTCACGGTTTTGTAAAAGGGTGTTGGTTATCAGGCAAACGTCTATTAAAATGCCATCCTTTGAACGAAGGGGGCTTTGACCCCGTTCCACCAGTCCAAAAACAAGACAGAGATAAATAACGATGGATTCTCAACGTAATATCCTGTTAATCGCATTGGCTTTGGTTTCTTTCCTACTGTTCCAACAATGGAACGTAGCTCAGAATCCAGCACCACAAGCGGTTGAGCAGGCACAATCTGGCAGCACCCTACCAGCGCCATCTTATGCAGATGATCTAGACCCGGCTCCTGGTCAAGTTGCTTCTTCTGCTAAAACTATCACAGTAACAACTGATGTACTGACTCTGTCAATTGATACGGTTGGTGGTGATGTCGTTAAAGCAAACCTAAACGATTACTCTGCTGAGTTCGATTCTGAAGATACGTTTGTTCTTCTTAAAAATGAACCAGGTCACCAATTTATCGCTCAAAGCGGTCTAGTGGGTCCTCAAGGTATCGATTTAAGCAGCACTAACCGCCCTAGCTACACGGTTTCAGCAGATAGCTTTACGCTAGCTGAAGGTCAAGATGAACTACGCATCCCAATGACTTACCAAGCGAACGGCCTTGATTACACAAAAACATTCGTACTTAAACGCGGCAGCTACGCGATTGACGTTGAATACGATGTAATCAACAACTCTGGCAATAACGCAACATTCGGCATGTACGCTCACCTACGTCAAAACGTTATGGATGACGGTGGTAGCCTAACAATGCCAACTTACCGTGGTGGTGCTTACTCTACGGAAGATACGCGTTACAAAAAATACAGCTTCGACGATATGCAAGATCGCAACCTGTCTCTTAACCTAGCAAACGGTCAAGGTTGGGCAGCGATGATTCAGCACTACTTTGCAAGTGCTTGGATTCCACGCGACGAAGCAGGCAGCAACCTTTACACTCGTGTAATTGGTAACCTTGGCGATATCGGTGTTCGCATGCCGAACAAGACCATTGCTACTGGCGACGAAGCAAGCTTCAAAGCAACGCTTTGGGTTGGTCCTAAACTTCAAGACCAAATGGCTGCTGTTGCACCAAACCTAGACCTAGTAGTTGACTACGGTTGGTTATGGTTTATTGCTAAACCACTTCATACTCTGCTTTCATTCATTCAAGGCATCGTTGTGAACTGGGGTCTGGCAATCATCTGTCTAACTTTCATCGTTCGTGGTGCTATGTACCCACTAACGAAAGCTCAGTACACGTCTATGGCGAAAATGCGTATGCTTCAGCCTAAGCTGACTGCAATGCGTGAGCGTATTGGCGACGACCGTCAACGCATGAGCCAAGAAATGATGGAGCTTTATAAGAAAGAGAAAGTAAACCCACTAGGTGGCTGTTTACCTATCCTTCTACAAATGCCTATCTTCATTTCGCTATACTGGGCACTAATGGAGTCTGTTGAACTGCGTCACTCACCGTTCTTCGGTTGGATTACTGACCTTTCAGCACAAGACCCATACTACATCTTGCCACTTCTGATGGGTGCTTCAATGTTCCTAATCCAGAAGATGAGCCCGACAACTGTAACGGATCCAATGCAGCAGAAGATCATGACCTTTATGCCGGTTATGTTCACATTCTTCTTCCTGTTCTTCCCTTCAGGTCTGGTTCTTTACTGGCTAGTATCGAACATCGTAACTCTGATTCAGCAAACGCTTATCTACCGCGCGCTGGAAAAGAAAGGCTTACATTCTAAGTAAGTTCGATAATAGAAAGAGATAAAGAAAGGCGACCAAAAGGTCGCCTTTTTGTTTTTAGCTGATTACAATTCAGCTAATTGATTAATCGTGAGCGCCCCTTTTTGGCTTTCACATGCTAGCAGGCACAACTATGACTACAGATACGATTGTTGCTCAAGCGACTGCACCCGGCCGTGGCGGCGTCGGTATTATTCGCGTTTCAGGCCCACAAGCAGCCCAAGTTGCGCTTGAAGTTACCGGCAAAGTGCTGAAACCACGTTACGCTGAGTACACCCCTTTTAAATCTCACGATGGTTTAGAGCTAGACCAGGGCATCGCGCTTTACTTCCCTAACCCGCACTCGTTTACCGGTGAAGACGTATTAGAGCTACAAGGCCACGGTGGCCCTGTGGTAATGGATATGCTCATCAAACGCATCCTCGCGATTCCAGGGCTACGCGCAGCACGCCCAGGTGAATTTTCGGAGCGTGCCTTCTTGAACGACAAGATGGATTTAACCCAAGCAGAAGCCATTGCCGACCTCATTGATGCCAGTTCAGAAGAAGCGGCGAAATCAGCCCTGCAATCGCTGCAAGGTGAGTTTTCAAAACGCATTAATACGCTGGTGGATTCTCTGATTCACTTACGCATCTATGTTGAAGCCGCTATCGACTTCCCAGAAGAAGAGATTGATTTCCTTGCTGACGGTAAAGTAAGTGCTGACTTACAAGCTATCATCGACAACCTCGAAGCGGTTCGCCAAGAAGCCAATCAAGGTGCCATCATGCGCGAAGGCATGAAGGTGGTGATTGCAGGTCGTCCTAATGCCGGTAAGTCGAGCTTACTGAATGCATTATCGGGTAAAGACTCCGCGATTGTGACTGATATTGCTGGTACCACGCGTGATGTACTGCGTGAACATATCCATATTGATGGTATGCCACTGCACATTATTGATACCGCAGGCCTGCGTGAAGCCTCGGATGAAGTAGAAAAAATCGGTATTGAACGCGCTTGGGAAGAAATTGCCCAAGCCGATCGCGTTTTATTTATGGTCGATGGTACCACTACCGATGCAACCGACCCGAAAGATATCTGGCCCGATTTCGTTGATCGTCTACCGAATAATATCGGAATGACCGTGATTCGTAACAAAGCCGATCAAACAGGTGAAGATCTTGGAATTTGCCATGTTAATGATCCAACTCTGATTCGACTGTCAGCAAAAACGGGACAAGGCGTTGATGCACTACGTAATCACTTAAAAGATTGCATGGGCTTTGCTGGCGGTAATGAAGGTGGCTTCATGGCACGTCGTCGCCACTTAGATGCCCTAGAACGCGCATCTGAGCACCTAGATATTGGTCAGCAACAGCTCGAAGGCTATATGGCAGGTGAAATCTTGGCAGAAGAGCTACGTATAACGCAGCAACACCTTAACGAGATTACTGGTGAGTTCAGCTCCGATGACCTACTCGGCCGTATCTTCACCTCTTTCTGTATTGGTAAATAACCTTTAAAGGCTAGCTCATGCTGGCCTTTTTCTTTAGTAAGGACAGCTTAATGATCCACATTATTACAGGTAGCACCTTAGGTGGTGCTGAGTACGTTGGCGATCACCTTAATGATCTTCTTGAAGAACAAGGTCATGAGATAAGCCTTCATAATCAACCTGAATACAATGACATCCCCCAACAAGGTTTTTGGTTGCTGGTGACTTCTACTCATGGTGCTGGCGAATTTCCAGATAATATTAAGCCATTTATCGACGGACTGACCCAGCAATCTCCAGATTTAAGCCAGGTTCGCTTTGCTGTCGTGGCGCTTGGAGATTCGAGTTACGATACCTTCTGCTTGGCGGGTAAATCAGCCCACAGCCAGATGAAAGAGCTCGGTGCTCAACCTATTTGTGACTGTTTTACCATCGATGTATTGGAAACTCCGGTACCAGAAGACGCTGCAGAAGCGTGGTTTAACGATCATAGCGACCAGTTTTAACCTCTACCTTCTCTCAAAAAGCGGCTTATGCCGCTTTTTTTGTCTCTGAACAACGCGATTGTGAATAACTTTTTTCAAAAACATCGAAAATTAGCGATCTATTTTCAATTTCTTCTGTGGATAAGATCATACATATACGGTGATTAACCTATAGTTATCCAAATAACAAGTTTTAGGCTAATTTCCTCCTGTGAATAAGTAGCTATTTTGATCCCAGCTAATCCTCATCCTGATCAAAGTTAGATCACATCATTTGATCCAAAAAAGATCCATGATCTCGTTGATCATTTTCGAGTTATCCACAGATGACCTCGATCCTAATAATAGATCTAATAAAAGATCTCCTTAAAGATCTTATCTATATTAATTAAAAACAGCTTTTTCGAAAAATCCCAAAAACGTTTTCTCAGGCTATGAAAACAGGTAGAATATCGCTCCTTTTTATCAATCTAGAAAACGTTTGAATACCTGAGGTCGGTTCATGCTTTATCACGAAAAATTTGACGTCATCGTTGTTGGTGGTGGCCATGCAGGAACGGAAGCCGCACTCGCATCTGCACGTACTGGTCAAAGTACGTTATTACTTACTCATAATATCGATACATTAGGACAAATGTCTTGTAACCCAGCTATTGGCGGGATCGGTAAGGGCCACTTGGTAAAAGAGGTCGATGCAATGGGTGGATTAATGGCGCAAGCTATTGATCATGCAGGTATTCAGTTCAGAACATTGAACGCATCAAAAGGCCCAGCAGTTCGTGCTACTCGTGCACAAGCTGACCGCGCACTTTACAAAGCTTTTGTTCGTAACGTTCTTGAAAACACACCAAACCTGACTTTGTTCCAACAGTCGGTTGATGACTTGATCGTTGAACAGGATCAAGTGGTGGGTGTGGTAACACAGATGGGTCTTAAGTTCCGCGCAAGAGCTGTGGTTCTGACTGTGGGCACATTCCTAGGTGGAAAGATCCATATAGGTATGGAAAGTTCTTCTGGTGGTCGTGCTGGCGATCCACCATCGATCGCACTGGCTGACCGTCTTCGTGATCTTCCATTCCGAGTTGATCGCCTGAAAACAGGTACACCTCCTCGTATCGATGCGCGTAGCGTTGATTTTTCTGAGCTTGAGGTTCAGCACGGTGATAACCCGACGCCTGTTTTCTCGTTCATGGGTAGCCGAGCTCAACAACCTCGTCAAATTCCATGTTACATCACGCATACCAATGAAAATACGCATGACGTAATTCGCGCTAATCTCGATCGTAGCCCAATGTATGCAGGTGTTATTGAAGGTATTGGCCCTCGCTACTGTCCTTCGATTGAAGACAAAGTGATGCGTTTTTCTGACAAGAACAGCCACCAGATTTTTATTGAGCCTGAAGGTCTAACGACTCATGAGCTATACCCGAATGGTATCTCTACCAGTCTGCCTTTTGATGTACAAGTTCAAATTGTTCGTTCGATGAAGGGTTTTGAAAATGCTCATATCGTTCGCCCTGGCTATGCGATTGAGTACGATTTCTTTGATCCTCGCGACCTTAAGCTGACTTACGAAACTAAGTTTATCAAAGGTCTATTCTTTGCGGGTCAAATCAACGGTACCACTGGCTACGAAGAAGCAGCTGCACAAGGCTTAATGGCGGGTCTGAACGCGAGTTTGTTTACTCAAGGCAAAGAAGGCTGGAGTCCGCGTCGTGACCAAGCTTACATGGGCGTGCTTATTGACGACCTATCGACCATGGGTACCAAAGAACCTTACCGCATGTTTACGTCTCGTGCGGAATACCGTTTGCTGCTTCGTGAAGACAATGCTGATATCCGTTTGACTGAAAAGTCGCGTGAACTTGGCCTTGTCGATGACGCTCGTTGGTCTCGTTTCAACGAGAAGATGGAAAACATGGAGAAGGAGCGTCAACGTCTGAAAGAAACATGGATTAATCCAAAATCTGAAGATATTGATCAACTGAACCAAATTCTGAAAACACCAATGTCTCGTGAAGCGAGTGGTGAAGATCTTCTTCGTCGCCCGGAAATGACTTATTCACAGCTAACCGCACTGGATCGTTTTGGTCCTGCATTGGAAGATCAACAAGCGTCTGAGCAAGTTGAGATCCAAGTGAAGTACGATGGTTATATTCAGCGTCAACAAGACGAAATTGAAAAATCACTGCGTCATGAAAACACCAAACTGCCTGCTGATATCGATTACAGCAAGGTGAAAGGACTTTCTAACGAAGTGGTTCTTAAACTAACGACAGCTAAGCCTGACTCAATTGGTATTGCTTCGCGAATTTCAGGCATTACACCTGCAGCAATCTCAATTCTGTTGGTCTACTTGAAAAAACACGGCCTGTTGAAAAAGGGTGAGGAAGCATAATGAACGCATTACGCGAAAAACTGGATCACCTGATTGGCCAGACTGAACTTGAAGTATCTGAAAAACAACGTGGCCAATTGGTTGGCTACGTTGAGTTACTGAACAAGTGGAACAAAGCTTATAACCTAACATCTGTTCGTGACCCGCAAGAAATGATGGTGAAACATATCTTAGATAGCATCATTGTTAGCACTCACTTACAAGGTAAGCGCTTTATCGACGTTGGCACGGGACCTGGTCTTCCTGGGATTCCGCTCTCAATCATGAATCCAGACTGCGAGTTTTACTTGCTAGACAGCCTAGGTAAGCGTATTCGTTTTATCAAACAGGTGATTCATGAATTGGGTATCGACAACGTGGTACCGGTTCAAAGTCGCGTTGAGGAGTTTCAACCAGAAGAAAAGTTTGATGCAGTGCTCAGTCGCGCATTTGCGTCAATGACAGATATGGTAGAGTGGTGTCACCATTTACCTAAAGAGCAATCCGGTGTATTTTTGGCTCTTAAGGGACAACATCCTAGAGATGAAATCGACCTGTTACCTGAATGGTGTTCAGTGACAGACATTAAAGCTTTGCAAGTGCCAGAGCTTGATGGAGAGCGTCATCTAGTTACTTTATCGCGTCAGGGATAATCAGCGAGGCCATAGTGGGTAGAATCGTAGCAATTGCCAACCAAAAGGGTGGCGTAGGAAAAACAACAACTTGCATTAATTTAGCAGCATCAATGGCGGCAACAAAACGCAAGATATTGGTTGTTGACCTCGATCCTCAAGGTAATGCCACTATGGCGAGCGGTGTCGACAAGTATCAAGTTGAAGCAACTGCTTACGATTTGTTGGTTGAAGACACCCCATTTGATGAAGTAGTTTGCCGAAGTACGTCTGGCAATTATGACCTCATCGCCGCGAACGGTGATGTTACTGCAGCAGAAATCAAGTTGATGGAAGTGTTTGCTCGTGAAGTTCGTTTAAAAAATGCACTCGAATCCATTCGCAATAACTATGATTTCATCTTTATTGATTGCCCACCATCATTAAACCTTCTTACAATCAACGCGATGGCTGCGGCCGACTCCGTATTGGTTCCTATGCAATGTGAATACTTTGCTTTGGAAGGTTTGACTGCATTGATGGATACCATCAGTAAGCTAGCGGCTGTTGTAAACGAGAACCTGAAGATCGAAGGTCTTCTGCGTACTATGTACGATCCTCGCAACCGCTTATCGAACGAAGTATCTGATCAACTCAAAAAACACTTTGGTAGCAAAGTCTACCGAACTGTGATCCCTAGAAATGTGCGTCTGGCAGAAGCCCCAAGTCACGGCAAGCCAGCAATGTACTACGACAAATATTCCGCAGGAGCTAAGGCTTATCTTGCTCTTGCAGGCGAAATGTTGCGTCGTGAAGAAGTCCCAGTATAGGTCCAATCAAAGGAATTCGCTCAATGTCTAAGCGTGGTTTAGGAAAAGGGCTAGATGCATTGCTTGCAACTAGCTCATTGGCTCGTGAAAAACAGCAAGTTGCTTCTCATAGTCAGGCGTTGTCGGCTGATGGTGAGCTTATCGAACTGGCTGTTGGTTGCTTGAAGCCTGGTGTATATCAACCGCGTAAGGATATTGCGCCTGAAGCGCTAGAAGAGCTGGCTGCATCAATTCAATCTCAAGGCATTATCCAACCTATCGTTGTTCGCCCATTGGCGCACGACCAGTTCGAGATTATTGCAGGTGAACGTCGTTGGAGAGCGGCTCGTCAAGCTGGCCTTAAACAAGTGCCATGTCTGATCAAGAGAGTCGAAGACAAGGCTGCGATCGCGATGGCATTGATTGAGAATATTCAGCGTGAAGACCTGAATGTCATCGAAGAAGCACAAGCGCTAGAGCGCTTACAGAACGAATTTGAACTGACACACCAACAAGTCGCTGAAGTGATTGGTAAATCGAGAGCGACGGTTAGTAACTTATTACGTCTAAATCAATTAGAAAATGAAGTAAAAGGTTTAGTTTCAAATAAACAACTGGAAATGGGGCATGCTCGAGCATTGCTTGCGCTTGAAGGTGATACCCAGGTTGAAGCAGCAAACACTGCAGCGACCAAAAAAATGACCGTGCGTCAAACCGAGCAGCTTGTTAAAAAGTGTTTAAAACCAGACGTTGAGCCAGAATCGAAGCCTGAAGACACAGAAGCTATCGAACTTTCACGAAGACTCACGGAAAAATTGCAAGCAAACGTTTCAGTCACTCGTTCTGTTAGCGGTAAGTCAAAAGTAATAATTACTCTTGATGAGCCTCACAAATTAGAGCAACTTATTGCTAAACTAGAGTACTAAATGAGATAATTGATTTAGGTCAATTATGTAATAAAAAAGTGATTTCGTACAAAAGTTGTCGGTTTGTATGCAAAAATGTAAATGATTGCTGCGTTGTTGTTGCAATCAATTTGGCTGAACGTATAATTTTCGCCAATTTCTCGGCACGCTTTTAAGCGAGTGGTAAAGTGGGCTTAAAAGAGGAACGAATACATGGTAGCGGCGTTAGCAAGACCAGGACGAGTGCTTGCAAAGCAAATGTTATTGATCGAGCTTAGCGCGGTTATATTAGTGGCGGTAGGGTTAGGTTTAGCTGTTAATCCTGATTGGGGTTTTGCTGCATTAATCGGTGGCGGTATTTTTGTCATCGCGAATGTAGTTTTTTGTGTGTGTGCTTTCCTATTTTGTGGAGCTCGCGCAACTAAGTTAGTTGCGGCGTCGTTCTATGCAGGCGAAGCGCTAAAAATTCTAATCACAGTTCTACTATTCTCTATTGTCTACATGTATATGCAGGTGGAATTAATTCCCCTCAAACTGACCTATTTACTGGTTCTAGGTATTAATATCTTTGCGCCAGTGCTTTTCATTAACAATAAAAAATAGGATGAGTTATGGCTGCGCCAACAGCATCCGGATACATTGAACACCATTTACAAAACCTTTCTTTAGCTAAGTTTGGTCTTGTAGAGGAGACAAGTTTCTGGAACGTACATATAGACAGTCTGTTTTTTTCGGTGTTGACAGGGATGTTATTCCTTTGGGTTTTTCGCTCAGTCGCTAAGAAAGCAACAGTAGGTGTACCTGGTAAGCTTCAGTGTTTTGTTGAAATGGTAGTGGAATTCGTTGGTGACAACGTTAAAGAAACTTTCCATGGCCGCAACCCTCTGATTGCCCCACTAGCACTGACTATATTCTGCTGGATTATCATTATGAACTTGATGGACTTAGTGCCTATTGATTTCTTACCATATCCTGCAGAGCATTGGCTAGGTATCCCTTACTTGAAAGTGGTTCCTACTGCTGATGTTAATATAACAATGGCAATGGCTTTAGGTGTTTTTGCTCTGATGATCTACTACAGCATCAAAGTAAAAGGTCTAGGCGGATTTGCTAAAGAATTGGCACTGCATCCATTTAATCACCCAATCATGATTCCATTTAACTTGGTACTTGAGGTAATTTCGTTACTAGCGAAGCCACTATCTCTAGGTATGCGTTTATTTGGTAATATGTTTGCGGGTGAGGTGGTGTTTATTCTTATCGCGGCAATGCTACCGTGGTATTTACAATGGGTAGGTGCACTACCTTGGGCTATCTTCCATATCTTGGTTATTTTGATTCAAGCGTTTGTTTTCATGATGTTGACAATCGTTTACTTATCAATGGCTCATGAAGATAGTGATCACTAAAAAAAATTTTAAGCTTTATTCTAACTATTAATGTTAATCGGAGAACGTAAATGGAAACTGTACTAAGTTTTTCAGCAATCGCTGTTGCTATTATTGTTGGTCTTTGTGCCGTAGGTACTGCAATTGGTTTTGCTATTCTTGGTGGTAAATTCCTAGAAGGCGCTGCGCGTCAACCTGAAATGGCTCCAATGCTACAAGTTAAGATGTTCATCATCGCTGGTCTACTGGATGCTGTTCCAATGATCGGTATCGTAATCGCACTACTATTCACGTTTGCTAACCCATTTGTTGGTCAACTAGCAGGCTAATTAACTCTTAATAGTTAATTAAATTTTTGTAGTTGATTCTTAACGAGGGGTAGCTGTTGTGAATATGAACGCAACTCTGTTAGGTCAAGCAATTGCTTTTTCATTGTTTGTTTGGTTCTGCATGAAATATGTATGGCCACCAATCATGCAAGCAATTGAAGAACGTCAGAAAAAAATTGCTGACGGTCTAGTAGCCGCTGAACGCGCTGCTAAAGACTTGAACCTGGCACAAGCCAACGCTTCTGAGCAAATGAAAGAAGCAAAGCGCACTGCAACTGAGGTTATTGATCAGGCAAACAAACGTAAAGCTCAAATTATTGATGAAGCTCGCGAAGAAGCTCAGGCAGAACGCCAGAAAATCTTAGCGCAAGCTGAAGCAGAAATTGAAGCAGAGCGTACACGTGCCCGTGATGACCTGCGCAAACAAGTCGCAACTCTGGCTATAGCTGGTGCTGAGAAAATCCTTGAGCGTACAATCGATAAAGATGTACACGATGATCTTCTTAACAACATTACTGCAAAACTTTAAAGCAAGGGGCTGTATATGTCTGATTTGACTACAATCGCACGCCCCTATGCTAAAGCAGCGTTTGACTTTGCGGTAGATAAAGGTGAGCTAGACCAATGGGGTCAGATGCTTACTTTTGCTGCCGAAGTGGCACAAAATGATGATGTTCATAATTTATTAAGCGGTTCTATGACTGCTGAAAAATTAGCTGAAGTATTCATTGTAATTTGTGGCGAACAATTTGATGAATTCGGTCAGAACTTGATTAAAGTGATGGCAGAGAACGGCCGCTTGATGGCTTTTCCTGATGTTTGTAAACAGTTCTTATTGCTCAAACAAGAGTATGAGAAAGAGATCGACGTTGAAGTAACTTCAGCGGTAGAACTTTCTGAAGAACAACGCGCAGAGATCAGCAGCAAATTGGAACAGCGCTTAGCGCGCAAAGTTCAGCTGAATTGCAGTATAGATGAGACTCTACTTAGTGGAGTTATTATTCGAGCCGGAGACCTAGTCATCGATAACTCAGCGCGCAGTCGTTTAGACCGCCTGAGCGATGCATTGCAGTCTTAATGGGGATTGGAGCATGCAACTTAATTCCACTGAAATTAGCGATCTAATTAAACAACGTATTGAATCTTTCGACGTTGTTAGTGAAGCTCGCAATGAAGGTACTATCGTTTCTGTAAGCGATGGCATCCTTAGCATCCACGGCCTAGCGGACGTGATGCAAGGTGAAATGATCGAACTACCGGGTGGCCGTTACGCTCTAGCACTAAACTTGAACCGTGATTCGGTTGGTGCTGTTGTAATGGGCCCGTATGCTGACCTACAGGAAGGCATGAAAGTTACAGGTACTGGTCGTATTCTAGAAGTACCAGTAGGTCCTGAAATGCTTGGTCGTGTTGTAAACACGCTAGGTGAGCCAATTGATGGTAAAGGTCCTATCGAAGCGAAACTAACTTCGCCTGTAGAAATTATCGCACCAGGTGTAATCGACCGTAAATCGGTAGATCAACCTGTTCAAACTGGTTACAAGTCAGTTGACTCAATGATCCCTATCGGTCGTGGTCAGCGTGAACTAGTAATCGGTGACCGTCAGACTGGTAAAACAGCAATGGCGATCGATGCGATTATTAACCAAAAAGATTCTGGTATTTTCTCTATCTACGTAGCTATCGGCCAAAAAGCGTCGACTATTGCTAACGTAGTTCGCAAACTAGAAGAGCACGGCGCACTAGCAAACACTGTTGTTGTTGTTGCATCGGCTTCTGAATCTGCAGCGCTGCAATACCTTGCACCGTATGCTGGTTGTGCGATGGGCGAATACTTCCGTGATCGCGGTGAAGATGCACTGATTGTTTATGATGATCTATCTAAGCAAGCTGTCGCTTACCGTCAAATCTCGCTACTACTTAAGCGTCCACCAGGTCGTGAAGCGTTCCCAGGTGATGTTTTCTACCTTCACTCTCGTCTACTAGAGCGTGCTGCTCGTGTAAGCGAAGTATACGTAGAGAAGTTCACTAACGGTGAAGTGAAAGGCAAGACTGGTTCTTTAACTGCTCTTCCTATCATCGAAACGCAAGCTGGTGACGTATCTGCATTCGTACCAACGAACGTAATCTCGATTACTGATGGTCAGATCTTCCTACAAACTGAACTATTCAACGCAGGCGTACGTCCAGCTGTTGACCCTGGTATCTCAGTTTCTCGTGTAGGTGGTTCGGCGCAGACTAAAATCATCAAGAAGCTATCTGGCGGTATCCGTACTGCTCTAGCTCAATACCGTGAACTTGCAGCATTTGCTCAGTTCTCTTCGGATCTTGATGAAGCGACTAAGAAGCAGCTAGACCACGGTCAGAAAGTTACAGAACTGATGAAGCAGAAGCAGTACGCTCCTATGTCTGTATTTGACCAAGCTCTAGTAATCTTCGCTGCAGAGCGTGGATACCTTCAAGATGTTGAACTTTCTAAAGTTCTAGATTTTGAAGCTGCTTTACTGTCGTTTGCTCGTGGTCAATATGCCGATCTAGCAACACAGATCGACACAACGGGTGCTTTCAATAAAGAAATCGAAGCTGAGCTGAAGAAGCTTGTTGACGATTTCAAGGCAACCCAGACCTGGTAATTGGTAGGTGGTCTTAGGGCCACCTCATACCATTAACGGAGAGTAACGATGGCCGGCGCAAAAGAGATACGTAATAAAATCGGTAGTGTTAAAAGCACACAGAAGATTACGAAAGCAATGGAAATGGTAGCAGCTTCAAAAATGCGTCGTTCTCAAGACGCAATGGAAGCTACTCGTCCATATGCAGAAACAATGCGTAAAGTGATCGGTCATTTGGCTAATGGTAGCCTCGAGTATAAGCATCCTTATCTTGAGGAACGTGAAGCCAAACGTGTTGGTTACATCATCGTTTCTACAGACCGTGGTCTTTGTGGTGGTTTGAACATTAACTTGTTCAAAAAAGCCATGAACGACATGAAAGATTGGTCTGAGAAAGGTGCTGACGTTGAACTTGCAATTGTAGGTTCAAAAGCGACAGCATTTTTCAACAACAGCGGCGCGAAAGTAGCAGCTCAAGTTTCTGGTCTGGGCGATCGTCCAAGCCTTGAAGACTTGATTGGCTCTGTAAGCGTTATGCTGAAGAAATATGATGAAGGCGAATTAGATCGCCTGTTCGTAGTGTTCAACAAGTTTGAAAACACTATGGTTCAAGAACCAACGATCGATCAATTACTTCCTTTGCCTAAATCAGACAGCGAAGAAATGAAACGCAGTCATTCTTGGGACTACATTTATGAGCCCGAGCCAAAACCACTACTAGATGCACTATTGGTTCGCTATGTCGAATCTCAAGTGTACCAAGGTGTGGTTGAGAACCTTGCTTGTGAGCAAGCGGCTCGAATGATTGCAATGAAATCAGCAACAGATAACGCTGGTGACATTATTGATGACTTAGAACTTGTGTATAACAAAGCGCGTCAAGCGGCGATTACACAAGAACTTTCTGAGATCGTTTCAGGCGCAGCTGCGGTTTAAGCTTAGGTAAAACTAAATAGTTAGAGGATTAACGATGGCTACAGGTAAGATCGTACAGATCATCGGTGCGGTAGTCGACGTAGAGTTCCCACAGGGTGAAGTACCTCGTGTATACGACGCTCTGAATGTTAATGAAGTACAAGAACGTCTCGTTCTTGAAGTTCAGCAACAACTTGGCGGTGGCGTAGTTCGCGCAATCGTAATGGGTAGCTCTGATGGTTTACGTCGTGGTTTGACAGTTGAAAATACTGGCGCTCCAATCTCAGTACCAGTAGGTACTAAGACATTGGGTCGTATCATGAACGTCCTAGGTGACGCGATTGATGAGTGTGGCGAGATTGGTGCTGAAGAGCATTACGCCATTCACCGTGAAGCTCCAAGCTACGAAGAGCAGTCTAACGAGACAGCTCTTCTAGAAACTGGTGTTAAAGTAATCGACTTAATTTGTCCATTCGCTAAGGGTGGTAAAATCGGTCTATTCGGTGGTGCTGGTGTAGGTAAGACCGTTAACATGATGGAACTTATCAACAACATCGCACTTCAACACTCAGGCCTATCTGTATTTGCAGGTGTAGGTGAGCGTACTCGTGAAGGTAACGATTTCTACTTTGAGATGCAGGAAGCAGGTGTTGTAAACATCGAAAAACCTGAAGAATCAAAAGTAGCGATGGTTTACGGTCAGATGAACGAGCCACCAGGTAACCGTCTACGTGTTGCACTGACTGGTCTAACAATGGCAGAGCGCTTCCGTGACGAAGGTCGTGACGTTCTACTGTTCGTTGATAACATCTACCGTTACACACTAGCAGGTACTGAAGTATCAGCACTTCTAGGTCGTATGCCTTCTGCGGTAGGTTACCAACCTACACTAGCTGAAGAAATGGGTGTTCTACAAGAGCGTATCACGTCAACTAAATCTGGTTCTATCACGTCTGTACAGGCGGTATACGTACCAGCGGATGACTTGACTGACCCGTCTCCAGCAACAACGTTCGCTCACTTGGATGCAACGGTTGTACTTAACCGTAACATCGCATCTATGGGTCTATACCCAGCGATCGACCCGCTAGATTCTACTTCACGTCAACTGGATCCATTGGTAGTTGGACAAGAGCACTACGACATCGCTCGTGGCGTTCAGTCTACTCTTCAGCGCTATAAAGAGCTGAAAGATATCATTGCTATCCTAGGTATGGACGAGCTATCTGAAGAAGATAAGCAAGTTGTATCTCGTGCTCGTAAGATTGAGAAGTTCCTAACTCAGCCTTACCACGTAGCGGAAGTATTTACAGGTGACCCAGGCGTTTACGTACCTCTTAAAGAGACTCTACGTGGCTTCCAAGGTCTTCTATCTGGTGAATACGATGACATTCCAGAGCAAGCGTTCATGTACTGTGGTGCAATTGACGAAGCTATCGAGAATGCTAAGAAGCTATAAGGCTAACTAGGAGGCGATATGGCAGCAATAACCTTTCACCTAGACGTTGTAAGTGCAGAGAAACAAATTTTCTCAGGCCTTGTTGAGACGTTTCAGGTGACCGGTAGTGAGGGTGAGCTTGGTATTTTCCATGGTCATACTCCACTGCTGACCGCTATCAAGCCTGGTATGGTGCGTATTGTTAAGCAGCACGGCCACGAAGAAATCATTTATGTTTCTGGTGGTATGGTAGAAGTTCAGCCTGGTACAGCGACTGTACTGGCTGATACAGCTATCCGTGGTGAAGAGCTAGACGCAGCAAAGGCGGAAGAAGCTAAACGCAAGGCTGTGGAGAATATCCAAAATCAGCATGGCGACATAGACTTCGCACAAGCGGCCGGTGAACTGGCTAAAGCCATTGCTCAGTTACGAGTTATCGAACTGACAAAACAGCGTCGCTAATCTTTTATAAGATTATAGACTCTGAGATAAAGGCGACCTAAGGGTCGCCTTTTTGCATTTCTAGATTCTCAAAAATGCCTCTTTTACGTATCACTACTGGTTAAATGGTTATTGCGATTTAATTTTTTGGCCAAAAACGGTTACAATATCGGCTTAATAAAAATAACGTTGGATAGGTTTACAATGAAGTTTAGCGCGGTAATTCTCGCGGCGGGCAAAGGCACTCGCATGTATTCAAACACACCAAAGGTTCTGCATACGCTTGCAGGTAAGCCAATGGTGAAGCATGTTATCGATACATGTAATGGTTTAGGCGCTCAAAATATCAACCTGGTTTACGGCCACGGTGGTGATCAGATGAAGGCTACTCTAGCTGAAGAATCTGTAAATTGGGCACTGCAAGCTGAGCAGCTGGGTACAGGCCACGCTGTGGATCAAGCATCTGCACATTTCGCTGATGATGAAAAAGTATTGGTGCTATACGGTGATGTTCCACTGATTTCACCTGAAACCATTGAAAACCTATTAGACGCTCAACCAAACGGTGGTATCGCGCTACTTACGGTCGTGCTAGACAACCCAATGGGATACGGTCGCATTATTCGTCGTAATGGACCTGTTGTGGCTATCGTTGAGCAGAAAGATGCAACGGATGAGCAGAAGCTTATCAAAGAGATCAATACTGGCGTTATGGTGGCGACTGGTGGTGATCTGAAGCGTTGGTTGTCTGGTTTAAGCAACGACAACGCACAGGGTGAATATTACCTGACTGACGTTATCGCAGCCGCTCACGATGAAGGTCGTGCGGTTGAAGCTGTGCACCCAGTAAGCCCAATTGAAGTAGAAGGTGTTAACGACCGCTCTCAACTGGCTCGTCTAGAGCGTGCTTACCAAGCAGAACAAGCTGACAAATTATTGAAGCAGGGCGTTATGTTACGCGATCCTAGCCGCTTTGATCTACGTGGCGAACTGCAATGTGGTATGGACGTTGAAATCGACACCAACGTTATCATCGAAGGCAGCGTAAGCATTGGTGATAACGTGGTTATCGGTACCGGCTGCGTGTTGAAAGACTGTGAGATTGATGATAACACCATCATTCGCCCATACAGCGTAATTGAAGGCGCAACGGTCGGTGAAGACTGTACGGTTGGTCCATTTACTCGCCTACGTCCAGGTGCAGACATGCGTAACGATTCGCACGTTGGTAACTTTGTTGAAGTAAAGAACACTCGCCTTGGTGAAGGTTCTAAAGCGAATCATTTAACGTATTTAGGCGATGCTGAAATTGGTCAGCGTGTAAACGTGGGTGCGGGTGCAATTACTTGTAACTACGATGGTGCGAATAAGTTTAAGACCATCATTGGCGACGACGTATTCGTTGGTTCAGATAGTCAATTAATCGCGCCTGTTACGATTGGTAATGGTGCAACTGTTGGTGCTGGCTCTACAGTAACACGTGATGTTTCTGAAAATGAGTTGGTTATCAGCCGTGCGAAAGAACGTAAGATTGCTGATTGGAAACGTCCAACTAAGAAGTAAACTCTAACGTTCAAAATATATTTTTATGAAAGCCAGTAGCATCGCTACTGGCTTTTTTGTATCGGCCACTCACTGCTAACAAAATAATCAATTTGGCAATTGTATTTTTTTAATAGATTGTTAATATTCGGGCTGTGGTTCGGTATAAATAGGTTGATGTACGGTGATATTGGTTGAAAAGAAATGGCAAACATTGCCGATCATTATTTTGTCTTTTTCAATGTTAATAGGTCTCTATGGCTTTTATGTAACGCTGGAAAAGTTGGTTGTTGAAAATGAGCGTGATCATCTTGTCTCTTTGATGTCAGATGTCGTGTTCGAGGTCCGTGAAGATAGTCGTTTATTCTCGGAAGGTGTAGATGTTGATGATTATATTGGTAATCTTACCCAAGCTAGTACACGATTAAGAATTCAGGTTATTAATCCTGATGGTGTTGTGATTGGGGATACGGACCTTTCTGATCATGCGCTTGCAGGCGTTGAAAACCACAGCGATCGACCTGAATTTCAACAAGCTCTAAAAACAGGCTTCGGCAGTGACGTGCGTTTTAGTACGGTCACTTCGGTTGATCGTATCTATTACTCCCATAAAGAATCCATGAACGGTAGCAGTTTCGTTATCGTTATCTCTTCACCGATGCATCAACTGAAACAGATGAACTTCCAATTGATGGGGATTCTGGTTGGTATGGTTGTGTTGAGTTTGAGCTTCTTGATTGGCACCTCTTACGTGAGTAATCGCCAAATTGTTCATCGAGTGGAAGAAGAACAGAAAAAGCAAGACGAGCGCATTCGCCAACGAACCCATGAAATCGAGTTGATGCACCGCCTGGCGAATATGCTTGCTGCATGTAATAACATGGTCGAGGCACAACAGATCGTTTCGGATATCTTGCCGCGAATTCTCGGTAACGTGAACGGCAGTGTTTCTTTGATGCGTGCATCGCGTAACCAGTTGATCACTCAGCTCGATTGGGGAGAGACTTGGCCGGGAAGCGCGAGCTTTGCTCCAGAAGAGTGTTGGTCACTACGTAAAGGACGTGCACATCAATCGAATGATGATTTCCACTCGTTAACCTGTGGTCACATGCATGAGATGGAAAACAACCAAACCTTGTGTATTCCGTTGACGGCACATGGCAACACCATCGGCATCATGCACCTTTATTTCGGTGTTGGTGACATCAAGATTGATCCCATTACCGAGCAATTAGCCTTCAGTGTTTCAGAGCATTTAGGCTTAGCATTAGCTAACTTGAGCTTACAAGAGAAGCTTCGCTCACAAGCATTGAGCGACCCTCTTACTGGCTTATTCAACCGTCGTTTCTTTGAGCAGAAACTGGAAGAGCACTCAATGAATTCGGCCACCAGCGAACAGCCATTATCGCTATTGATGCTCGATTTGGATCACTTCAAACGTTTTAATGACAACTTTGGTCATGATGCAGGTGATTTCGTATTAAAAGAGATCAGTGCGTTACTTAAACAGAGCGTCAGTGAAGATGAGATTGCTTGCCGATTAGGTGGTGAGGAGTTGGCGGTACTGCTTCCACATTATTCAATGCAAGAAGCGACTGAGTTTGGTCAAACCTTGTGTGATGCTGTGCGTTCGATGCACCTTGAACATAAAGGTTTGTCATTAGGTCAGTTGGGTGTTTCGATAGGTGTAGCTACTTACCCTAAGCCAGCATCTGATACCGAGTCTTTGGTTAAGATGGCCGATAACGCTTTGTACATGGCGAAAGACATGGGCCGCAACCGAGTGGTTAACTATGATGAATATAGCCGCCATAAAGCGCCAGCGTTAGAAATTGTCGACGGTGAAGCTGCTTCGAAATTGTCTTAAACTGAGACTGAATTTAGATATAAAAAAAGAGCGAGTAATCTCGCTCTTTTTTGTTTTCGTTAAACGAGGAACTAGTCTTGTTTCTCGTCTGCTACTACTCGAGAGTTGTCTGGCGTAGCGAAGTGTTCTGAAAGCTCTTTGTTCGAAACAATGTAGCCAACCCACAATGCACCCAAACAAATCACAACTGCGATACCTGTAGCGCTTAATGCTTGGCTAGCCATTGCCGCTACCAATGCACTTGATAAGCCACTGATGCTGATTTGCAGGCTGTTTTGTAGACCAGCAGCTGTTGCTGGGCTCTGTTTAGCGCTTGATAGGGCACGGTTAACTACGATTGGGTAAAGTGCACCATTTGCTACAGCAATCAAACAGAAAGGCGCAAGTAGAGGCCAGATGGAAGTCAGTTCCCACTGTGATGCGATAAAGATAAGCATCGCTGCTACGCTGAACAAACCAATAAGGTTTCTTAGTACAATACTATCGCCATACTTCTTCACCGCTTGCTTACCGAAGTAACCACCCGCCATGAATGCGATTGTTTGTGGGATGAAACTTAGGCCGATGTCTTTTGCTTCATAACCTAGTTGAGCCATGATCTCTGGCATACCCGTTAGGTAAGCGAAGAACGCTGCAGATGCCGAAGCAAACATTAAAACATTACCCATGTAAGGTTTTGATTTAAGCAACATCTTGATGTCTGTCTTAATCGATGTCTGCTTTACTTCAGGCGCTTCTTTTGGCTGAGCCATTGTTGTCGCCACTAGCAGTGCACCCATCAAGGTTAATGTGATGAAGATACTATGCCAGCCAAAGCTATCCGCAAGTAAAACACCTAGCTGAGGTGCTAGTGCAGGAGATAGTGCGACCAAAGGCATGATGGTTGCAAAAATTTGCTGGCTACTGCTTTGTGAGTAACGCTTGATAACCATGGCTTGCCAGATTACCGCCGGAGCACATACACCGATTGCTTGAATGAATCGTAGTGTCAGTAGGTGCCATACCTCGGTGCTGAATGCTAAGCCGAATGAAGCTGCCGTAAAGATTACAAGACCAACCGCCAGCGTATTGCGGTGACCATACTTGTCACTTGCCAGACCCCAAAGAAGCTGACCCATTGCCATACCGCCAAGGAATACGGTTAGAGATAGAGCAATCTGCTCCGGGCCGGTTGCGAAATCAACTTCCATTGCCTTAAATGCAGGAAGGTACATATCGGTCGCAATAAAGCCAAGCATTGAAAGAACTGCAAGGTAGACCAATTGAAATTTAGAAATATTCATAAGATGCCATTAAGCTAAAGGTAGTGATGTTTTTATCATCAAAAAAATTGTTTGATATACAGAAGTTAAAGCCCCTGTTTATTTATGCTGACATTCTATTTTTCAGACCTGATAAAATAAAACGCTAAAATATGTAGTTATCAATCAAAAAATTTGAAGGCTTATGTTCTCTAAATCCTCTTTAGAAATGCTCGATACTGTCGCTCGCTTGGGTAGTTTTACCGCAGCTGCTGAACAGTTGCACAAAGTACCGTCTGCGATCAGCTACGGTGTTAGACAGGTTGAGCAAGAACTGGATGTTCTACTTTTCAGACGGTTACCGAGAAAGGTTGAGCTGACACCTGCTGGTGAGTTGTTCATTGAAGAGGCTCGTGCGTTGTTGAGACAGATGGAAGAGGTCAGTGCCCAGACTCGCCGCGCGGCTCGTGGTTGGAAGAAAACCTTGCGCCTAACGCTCGATAACGTGGTTAAGCTCGATAAGATGAAGCCGATGATTGAAGAGTTCTACCAAACCTTTGAGTTTGCAGAGCTCCAGATCAACATGGAGGTGTTCAACGGCTCTTGGGAAGCGATAGCACAGGGCAGAGCGGATATCGTGATTGGCGCAACCTCTGCGATTCCGGTTGGTGGCGACTTTGAGGTTAAAGATATGGGACGGTTAGATTGGGCGTTTGTAATGTCGCCAAGTCATCCGTGTGTGCGAGAGCAAAACCTCAATGAAGAGTTTGTTAGCCAATATCCCGCGATATGTTTGGACGATACCTCTAGTGTGCTCCCTAAGCGACACACTGGCCACTACTCAAATCAAAGACGCCTGTTGTTACCCAACTGGTATAGCGCGATTGAATGTCTTAAAAATGGAGTAGGGGTGGGTTATATGCCAAGACACATTGCTGCACCTATTATCGAGCAAGGCTTGCTGGTGGAGAAAATACTGCCTGAACCGAGCCCGCAGAGTCATTGTTGTTTGGTGTGGCGAAAAGACGATAACCATAAGCTGATCGAATGGATGGTCAAGTACCTAGGATCGAGTGAACAACTTCATCAAGATTGGCTGGATCATCGCAAGGCGATCTAATGATCTTAGCGAGAAGATCCTTTTCAAGTTTGAGCTGAATCTTCATCCACAAAAAGAGCGAGTAAATACTCGCTCTTTTTGATTCGGTCGTTAACTCTTAAGACAAGAAGAACTTGTAGGAAGGGTTATCGGTTTCATCTTTACACTGATAGCCAAGCTCTCGTAGATGTGTTGAGAACTGAGCCAAATCATCATCACCAAGCTCAAAACCACACAATACGCGACCGTAATCGGCACCGTGGTTACGATAGTTGAACAGGCTGATATTCCAGTGAGTACCTAAGGTATCAAGGAATTTAATCAATGCACCTGGGTATTCTGGAAACTCGAAGCTGTACAGACGTTCTTTCAGTGGTTTCGATGGTTTACCGCCAATCATGTAGCGAATGTGCAGTTTTGCCATCTCATCATCAGACAGATCGACAACCGGGTAGCCACCGTCACGTAGGTCATTGATGATGTGCTCGAGTTCTTCTTGTCCACCTTGTAGACGTACACCAACGAAGATATTCGCTAGACTTTCGTCATTGTGGCGGTAGTTAAACTCAGTCACCGCACGACCACCAATAATATTACAGAACTCTAGGAATGCCCCTTGTCGCTCTGGAATCGTAACCGCAAGTAGACCTTCTCGCTTCTCACCTAACTCACAACGCTCAGATACATAACGCAGACCGTGGAAGTTGGTATTAGCACCAGACAGTACCGTCGCCAATTGCTTATCTTGCAGTTTGTTTTGTTCAGCAAACTTCTTCAAACCAGCCAGAGCAAGCGCCCCTGAAGGTTCGGCAATTGCACGAGTGTCTTCAAAGATGTCTTTCACCGCCGAGCAGATCTCATCGCTAGACACAGCAATGTGACCATCGATGTACTGCTGGCAAAGACGGAAGGTCTCTTCGCCAATACGTTTAACCGCAACACCATCAGCAAACATGCTGACCTGATCCAGTACTACTGGTTCACCAGCATCGAGAGCTGCCTTCAAGCAAGCCGAATCTTCTGGTTCTACTGCAATGACTTTAATCTCTGGCATCAGCTGTTTTACTAACACAGCAACACCTGCCGCTAAGCCACCACCACCAACAGGTACAAAGATATAATCCATGTGACCGTTTTGCTGCAGCATCTCCATGCCCATCGTACCTTGCCCTGCGATCACCAATGGGTGATCGAAGGGAGGAACAAAGGTATAGCCGTGCTCAGCGGAAAGTCGTTCTGCTTCGGCTTTCGCTTCATCAAAGTTGCTGCCATGTAGAACCACGTTACCACCAAAGCCACGCACCGCATCAACCTTGATGTCTGGTGTGGTTTTTGGCATCACAATTGTGGTTTGAATACCAAGCTTTGAACCGGACAGCGCCATACCTTGAGCATGATTACCCGCCGATGCAGCAATCACACCTGCGGCTTTTTGCTGCTCAGAAAGGCTTGATACCATGTTGTAGGCGCCACGTAGCTTGAACGAGTGCACCGGCTGGCGGTCTTCTCGCTTAAGCTGCACCTGATTTCCAATGCGCGCGCTTAAACGTGGCATATCCTGTAGAGGTGTCACGATTGCCGCTTCGTAAACCGGCGCTCTCAGGATCTGACGCAGATAATCTGCGCCAGTTTGTTTTTGGGGACTGGAGGTGTCATCACTCATAGTTAGCCCTCAAGTTTAGACTTATCGCGCACTGCGCCTTTGTCGGCACTGGTCGCCATGCTTGCGTAAGCTTTCAGTGCGAAAGATACTTCACGCTGACGGTTTTCTGGTTTCCAGCCTAGTGCATCTTGTTTAACACGACGCGCTTCTAGCTCTGCTTCTGGCACATCAAGTGTGATTGAGCGGCTAGGGATATCGATAGTGATGATGTCGCCAGTGTTTACTAGACCAATCACACCGCCACTTGCTGCTTCTGGAGAAGCGTGACCGATAGATAGACCTGATGTACCACCAGAGAAACGTCCGTCAGTTAGAAGAGCACAAGACTTACCTAGACCCATAGATTTTAGGTAAGTGGTTGGGTAAAGCATTTCTTGCATACCCGGACCACCCTTAGGTCCTTCGTAACGAATAACAACTACTTCGCCCGCTTTCACTTTGCCACCTAAGATGCCATCAACAGCACTATCTTGGCTTTCAAATACGATAGCAGGGCCTTGGAATTTAAGGTTTTCTTCATCAACACCCGCGGTCTTAACGATACAACCATCAACCGCGATGTTACCTGAAAGTACCGCTAGGCCACCTTCTTGGCTAAATGCATTCTCTTTAGTACGGATACAACCTTCTTTGCGGTCGTCATCAAGACGATCCCAACGGCAATCTTGCGAGAAGGCTTTAGTAGTACGAATGCCTGCTGGACCAGCGCGGAAGAACTTAAGTACCGCTTCGTCTTCTGTCTGCATGATGTCGTATTGAGCAAGCTGCTCTTGCATGCTCAGGCCAAGTACTGTACGAGTTTGGTTGTTCAGTAGGCCAGCACGGTCTAGTTCACCTAGGATAGCCATTACACCACCAGCGCGGTGAACGTCTTCCATGTGATATTTCGGTGTTGAAGGAGCCACTTTACATAGGTGTGGAACACGGCGAGACATCTCGTCGATATCACCCATATCAAAGTCAATTTCACCTTCTTGAGCTGCCGCTAAAAGGTGAAGAACGGTGTTACTTGAACCACCCATCGCGATATCTAACGCCATTGCATTATCAAAGGCAGCGCGGTTTGCGATGTTGCGTGGCAGTGCTGACTCGTCGTCTTGCTCGTAGTAACGCTTGGTTAGATCAACGATGCGCTTACCGGCATTGATGAACAGCTCTTCACGGTCTGCGTGCGTCGCCAGCATAGAGCCGTTACCTGGCTGAGATAGGCCAAGTGCTTCTGTTAGGCAGTTCATTGAGTTGGCTGTGAACATACCTGAACATGAACCACAGGTTGGACATGCAGAACGCTCTACTTGTTCGCTTTGCTCATCTGAAATCGTTGGATCGGCACCTTGGATCATTGCATCAACAAGGTCGAGCTTGATGATCTGATCTGAAAGCTTGGTTTTACCTGCTTCCATTGGGCCGCCTGATACAAAGATCACAGGGATGTTGAGGCGCATTGCAGCCATCATCATTCCCGGAGTGATTTTGTCACAGTTCGAGATACATACCATCGCATCTGCACAGTGTGCATTGACCATGTACTCTACTGAGTCTGCGATAAGCTCACGTGATGGCAGTGAGTACAGCATGCCGCCGTGACCCATTGCGATACCATCATCAACTGCGATGGTGTTGAATTCTTTAGCGATACCGCCCGCTTTCTCGATTTCACCCGCAACCAATTGACCCATGTCTTTAAGGTGAACGTGGCCTGGAACGAATTGAGTGAAAGAGTTTACAACTGCGATGATTGGCTTACCGAAGTCATCATCTTTAACACCAGTTGCACGCCATAAAGCGCGCGCACCAGCCATGTTGCGTCCGTGGGTAGTCGTTGCTGAACGATAGATTGGCATTGCTTAAATCCTTATAAAATATTTGGCTGTTGCTTACTTAGTTGTTTGTGTTTGGTTTTCTGAAGTTTGGTATGCTGGGTACACATAGTCTAACCAGCCCCACTTATCTTCAGTGGTTCCATTGAATAGACCAAAGTAAGCCGCTTGAACCTTTTCAGTGATAGGGCCGCGTTTGCCTTCACCTACTGTAATTTTGTCTACACTGCGAACCGGAACGATCTCTGCAGCTGTGCCTGTCATGAATACTTCATCGGCAAGATATAGCGCTTCGCGAGCAATGTTCTCTTCACGGATCTCATAACCCATGTCTTTTGCTAGTGTCATGATCGAATCACGAGTGATGCCCGGCAGAATTGCACTGGTCGCTGGTGGTGTAGATAGTACGCCATTGCGTACTACAAAGATGTTTTCACCAGCGCCTTCAGAAAGGTAACCATCAACACTTAGCGCGATACCTTCATCGTAACCATGACGACGTGCTTCACCACCAACCAGTAGTGAAGATAGGTAGTTACCACCCGCTTTAGCAGCGGTTGGGATGGTGTTTGGTGCCGCACGGTTCCAGCTAGAGATCATCGCGTCTACGCCATTTTCTAGAGCTTCTTCACCTAGGTAAGAGCCCCAAGGGAAAGCAGCGATGATCAGTTCCATCTCAGTGTTTTCTGGTGGACATACACCTAAACCAACGTTCCCGACAAAGCCGAGAGGGCGGATGTACGCTGACTCTAGCTTATTTTGACGTAGCGTTTCGCGAGTCGCTTCCATAATTTCTTCCTCAGTGTAAGGAATCGGGAAGCGGTAGATTTTTGCTGAGTCTTTTAGGCGCTTAGCGTGTTCAGGGTGACGGAAAATCACCGGACCCTTTGGTGTGTTGTAGCAACGAACACCTTCAAACACAGAAGTACCGTAGTGCATTGCGTGAGTCAGGACGTGAACGTTCGCCTCTGCCCAAGGAACCATCTCACCGTTAAACCAAATATAGTCTGCCGTTTTAGCTGTCATGTTTGCGGTTCCTTATGCGTTTATCTTTTGTTGTAAGTTATTGTTTGGCAATTCATTACGACTGATAGAGATAACGTCAACGGTACGCACATCCCACAGCTTTTCGATTTGATTGACCAAGAAAGAGATCGGACGGTCACTGTCGACAATGATCTCAACACTCGCCACTTTGCTTTCGTGGTTTTGAGTGCCTGCGACTTGCTTAACAATAAAGCCACGGTGGCGGATAACACGAAGAACACGCTCTAGTAGTACAGGCTTATCATCGGCTTTGATGTCTAATAGGTATCTTTTCATGTTATGTGTTCTCCAACATCTCACTGTTTGAAGCACCTGGCGGTACTAGTGGCCATACGTTCTCTTCTTCATCGATAAGAACATGAAGTAGGTAAGCGGTTTTGCTCTCAAGCATCTCTTTCAATGCTGGTTCTACTTCTTCTTTACGCGTGATGGTTTTACCCGGGATATCGAAGGCTTTCGCTAGCATCACGAAGTCTGGGTTGTCATCTAGGATGGTTTCACTGTGGCGGCCATCGAAGAACAATGATTGCCATTGGCGAACCATACCCAAGCGAGAGTTATTTAGAAGCACCATCTTCACTGGGATTTGGCGGCGTTTCAGCGTGCCAAGTTCTTGCACGTTCATCATGAACGACCCATCACCAGAGATAAGTATAGATTGGTCATCAGGACGCCCAACCGACGCACCCATAGCGGCTGGTAAGCCAAAGCCCATGGTGCCTAAACCGGCAGAGGTGATGAAGTTCTGTGGATCGCGAGGTTGAATGTGTTGAGCTGCCCACATTTGGTGTTGGCCAACATCGGTCGAAACAATAGAGCTTGCTGGCATCATGTCTGACAGTTGCTTCAACAGTAGCGGAGCAAAGATCAGATCACCTGGGTGGTCGTAGCGCCATTTGAATGAGCTACGAAGCCCTTCAGAGTGGTGAACCCAAGATGAGATGTCTTGGCTTAGTTCCAACTGAGGCATGATCTTGTTGATGTCACCACGAATTGGCGCATTAGCAAGACGCAGTTTGCTGAACTCAGCGGCATCAATATCGATATGGATAACTTTCGCGTGTGGTGCAAAGGTATCAAGCTTACCGGTTACTCGGTCATCGAAACGAGCGCCAACAACAATCAGCAGGTCACTCTCTTGAACCACTAGGTTAGCGGCTTTGGTGCCGTGCATGCCCAACATGCCAAGGTAGTGTGGGTCGTCACGTTCGATAGTACCCAAGCCTTTCAATGTACTTACTGCAGGCATCGGGTTAAGGCGTAAGAACTCACGAACAGCATCGGTCGCTTTAGCGAGTTGAACACCACCACCTACGTATAAAACAGGGCGGGTAGCTTGAGACAAAAAGTACTGTGCCTGCTCAATAGCATCGGTTGTTGCAACAGGAATCGCTGGTGGAGTAAATTCTGGGAGAGTTTTAACAGGAGCTTCTGCTAGTTGAACATCTTTAGCAATATCGACGATAACTGGACCTGGGCGGCCAGACTTCGCTACTACAAAGGCTTCAGCTAGGGTTGGAGCCAATTCTTCAATGTCGGTAACTAGGTAACTGTGCTTGGTACATGACAGAGACATACCAATCACATCCATCTCTTGGAATGCATCGGTACCAATGTGGGAACTTGCAACCTGACCTGTGATAGCAACCAATGGGATTGAATCCATAAAGGCATCTGCAAGGCCAGTGACTAGGTTCGTTGCACCTGGTCCCGAGGTTGCCATACAAACAGCGACATCTTGTGTTGCACGAGCCATACCGATCGCGGCCATTGCAGCGCCTTGCTCATGACGACATAGGATATGCTCAACCCCGCCATCATAAAGTGCATCGTAGATTGGCATGATGGCACCGCCTGGGTAACCAAATACGGTCTCAATTCCTTGTTGCTTGAGTGCGGATACGACTAGTTCTGCGCCTTTCATCGGAATTCTCCCGTATTACCTTTATTTTGGTAACTGTTTCCTTTGTCTCTGCACATCTTGTGCTCCCATTCTTCCTGTAAATCGGCAAAGCCGAAAATGCTCAAAAATATAAAAATCGAATGTTTAAATTAGAAAAAACCCCCGGACTTGTCAGTGCGGGGGTTTTTTCTAATTCGTGGTTACTTTCTTCCCACTCGCCCCCGCGCAGTCTTAATAATGACTACGATAATCAGGTTAATCAGTGCGTAAATGCGAGCGTTAAAAATCATAATATTCGAGTTTTCTCGTTTATTGTCTTCAGTAAAAGTCTATATCTCTAGTGTTATCACACAAATCTGCCGCATGACAAGGAAAATGTCATTCTTTTTTCACATTAAAACACCATTCCATCAAGCTATATAACAACCTTATAGCTTTGGTGAGCAACGAATATCCAGAGCGAATACTTTTAAATCAAAGACAAAGGAAAGTTATGGGACTCGCGATAATTCATAGTCGAGCTAGTGTTGGTGTAGAGGCGCCAGAAGTGACTGTTGAGGTGCATATAAGCAATGGAATGCCTGGCTTTACGTTAGTGGGTCTACCTGAAACAACGGTTAAGGAATCTAAAGATCGAGTAAGAAGTGCGATCATCAATTCTCGCTTTGAATTTCCATCAAAAAGAATCACGGTCAACCTCGCTCCTGCCGATTTACCCAAAGAAGGAGGTCGTTTCGATTTGCCAATCGCGCTTGGGATTTTAGTGGCATCTGATCAGCTTCCGACATCAAAGATCGCACAGCATGAATTCATCGGTGAGTTGGCGCTGTCTGGAGAGCTGCGTTCAGTAAAGGGCGTGTTGCCTGCGACGTTAGCTGCCGATAGCGTCGAACGATGCTTAGTTGTTCCACACCATAACGGTGATCAGGCTGCGCTAGTGGGCAAGGGAGCCCATAAATCTGCGCAAACCTTGTTGGAGGTTTGTGCTGACATGTGTGGACAGACTCAGCTTGGCCTATATAGAACGGAACATCATCAGGCTGATGTTTCAGTGCTTCGCGACCTACAAGATATTATCGGCCAACAACAAGGTAAGCGAGCTCTGGAGATAGCAGCCGCTGGAAATCACAACTTACTTTTCCTTGGCCCTCCAGGAACTGGCAAGACTATGTTGGCGTCTCGTCTGCGTGATTTGTTACCTGAAATGAGTGATGACGAGGCGATGGAAACTGCATCGGTCGCTTCGTTAACGCAGCAAGAGATCAATCAGTACAACTGGAAGCAACGACCTTTTCGATCCCCTCACCATTCAAGCTCAATGGCGGCATTGGTGGGAGGAGGCTCAGTGCCTCGCCCCGGAGAGATCTCTTTGGCGCATAACGGCTTATTGTTCTTGGATGAGATGCCAGAGTTTGAGCGTAAGGTGCTCGATTCATTACGTGAGCCACTAGAGTCGGGCGAGATTATTATCTCCCGTGCAGCGGGCAAGACGCGTTTCCCTGCGCGCTTTCAGTTGGTCGGTGCACTCAACCCAAGTCCAACAGGTTACTACGAAGGTAATCAAGCGCGGGCTAACCCACAGATAATCTTGCGCTATCTCAACCGCTTATCTGGCCCCTTGCTAGATAGGTTCGATATGTCATTGGAGATACCTCTATTGCCCAAGGGAATGTTGGCCGAAGGAGGTGACCGAGGTGAAACCACCCAAGTCGTAAAGCACAGGGTCAAACAGGCTCGTCAAACCATGTTATCTCGCAACCATAAATCAAATGCTTTACTCGGCAGTCGAGAAATTGAGAAGTATTGCCCACTGCGACGTGAAGATGCGGAGTTTCTTGAGACAGCACTCCATCGATTGGGGCTGTCGATTCGTGCCTATCACCGAATCATTAAGGTAGCGCGAACCATTGCTGACCTTGACGGTAACGAGCAGATAGAAAAGAAACACCTATCGGAAGCGCTGGGCTATCGAGCGATGGACCGATTGTTGAAGCAACTCACGGCTCAAGCTGTGTAGTAGTAAATAGAAAGCCTGCTTGTGTGAAGTGACCCCGTAAAGTTGGACATTTCTGTTAAGCGGCTTTCAAGGCCTGAGTTCGATATTCTATCGGAGTCAGGCCTTTTAGTTTCACTTTTATACGTTTGGTATTGTAGTACTCGATGTATTCTTTAATTTGCTCTATCAGAGCATCTGCATCTTCAAAGCTTTGGTTGTGATACATCTCTGTTTTGAGTAAAGCAAAAAAGTTTTCAGCAACCGCATTATCCAAGCAGTTACCTTTTCTCGACATGCTTTGTGTTAACCCACTCTCCGCTACCTTTTTTTGATACTGTCGATGGCGATATTGCCAACCTTGATCGCTATGTATAATTGGCTTTGAGTTGGGTTTAAGCTTTGATATGGCTTCCGTCAGCATATCCGTGACTAGCGGCAAGCAGGCACTTTTGGCCACTCTATAAGCAACCACTTCCTGAGTAAACAAGTCGACAACGGGAGACAAGTATACTTTCTGCTCTTTGACTTTGAACTCCGTGACATCAGTTACCCACTTTTCGTCGGGTTGAGTCGCACTAAAATCTCTTTCAAGCACGTTAGGAGCAGCTGTTCCAGACTCTCCTCGGTATGAACGATACTTTTTAATCCTGACCGTCGATTTAAGGTTGAGCTGAGCCATAAGCCTTTGAACCGTTTTGTGGTTAAGCACGAACCCCTGATTTTTTAATTCCAAGTGAATACGGCGGTAGCCGTATCGGCCCTTATGCTCATGATAAATTGACTTTATCAACCGCAGCTCACGTTCGTAGCTATTTGGGCGCTTGCTCGTTTGAGCCTGATAATAAAAGACACTTTTTGCCAGCTGTAGAGTGTGCAGTAAGTGCTTCAACGGGTACTTGCCTTTAAGAGTTAGAGCTATGACCGCTTTTTCTTTGTTCGACGGTTTTTTTCCTGCTCCAACTCTTCCAACTTTTTTAGAACGGCATTCTCGGTTCGTAAGTAAACCAACTCCTCTTTTAGCTCCTCAAGCGTCATTTCATTATCAGGCTTAGTGGTACGTTGAGGTTGCTGTTTCATTGAGGGTCTTCCTTTCTGGCGCATTTTGAGCCCTTTGATACCGAGCTCATTAAATCGTTTGAGCCAGACTGAGAGTATCCCAGGGGATGAGAGGTTTAATACTGCGCTAGTGTGCGTGAGAGACCATTCATTCGTCCACATTAAATTCAATGCTTTTCGTTTTGTCTGAGCAGTAGCCGCATGGTTAGTTGGTAAAAATGAATCAGTACCATGGATGGCAAAGACTTGAGCCCAATACCGTATCTGTCTTGAAGAAATTGAATATTGTTTTGCTAAGTAGAGAGATGACGTGCCATCTAAGTATTGCTTAGCAATGATACATTTTAGCTCTCGGCTATATTTGGACATAAAAAGACCCCCAATAATTGGTGTCCAACTATTGGGGGTCAGTTCAGTGTGCAGGCTTTAGTTTGATAATTTATTGGCGCTGGCTGGAGTTAGAACTTGTAGTTCAGGCCGAGTGAGACGATGTATTGAGACTCATCATAGAAGGTAATGTTCGAGTCACTAGTACCGTAGCCCGCAAGAGAAACAAACGACCAGTTTTCCCAATCCATGAATTGATCATATTCATACGCGGCGAATAGATTGATGTTATCGTCACTGCGTTTCTTTTGGAAAGTAATGCTGCTCGCATCGTAAGAGCGTTGTTTGTAACCCGCCGTTAGTGCGTATTGATGACGTCCCATGCCGCCAAATAAGCTTACCTCACCGCCAAACTGTTCATAAGAGGCAGCTTTGCCATCTGCAGAACTTGATTGGTAGATCAGTGACGGTACTAACATCATGGTACGACTGATTGGCTGACGATATTGACCTTTCAGGTAGAAAGTATCGGCGTCGCGTTTTAGCGCGTCTTCAACTCGATCATCTTTCACATCTTTGGTGGCGTAGGCCATGTCTAAAGAGAAAGCAGAGCCAGCGATGCTCTCTAGTGTTAAACGAAAGGCATTACCCGTCTCGTCGGTTTTGCTGCGAGCTGACGTCGTGTTGTACGGATCGGCCCAAGTCTCGCCAGACATAATAGTTGGCAGAATCGAAGCATCGATGGTCATGCCTGACTCTAGTTGGTATTTATAACCAACCTCAAGCACAACAGTACCCGTCGCCACATCATCACGCGCGGTACCTGTGTAAACCTGATGGTTCAGCTTTTCACCAAAGGTGTAAGCGACACTGCCTAAAGGTGCGACAAGAAATGAGCTTTCAGATGAGGCTTTCTGTTTATTTGATGAGAGGGTGCTATCAGCATCGGTATTAAAATTTGAGGAGGAAGAGGTTACCCCGGTATTGATAGAGATTTCACCACTGAAACCTTGTTCGTCTGCAAGTTTGGCAAAGGCTGGCGAAGTAACAACGCTTAATGCGAGAAGTGTGATTTTTATTTTCATTTAAGGGCTCCTTGCCCACCGGTTCTTAGGACGGGTTATTAATACCAGTAAAGCTCTGAGTTTTATGGCTGATTATTTATCAATGATGATTTTTGAACTAGGAAAAAAAGGAAGCCGAAGCTTCCTTTAATCACTACCTTACTTCTTTAACAAGAAGTTAACCAGCTCGAAGTACTCATCGAGAGAGTTAATACCTTGCGCTTCTACTAAGTAACGGTTGTTAACTACAACAGCAGGTACACCAGAAAGGCCGCTGTCTTTGAATGCTTTGTCGAAGCGACGAACCATCGAATCTACTGCAAAGCCGTTATACGCAGCATCGAACTTCTTCGCATCAACACCTTCGTCTAGGAAGATTTGACGCAGTTCTGCTTCATCACGTGGTGGCTTGTTCATGGTGTGGATGCGGTTAAACATCACTGGCACCATTTTGTCTTCAACTTTCAGTGCAATCATCGTCGCATAAGCCTTGCTCATTGGCAGACCCATGTTGCCACCCATGAATGAAACATGGTTCTTTTGTAGCTTAGCGTCTTTAGGTAGCTGTTGTTTTAGCTGCTGGATGATTGGCTCAAAGCTATTACAGTGTGGGCAGTAGAAAGAGAAGAATTCTGTCACCATTGGTTTTTTTGATGCTTCTAGGTTGAGAACTTTATAGTGTTCACCTTCGTTAAATTTCGCAGCGTGAGCTGAAAGGCTCAACATGATCAATGAGAAAAATGCGAATAGCTTTTTCATTTATCCAATCTCCATTATGTTTGAATTTTTATCTAGTTGTATGTTGCGATTGCGGTTACCACTGAGGCATTAACGAAAGTGGTGGCTCTTGCAGGGTAGCAATTTGCTCTTTACAAGCAAGTACTTGTTGCTCCCAATATTTCGGATCATTAAACCATGGGAAGGCGAGAGGAAACGCTGGATCGTGCCATCGTTTCGCCAACCATGCCATGTAATGCACCATACGTAGACCGCGTAGCGGCTCGATTAGTTTCAGTTGTGCGGTATTAAAATCGCAAAACTCTTGATAACTCTCTAGCAGAATATCCAGTTGCATCAGCTTATCTTGGCGCTCGCCATTGAGCAGCATCCACAGATCTTGTATCGCAGGGCCGTTACGTGCGTCATCAAGATCGACGAACATTGGCCCATCGCGCCACAAAATATTGCCAGGGTGGCAGTCACCGTGCAGGCGGATATTCTCAATGTTGCTCGGCCACTGGCTCTCTAGCTCTTTTATCAGAAGGTCAACGTCATTGAAGAACGCGTTTTCTAGGTGCGTCGGGATAAACTGAGAATTCTCTAGAATCTTACGTGGCTGATAAAGGTATTCATCTAAGCTGATTGTCGGGCGATGCTGGAATGTTCTTCCCGCGCTGGCTTTATGAATACGACCAAGAAAACGGCCTACGCCTTCCAGTTGGTCTAGGTTATCCACTTCATACTGTCTGCCGCCGACACTTTCAAACAAGGCAAATAGGTAGCCTTGGTATTCATGTAAGGTTGCACCGTTGATTCGCATTGGAGGTGCAATTGGCATCTCTTGTTCGATAAGCTCGAGTGCGAAGTCATGCTCTTCTTGGATCTGTGCTTTGTTCCAGTGTTGCGGACGATAAAACTTAACGACGTAGCGCTTACGATCTTCATCGGTGAACTGATATACACGGTTTTCGTAACTGTTGAGAGCGAGAAGCCCGGATTCAGCGCGAACTCCGATGCTCTCCAGTGCGTACCACATGAAGTCAGGAGTCAGGTTATCAAAGTTAAAGGCTTGCATCGTCATAGAATAAAAAAGGCTCATTACTGAGCCTTTTTCCATTTATTGGGTTGTTATACCAAGCACTAAGGTGCAGGTATCAGAGCTTCTTGATAAAGCGGCTTTCGACTTCCATCGTAAACTCTTCATTATCCGAGAGTATAAACTGAATTGTCGAAACTGGTGAGCTCAGTTTTTCTGGGTCGGCGCCTAAACTGATAGGTAGGTTCAAAACCTCGCCTGGATCGACAGTAATCTTCTGTTTGCCATACCAGATCGAATCGGGCAGTCCGCTAACATCGAGTTTGTACTCTTGCTCTTGTTGAGTCTTGTTGATCACTTTCAAGGTGTAGGTGTTTTCAACCAACCCTAGGCTATTGACCCTAAACAGCTGATTTCTGTCACGTAGAACACTTAGGCCAGCAGGATCAACACTCGCGATTTGCACGAAGAATAGGCCCAGCATCACGATTAAGATGGCTCCATAGCCCAACAGCTTAGGACGCATTACCTTGGTTGAGTGGCCTTCAAGTCTGTGCTCGGTGGTGTAGTTGATCAGGCCTTTTTCATAGCCCATTCGTTCCATGGTGTTGTCACAGGCATCAATACACGCGCCACAGTTAATGCATTCGTATTGTAGACCGTCACGGATATCGATACCCGTTGGGCACACTTGAACGCATAAATTACAGTCAATACAATCGCCTAGACCAAGCTCTTTTGGATCAGCCTTGCGAGATCGGGGGCCACGGCTTTCACCGCGTTCTGTATCGTAGCCCACAATGAAGGTGTCTTTATCGAACATTGCCGATTGGAAACGCGCGTAAGGACACATGTGCAGACAAACAATTGAACGCATCCAACCTGCATTAGCATAGGTGCAGCCTGCAAAGAACAGTACCCAAAACACTGGCCAGAACGATGAATTAAAGGTAAAGAAACCAACCACTAACTCTTTGATCGGGATGAAGTAACCAACAAAAGTTAAACCCGTCGCAATGGCAATCGCCCACCACGCAATGTGTTTGACAGTTTTTCTGAGGATTAAATTGGTTGTCAGTTTGCCTAAGTCTTGTTTTCTTCGCTTATTGGCAGCCCCTTCTAGTTTCTCTTCGAACCAAATGTACATGAAGGTCCAGACGGTTTGCGGACATAAATAGCCACACCAGACACGGCCTAAGAAGGTGGTTATGAAGAATAAGCCAAACGCGGCAATCATAAATAGGATCGCGAGTAGGGTCAGATCTTGTGGGTATAAGGTGGTGCCAAAGAAGTTGAACTGTTGGCTGCCGATATCGAGCAAGATCGCTTGGCGTTCACCAAATGGAATCCATGGGATAAGCGCAAAAAGTAAAAGTAAGAACCAACCGCCATAGCGACGCAGTTGTTGGAATTTACCTTTGCTTTCTCGAACATAGATTCGGTTACTTGGGTTAAATCGATCTCCATTACCTTTATGTGTTTTCGGGTTAAAGGTTTTAGGAGTCACATCTTTGATATCGATTTTATCCTGACTCATGGACTATCCTTTTTGTGGCTTGTTTGCCCGGTTAAGTTGGGCATGACGACATTACTTGAAAGTATGGTTTAGAGAACCTGTTGAAATAGAGCTTGGTGCATTTGTTGTTATCGCACTCACTCTTATTATTTTAGAAGATTCTTATGGATGGCGATTATAGCGACAATCTTGTTCTCATTTCTTTAACGCTATCAACCTTTAACAACAAAAGTCATAACAGTTGTGACGAAAAAATAGCGAACAGAAACAAAAAAGCGACCGAGTGGTCGCTTTTTAAAATTGAGTGTTTTATCTATAACAGCAATTGAGTTCTAAACAAATCGGCGACTAAAGAAGGCCACGCGCTTTTAGAATTGCGGTTTTGAAATCATCTTCTTGGTCTTTTTTCAGACCCGGGATCATTTCATCTTTTTCGCTGTTACGCATTTTAAGATGGTAGATAAGAACATCATCAGTCAGTTCTTCAAGTTTGCCTTGGTAGCCTGCTTCTTTTGATAGCTTAATGATGAACTCTAATAGGTTAAGCTCTTGATCTTTTTGCCATTCAGGCTCCATCAGTTCAAGCAGTTCTTCAATGCGGTGACACTTCATACTTTACTTCTCCACAAATTTTATAATGATTTGTGGTTAAGGTATCAAATCGGATAGGGAATACCAATGTGTAAACACATTTCAAGGCGGGTCTGGGCAAGAAAAAAGCGCAGTAAAAACTGCGCTTTTTGTTAAGCGGCTCTAATCACTTTTGTTGTAGTCGGTGCTAATAAAGCAGTCTTCTCAACTAGAGTCATTGTAGGAGCCAATTTCTTAGCCGTTGGAGCAGCAGCAAAGCCACTACGACGACGCATCGCACTACGGTTGGTGTGCGAGAACCTGACAGCTGTTGGGCGCATTAATTTACCTAACGGTCAGGCATATCCATTGCCAATCTAATGGCCTGATTTACCATGAGCTCTACCTCAATTGCTTGAAGCGTCACTCGTCTGGCTTTCGCCAATCCGAAGAATAAATCAGGATAATGACATGCATGCATATCAAGGCTTAGATTATCACTATCTAAGTTATCGATCGACGTCTGAGTGATAATTAAACGATATTAGAGCTAAAATAGTGTGAGCAGTATATTTGAGTTTGAACCTCTTTCAGGCTTAAGATGATGCTTTAAAGGAGGTGCATATGTCGTTCTTAAAGAAAACGTTAGCAAGTTTTGGTATTGGGTCGGCCAAGGTCGATTCTGTGTTGCAACAGGAAGTGCTGTATCCAGGGCAGAAGGCGAGCATTATTGTGCATGTGTATGGTGGCGCTCAGCCACAGGAGATCGACAATATCGATCTTAATCTGTGTTGTCGTTACGTAAAAGAAGTCACCATGAACTCACAAAGGCAAGAGGGCGGTCAAACACGCCGTATGCACCAGACCTATTCATTAGCAAAATGGAGTCTGCCGTATGCCTTTGTTATTCAACCGGGTGAAACCCGTGATTTTGAATGTGAGTTTGATGTCCCGCTGAATACACCGGTCACGATTGGTGACTCAAAGGTGTGGCTTGAAACCGGGCTGGACATTGCGATGGCGATTGATCCATCGGATAAAGATATCTTAACGGTTCGTCCTGATGCACTCCTCGATGGTATTTTTAACGAACTTGAAGCCCAAGGCCTGCGCATTCGCCAAGTCGAGTGTGAAGCGGTGGAAGGTTTTGAGTTACCATTTGTGCAAGAGTTCGAATTTGTTCCTACGACTGGCCCTTATCATGGCCGCTGGCGTGAATTGGAGGTGGTTGCATACCACGATGAAACAGAGCTCAAGCTGTGGTTTGAGATCGATAGAAATCGCGATGGTGCCAAAGGCATGTTAGCGAGCTTGCTTGGTATTGGTCAGTTACAACGCCAATTGAGCGTCCCGCTTGATACCTCACCAGAAGATGCCGGCAAGATGGTGCTTGAGTATCTAGATAGCGCCTCTTAGTCAGCTCTTTGGTTATTTAGCTTTAGAGAGCCGAGCCTCATCACACAGTTTAGGCGTTATGAATGTCATAAAAGATGTCATAAAAATTTAAGCTTACACGTGTAAGCTTAATGTGCAATACTAGGTCAATTGAACATATACTCTAGTAGGATACTCATGTCTGCATCATCAGCCAGCGAATACAGCGACATCGAAGAACGCGCTAATGCGATAACCCATGGCTTGGGCGTCGTGCTTGGCGTGGTTGGTCTGATCTTGTTGCTGGTTCGCGCGTTTGATTACCAAGCCGACATGTTGACTGTTGCTAGTATGGCAATCTATGGCAGCAGCATTATCCTGCTCTTTCTTGCTTCCACGCTCTATCACTCGATCACCACAGAGAAGACCAAGCGTTTATTGAAAACCCTCGATCACTGTGCGATTTATTTACTGATCGCAGGTAGCTACACCCCGTTTTTATTGGTTGGTTTAAGAACCCCACTGGCGATGGGCTTGATGGCGGTTATTTGGGGAATTGCGCTGGTCGGTATCACCATGAAGATTGCCTTCGTCTACCGATTTAAGCGCTTATCGTTGTTCATTTATTTAGCTATGGGCTGGCTGTCGTTGATTGTGGTGTATCAACTGGCGATGAATATCGAAATAGGCGGCTTGGTGTTATTGGCGCTCGGTGGCGTGATCTACTCGTTGGGTGTTATTTTCTATGTGACAAAACGCATCCCGTACAACCACGCCATCTGGCACTTGTTTGTTTTGGCGGGCTGCGCTTGCCATTTCTTCGCTATTTATTTGTACGTGACTCCGGTTTAGCGTTACTACGATAGACTTCTAACGTGTTGAAACGTCGGTAATATCGACATCGATTTTATATTCCGGGTACTTATCAACATCAATTGCTAAATACTTACCTTCGGCAGAAGTTTGTGGACGAAGGTAAGTGTCTGCCATACGTTTGATAGATTGCCATGTATTAATGCTTTCTTGATGAAGTAGCTCACCCGTTGGTGAATAGACCGTAACTTTTAAGGTTACTAACACTACTGCTTGCGTGCTCTGGTTAGTAATAGAAATCGGTAGAATCAACTGCGCATTTTCGTAGAGTCCAGCCCCAATCAAAACATCCACACCTGATTTAGAAACCTGTAAGCTTGGTTTTGTATCACCAATCGTGATTGTAGTCCCGCGCGTACTTTTGGCTATCGGAATACTTTTTAGTGCAGGCTCTCCGTCAGATGAGGTCTTACTATGATATTGCCATGTGAAATCGTCTTTCAGTAAAATTTCTTTACCATCAGGTAGAGTCACCAACTGGTCGGCGAATGCAGAACTGCTAAGCAATGCGCCTGCGAGAAGTACGTATGATTTCATCTCTGTTTCCTTGATTTTGTGCTTGGTTAGCGTCGCCAAAAGGCTGGGAAAAATAGAACGATCAGCGTCAGTATCTCGAGTCGCCCCATCAGCATTCCTAAACTTAATAGCCATTTAGCAGCGTCTGGCAGCGGCGCAAAGTTCCCCGTTGGACCGATCACACTGCCCATGCCTGGACCAACGTTGGCAACGGCTGTGATAGCGCCAGATATACTGGTCACGGGATCAAGTCCCATCGTGCTCAAGCCACCTGCAATTAAGATAATCGTAATAAAGAACATCAAACCAAATGCGACCAGTGAACGCACAATGTCGTCATTTACTGGTCGTTGGTTATAGCGTTGAACAAAGACACCCGACGGGTGAATCAGCTTCATCATTTGTTTATGAAGCATGGTCATCGCGATCTGGAAACGGAAGATTTTGATACCGCCAGAGGTTGAACCTGAGCAAGCGCCCGCCATCATTAGAAACGCAAATAAAGTGGTTGGTAGTGCGCCCCACGCGGTGAAGTCTTCTAAGCCAAAACCGGTTGTGGTGACGACTGACACTATGTTGAACATCGAAACACGCATCGCATCCATGACTGTGTAGCCATCTCTAACCACCAACCATGTCGATATTACGGCACTGGTGACCAAAAATAGATACGTGAAACCTCTCACTTGCGCATCTTTGTAGAGGATTGAGAGTTTTCTACCACGCAGTGCGCTAACGAACAATAGGAAAGGCAGGCCGCCAAGGAACATGAACAGCGTTCCCACCCAGTGAGCACTGTTAGAGAAGTGGTTCATCGAGCCATCGGATGTTGAGTATCCCCCCGTCGACAGTGTTGTGAAGGCGTGATTGATCGCGTCAAAGATGCCCATGCCTGCAAACAGGTAGCTAATAATGCACAAGCCAGTCAGAACCAGATAAACCGCCACGATGTTCTTCGCGACCGTTTTCGCTCGTGGGCTGCTTTTATCTGACCAATCGGATGATTCGGTTTGGAACAGGCGCATACCACCGACGTTGAGCATTGGCAGAACCGCTACCGCCATAACGATGAAGCCGATGCCACCTAACCATTGCAGTATGGAACGCCACAACAGAATGCTTGGTGCCATGCTGTCTAAGCCGCTTAATACGGTTGAGCCTGTCGTGGTGATACCAGACATGGTTTCAAAATAGGCGTCGGTGAAGCTGATGTGGTTGATGAAGACAAACGGCAGTGCAGCAAAGGCACTGGCTATAGTCCATACCAGAGAGGTGATCAGGAACATGTCCCGCACACCAAGCCGGAACTTAGCTGAACGGCCTAAGCTCAAGCAGATGAACGCCACTATGTGCGTGATCACTACCGACTGACCAAACTCGAGGAAGCCACCGGTGCCTGTGAAAAATGCAACCAATGTAGGGATGTACATGAACAGGGCCAGTTTTGATAACACTAACCCTATCACTAATAATATCGGACGAAAGTTGACCATAGCTTAATAGACCATCGCTTTGTGCCGGAGCGTCGTTCTCACAACGAAGAAGGTTGTGAGAAGAAGCTTACGAGAACAAGGCTATAAGAAGAACGGACTCGGTTGGAAAAGAGACTCAACATCAGGCACGTATTTCTTGTCCACTAGGAACATTACTACGTGGTCATCTTGTTCGATTACAGTTCTATCGTGCGCGATAAGTACCTCTTCTCCTCGAACAATCGCACCAATAGTGGTGCCCGGTGGTAGTTTGATGTCGCCAATCGCTCGGCCAACGACTTTAGATGTGGTTTCGTCACCGTGAGCAATCGCTTCGATCGCCTCTGCAGCGCCGCGACGTAGAGATGATACGTTTACAATATCAGCACGACGAACGTGAGTAAGCAGCGCAGAAATGGTCGCTTGCTGTGGAGAGATCGCAATATCAATCACACCACCCTGAACAAGGTCTACGTAAGCACCGCGCTGAATCAGTACCATTACCTTCTTGGCACCCATTCGCTTAGCCAGCATGGCTGACATGATGTTGGTTTCATCTTCATTGGTTAGGGCAATGAACACGTCGACCTGATCGATGTTCTCTTCAGTCAGCAGTTCTTGGTCGGCTGCATCACCACAGAATACGATGGTGTTTTCTAATTCTTCAGACAGCTTCTCGGCGCGAGTGTAGCTGCGCTCGATAAGCTTTATGCTGTAGCTTTGCTCAAGGCGTTTTGCCAAGCTTGCACCAATGTTACCACCGCCAACAATCATGATGCGACGATACGGTTTCTCTAGGCGTTGCAGTTCACTCATTACTGAGCGGATATGGTTACTCGCCGCGACAAAGAAAACCTCATCATCGGCTTCAATGATGGTAGTACCTTGTGGGCGAATAGGGCGACCTTGACGGAAGATAGCGGCAACACGAGTATCAATGTGCGGCATGTGCTCACGCAAAGCAGACAGTGCGTTACCAACCAATGGTCCACCGTAGTAAGCTTTTACTGCGACTAGGCTAACCTTCTGTTCAGCAAAGCTCACAACCTGTAGTGCGCCTGGGTATTGAATCAAGCGCTCAATGTAGCTGGTCACTAACTCTTCGGGTGCGATAAGGTGATCGACTGGGATCGCGCCTGATTTGAATAGCGCTTCTTTCTCTTCCAGATATTCTGGAGAACGAATACGGGCAATTCGGTTCGGTGTATTGAAAAGAGAGAAGGCAACCTGACATGCAGCCATGTTGGTTTCATCCATGTTGGTTACTGCAACCAACATGTCGGCATCTTGCGCACCCGCTTCACGTAGTGTGTTTGGGTGGCTGGCATAACCGTTTACAACCCTAAGGTCGTACTTATCCTGAAGTTCACGCAGTCGGTCAGCATTACGGTCGACAATGGTGATGTCATTGTTTTCACCAACCAGGTTTTCAGCAAGGGTACCGCCAACTTGTCCAGCACCTAGGATAATGATCTTCATAGCCTTTCTCTTTTCTTTACCGTGGTAATTCTAGTTATCTAACTTTGTTTTGATAATGCACTAGAAAGAAACAGCGGCTAAGAAATAAATTCTTAGCCGCTGTTAGTTGTTATGCCTGTTTTACTAGAACTGCATAGTAGAAGCCATCCATATCTTCTTCTCCAGGTAGTATTTGACGACCCGGATTTTCGATATCAGACCCAACCAGCGTTGCGTTCTCAGTACGCTCTAGGAATGCTTTCACTTGCAGCACGTTTTCTTGCGGCGTGATAGAACATGTCGCATAAACCATGGTGCCGCCTTCTTTCAGCTGACGCCACATGGCATCCATAATTTCGCTTTGCAGTTCAGCCAGCGCATCAATGTCAGATGCACGACGTAGCCACTTGATGTCAGGATGACGGCGAATTACGCCGGTCGCTGAACAAGGTGCATCAAGTAGGATACGGTCGAACTTATCACCCATCCACCACTCTTCAGGGTAGCGAGCATCACCACAAATTACGTCGGCACGCAGTTGTAGACGTTCAAGGTTATCGTAAACACGGTCTAGGCGTTTAATGTCGCAGTCAATCGCAACCACTTCAGTGTCATTGGTATGTTCAAGAATGTGTGCCGTTTTACCACCTGGCGCAGCACAACAATCTAGGATTAGCTCACCATCTTTTGGTGTTAGATAATCAACTGAAAGCTGAGCGGCAGCGTCTTGTACTGATACCCAACCTCTGTCGAAGCCTGGAAGTAAAGTAACATCACAAGGTGCAGCTAATTTTATGGCATCTGCTGCTTCAGGGTGCAATGTGTATTCAATGTTTTCGTTTTTAAGCAGTTCAACATACTCGTCACGAGTGTGGTGTTGGCGGTTAACGCGCAGCCACATTGGTGCCTTGCTGTTGTTTGCTTCAACCAGTTGCTCCCATTGAACTGGGTAGCTCTCTTGAAGCATTTTTAGGATCCAGCTTGGGTGGCCATATTTGCCTGCATTGTGGCTAACGGCTTTCTCGTCTAGTTCTTCTTGGTCACGTAGGTAGCTACGTAATACCGCGTTGATCAAACCACTTAGGCTTGGACCGCGCAGTGTTTTAGTGCCCTCAACTGTTTCCGCAACGGCAGCATGCGAAGGGATACGCATGAAGCTCAGTTGGTAAATGCCCACCAAGATTAGGTGGTGGAATACACGCTTTTTACCTTTAAGCGGGTTTTCCATTAGTTCGTTAGCGATTGACTCTAAACGAGGCAGGTAACGAAGTGCGCCGTAGCAAATCTCTTGCAGTAGAGCATGGTCTCGCGGGCGGATCGTTTTTTGAGCCGCAGGGAGAGCGTGTGAAAGAGAGTGGCCTTTATCGACAACTTGAAATAGGACATTTGCAGCAGCAGCGCGAACATTCATGAGGGGTACCGAATATTTATTTGAATACATGAGGGCATCTCTGCCCTCGTAAAGGTTTTCTAAGCTGCGCTTATGGCAGCTTTAAAAGCGGTTAAGAAAGTTGAGTTCCAACTTCAAACCAGCTTGCACGAGAGTTCAAGATATCCTGAACTGACATGGCTTTTTTACCAGGCACTTGCAGCTGTTCAAGAACAAGTACACCTTGTCCTGTTGCTACGTAGATACCCGTTTTATCGGCTTGCAGAATAGTACCTGCAGGCTTATCAGAGGTTTGCTCTGCTACACGGCTTTGCCATACTTTGATGCTGTTTTCCGCAGCTTCAAAGTGGCTCATTGGCCATGGGTTGAAAGCACGAACGCAGCGCTCAATATGAGCTGCGTCATCACTCCAGTTGATACGCGCTTCTTCTTTACTTAGCTTCTTCGCGTAGTTAGAAAGTTCGTCGTCTTGTTTTTCAGCCACCGCTTTACCAGAAGCGATGTCAGACAAACACTCAACAAGCGCATCAGGGCCAAGACCAGCTAGCTTTTCGTACATTGAAGCACTGGTATCAGTCGCTTCAATTGGTAGTGTTGCGATACTGAGCATGTCACCCGTATCTAGGCCGATATCCATCTGCATGATCGTCACGCCTGTCTCTTTATCACCCGCCCAAATAGAGCGTTGGATAGGAGCAGCACCACGCCAGCGCGGCAGGATAGAGCCATGCACGTTGATACAACCTAAGCGAGGCGTATCTAAAACCACTTGTGGAAGCAATAAGCCGTACGCTACAACAACCATGATGTCAGCATTCAAATCCGCTAGCTCTTGCTTAGCTTCATCTGACTTGAAGTTTTCAGGTTGGTAAACCGGAATATTGTTTTCAAGTGCGATGTTTTTTACTGGGCTCGCAGTCAGTTTTTTACCGCGGCCTGCTGGACGATCTGGCTGTGTGTAAACAGCAATAACTTCATGCTCCGAAGACAACAACGCCGCCAAGTGACGGGCGGCGAAATCCGGAGTACCTGCGAAGACAATTCTTAAAGACTGACTCAAGGTAGGCTTCCTTCTAATTTAGTAATAGCAGCGGTGATTAACCTTGTTTCTCGTTGAAACGTTTAATCTTCGCTAGCTTATCTTGGATACGTTTACGCTTTAATGGCGATAGGTAATCAACAAACAACTTGCCTTCTAGGTGGTCAAGTTCGTGCTGAACACAGATAGCCAGAAGGTCATCAGCGTCGAATGTGAATTCGTTGCCGTCACGGTCTAATGCTTTAACCGTTACTTCTGCAGCGCGAGGTACTAGAGCTCGAGCGCCAGGTACAGATAGACAGCCTTCTTCGATACCATCTTCGCCGCGCTTTTCAGTGATTTCAGGGTTGATCAGAACCATAGGCTCATCACGCGTCTCTGAAATATCGATAACAACGATGCGCTGGTGGAAATCTACTTGCGTTGCCGCAAGGCCGATACCTTCTTCGTCGTACATGGTTTCAATCATGTCATCAACGAACTTTTGAATCTCTGGGGTAACTTCTTTTACCGGTTTCGCCACGGTACGTAGACGATCATCTGGTAATGTTAATACTTGTAATACAGACATATACACTCGAAATATTGAACTGTGCCGAAACAGCTTAAACCTTGTTGGCTCAATTCTAGACATTTTAGAGGCCAAATGACAGCATCCTGAAGGTAATTCTCCAATCAGATGTCATATATTCAGACCAAGGAACCTAGGTCATGCGTCATTTATTCCCTGCTTTATCTCTTGTTTGTGCCTCGATTTCGTTCGCCGCTACGGCGGAAAATAGTGAGCAACCTTTAACCATTAAACAGGGCGCACCTGAGGCGTATGTGGTGGTTAAGGGTGATACCTTGTGGGATATTTCTGCGATGTATCTCGATAATCCATGGTTGTGGCCAAGGTTATGGCAGGTGAATCCAGAGATTGAAAACCCTCATCTTATTTACCCCGGAGATAAACTGTCTTTGGTTTGGATTAATGGCGAGCCTGTATTGAGCCTCAAGCCTGTTATCAAGCTGAGCCCTAAGATTCGTGTCTCTGAGAAGAAAGCAGTACCTACCGTCAATGAGGGGCTAGTTTTGCCGTATTTACAGTCTGATCGCTTGGTAGAGCAGCAAGATATCGAATCGGCGCAACGGGTATTAGGAACCAGTGATGGAAAGAGATTCTTATCGGGTGCAGACCGGTTATTTATCTCAGGTAACCAGCAGCATCAAAAATGGGGTATCTACCGCGCCGTTGAAACTTACCAACGGCAGCAACCCCAAGCGACTATTACCTCGTTGCGCTTGGTTGCCACTGCGCGCTTAAAAGAAGTGGATGCTGAGTTCAGTAGCTTGCAGATAGACACTCAATTGCAAGAGGTATTGCTTAACGACCTGGTGCTCCCTGAACTTGGTGTTGATCAGGTGAAGCTCTCTACCACGTTTTACCCTGCACCTAGTGCGGCGGGTCAGTTTGCTAATATCTTGGGTTCGTTAGATGGCAGCCAATACAGCGCGAAGAATCAGGTGGTAGTGATCAACAAAGGTTCACAGGATAACCTTCGCCAAGGCTCTATGTTTACCCTCAGCGAAAGCGGTGCAGTGGTGTTTGGTAAGCAAGGTGAATACAGCTATAAAGAGTCGGCGGCGAGCGATAAGGTGCAATTGCCAAGTACCTCGCTGGGTAGCTTGATGGTTATTCGTCCCTATCAATATTTTAGCCTCGCGTTGATTACTCAGAGCTCTAAGCCTGTTAGTAATGATATTCTGGCGGTATCGCCTTTGGACCTTGCTTTGACGGAAGAGATTAAGGGTACCGAGTGAATGAGCAACAACTGAGTGCTTGGTTAACTCTAAGTTTTGTTCCGCAATGGGGTGGCAAACGCCTTTCTCGCCTGCTGAGTATCGATTCCCCTTCGAACATTGTTGGCTACTCAAGTCAGCAGCTGCAAGCGATGGGTTTGTCAGCTAAGCAAATATCCTATCTAAGAGAGCAAGCCCCAAGAGAAGTGGAGGCTTGCTTATCATGGCAAGCAAAACAGCCTAACCATCACATTATTACCCCGAATTGCTCATATTATCCCAAACTGCTCAATGAGATTGCCTCTGCGCCCAGTGTTCTTTTCGTTAAAGGTCACGTCGAAAAGCTGATTGAACCTCAAATCGCTATGGTCGGCAGTCGCAATGCCAGTCTTGAAGGGCTGCAGACAGCGAAGTCCTTCGCCAAAGAGTTTGTCCAAAACGGTTTGATTGTCACCAGTGGCTTAGCTTTAGGTATCGATGGCTATGCTCATGATGGTGCTCTGGATAAAGGAGGGGAAACTTTTGCAGTGTTGGGTTCTGGCTTGGACTCCATTTATCCTGCCCGCCACCGAAATCTAGCGGAGAGGATCTGTGAGAATGGCGCGCTGATTTCAGAGTTTCGCCCAAGTGCTAAACCGAGACCTGAACATTTCCCCCGTCGTAACCGTATTATAAGTGGCTTGTCTTTGGGAACTCTCGTTGTTGAAGCGGCAGAAAAGAGTGGTTCTTTGATTACGGCTCGTTATGCGATGGAGCAAGGTCGAGAAGTGTTTGCGCTTCCCGGTTCTATTCATAGCCCAACCAGCCG